>NZ_CP097149.1:1512500-1720000 GCF_023370075.1 Deinococcus sp. QL22
GTCACTGGGCCAAAGACGCCATCGACCGTCTGGTCGAGCGCGGTATCATCCTCGGCTACCCCGATGGAACCTTCCGTGGCACGCAGAACCTGACCCGCTACGAAGCCGCTGTGATCATCGCCCGCGTGTTGGATCAAATCCGCACCGGTGAAGTGACTGTCACTGAAACCAGTGTCTTCACCGCCGAAGACCTGACCGCGTTGCAGAACGCCATTCAGGAACTCGCTGCCGACCTGACCGCCCTCGGCGTCCGCGTTAGCGACCTCGAAGAGAACGCTGTCAACCGCGACGACTTCAGCCGCCTCGAAGCCCGCGTGGAAGAAATCGCCGGTGCCGGTGGCGACGAAACCGCCATCACTGGCATCCAGACCCAGATCGACGAGCTGACCGCCCGCGCCGACGAGTACGACACCCTGCGTGCCGACATTGACGACAACGCCAGCTCCATCGCCGCCCTGAACGACCTGACCGTGTTGCTGAACCAAGACATCCTGAACCTTCAGGATCGTGTCAGCGCCGCCGAAGCTGCTCAGGCCGATTTCGTGACGCGCACCGACTTCGACAACCTGTCGGGCCGCGTGACCGCCGTAGACAACCGCGTGACCGGCGTTGCTGGCCGCGTGACCACCCTGGAGAACGCTCCCAAATTCAGCATCTCCGGCAACATTGATGCTGCTTATGGGCGCATTAACCTGATCAGCGGCACCCAGCACTTCGACGTTGACCGTTTGACCCGCCAGACCTTTGCTGACGGCGTGTTCAGCAGCGGCGTGAACTGCCCCACCGGAGCCTACGCTGCTTCCGGCAACGCAGTGAGCTGCACCGACACCAACAACCAAACCTTCACCGGTGGCATCGGTTTCGGCGTGAAAGCCAGCAATTTGGTCACCGCTAACGGCACCATTGTCGTCAACGACGCTGCTATCAACTTCTACACCAACAACTCCTTTGCTGTTGGCAACGACGTTTCCGTGAACGTAGACAACGCGAGCGCCAGCGGTACCATCAGCGGCCAGAAGTTCGATGTCAACTATCACAACGGCAACAGCAAGTTCAAGTTCAATGACTACTTGTTCGCCAACGACAACGATACTGAAGGCGCAGTCACCCGGCGTGGTGCGGTCATCAACATCGAAGCCACCCAGTTGCCCCTTGCTCCCAAGTTGACTGTCGTTGCTGGCAACGCCAGAGATAACAAAGGCAGCAGCATCCTCGAAGGCAACTACTACGGCGTCCGTGCCAGCGTCAACCCCGGTGGCATCGGTACCGTTGGAGTTTCGTTCGCGCAAATGGACGGCCTGACTTCTGCTGGACGCAGTGCTTACGGCGTAGATTACGACGTCAAGTTTGGCCCCGTCGGCATTACTGGTGCGGGCGTTGCTAGCGTTCAAGCCTCTCCTGCCACCTTCGTGTCGAGTGGCGGAACCTTCCAGAATGCTGTGAACAGCGCCGACTACGCTTTCTACACCGATGTCAAAGCTGACTTCGGCGTCGTGAAGGCCGCAGCCAACTACCGCGCCATTGAAGCTGCATACGCCAACGGTGAAGCCAGCATGTCCGGCAATGATTCGGCGTACTACACCGATTACAAGACCAGCCAGCCCTACGGTGCGGATCAGGTCGGCTTCGGCGGCGCTTTGTCCACCAACCTCGGCCCTGTCGTGTTGGGCGCTTATGGCGATTCCTACGTGCCCTACAACAACGGCGACCGCAACACCAGCTTCGGCGTCAGCGGCGGTGTGAAGTTCGGCGCTCTGTCGGCAGTCGGTTTCTACAACCGCGCTACCCTCACCACCGGTACGTCCACTCGCCAGCTTGCAATTGATGCTAACAACTTTGCGTACAACTTGGGTACTCCTTACATGGATACCGCAACTGTGCCCTTCGCTTTCTCCAGCACGTTCGGTGGCGTCCTGAAGCATGACGGCGCTGCAACCAACGCTTTGATTCCCGGCCTGAGCTTTACCGTTGCCGACGCTTACTTCTACGGTCTGCGCCGCGACAACGCGGGAACGGTCACGGTCAACGACACTTTGGATGGCAGTGCCAATGACCTTCAGGTTTACGGTAGCTACAGTGGCACCTTCGCTGGCGTCAAGATCGAGCCGTTTGCTCGCTACCACTTGTTCAAGACGACCAACGATGCCCGTGTCTTTGATCAGAACGCTGCAGCCAACGCTACGACGACTGCAACGACTGCCAACATCGGCACCTCGACCTACAACACGGTCAAGTACGGCGTGAAGCTCAGCACTCAGCCCCTCACCGGTGTGCCCTTGCAGCCTAGCTTCTTCGCTAACTTTGCCAATCGCCTCACGACGCCCGGCAGCCAGACGCAGGTCATCACCACCAGCGCAACCGAGTTGTTTGGTCAGGCAGGCATTACCCTGAACCAGTTCTTGGTGCCCAACATGAAGGCTAGCTTGGGCTACGCCTACTACCAGGGCTTCAACGTTGCTTCGACCATCAATGCGAGCAGTGCGAGTGCTGCAAGCGCAACCTACAGCGCTGCTGCTGACCGCATCTACTCCAGCCCCTTCAGCGGCGGCGGAAGCCCCTTCATCAACACCTCTGGCTTCGGTACGGCCAACGGCAAGGTGGACGGCGTCTTCGGACAACTCTCGTGGAACGGCATTGCTGCCAACTACGGCGTGTTCCGCAACACCAACCTGAACGACAACACGACCAGCGTTGCTCAGGGCTTCAAGGTCAACTACACCTTCAAGTTCTAAACCGCTTCTCCCTGAGCCATTAGGTTCAGTGTCAGCAAAGGCCATCCTTCGGGGTGGCCTTTCTGCTTTTCAGTTTGGACCTTTGACCTAGAGAACCGCTAAACTGCTGCCTATGCTTGCTGTGTTTGGTCACCTGAATCCCGATACTGACGCCATCTCTGCCGCTCTGGTCTATGCCCGGCTTCTCACCCGGCAGGGCGTGGAGGCTCAGGCTTACCGCTTAGGCGACCTGAATTTTGAAACGGCGTTTGTGTTGCGCGAATTGGGGGTGGAGGCACCCCCGCTGTTGCCCCAGCTTGCGCCCGGTTCAGCGGTGGCGCTCGTGGATCACAATGAGAGTGCCCAGTCGGTTCCCAACCTGAGCGAACTGGACGTGACACGGGTGGTCGATCACCATAAACTGGGCGACCTGACCACCTCGCAGCCCGCTTACCTGCGCTTCGAGCCGGTGGGCTGCACGGGAACGTTGCTGTTGAAGCTGCATTTAGAGGCACATCTACCCGTAGAAGTCATGGATGCCAAGCTGATGCTGAGTGCGATTCTGAGCGATACGCTGCATTTCCGTAGTCCGACCACCACGCAGGCAGACCGGGAAGCGGTGGCTTTCCTTGCACCCATTGCGGGCGTGACTGATGTGGAGGCGTACGCACTGGCGATGTTTGCTGCCAAGAGCGATCTGGGTGATACACCTGCCGAAACGCTGCTCCGGATGGATTACAAAGTCTTCCCCTTTGGCGACCCCGCCCAACCCCAATCGGTACAACGCTGGGGCCTGGGCGTCATAGAAACCACCAATCCCGCCTACGTGTTTGGGCGGCAGGCCGAGCTTTTGGCCGCCATGGATCAGGTCAAGGCCGCCGACGGACTGAACGGCGTGTTGCTGAGCGTGGTGGATATTCTGAACGAATCTAACCGCACCTTGGTTCTGAGTGCCACCGAAGAAAAGCTCATGCGTGAAGCGTTCGGCGTGGAAACTGATGGGCAGGTGGCCGATCTCGGCGCACGCATCAGCCGCAAAAAGCAGGTTGTGCCTGCGCTGGAAGCCTATTTTGCCCCCGGAACTCCGTCTGTCTGAGCCAGCCATAACCCCCCTGGATTGGCTGTTTGCACGCCAGCGGTTCGGCATTCATCCCGGCTTGGAGCGGGTGCGGGTGCTGCTGGCACGGTTGGGCCACCCCCAGCAGGCTTACCGCGTGGTGTTAGTGGGCGGCACCAATGGTAAAGGCAGCACCGCCGCAACTTTGGCCGCCATCTTGGCCGCATCCGGCGAGCGCGTGGGCCTCTTCACCAGCCCGCACCTGACCCAGTTTGCCGAGCGATTCCGGGTGGGGGATCAAGATTTGCCCGAAAGCGCGGTGGCCGAGGCTTTGATGCGGGTGCGGCCCCATGCCGAAGCCGTAGATGCCTCTTTTTTTGAAATCGTGACGGCGTTGGGCTGCCTGCTGTTTGCCGAAGCGGGCGTGACCCTAGCCGTAATGGAAGTGGGCCTCGGCGGGCGATTGGACGCCACCAACGCGCTTGACCCGGTGCTGAGTGTCATCACCAACGTGGCGCTCGATCATACCGAGATTCTGGGCGATACACTGGAGGCTATTGCCGCCGAGAAAGCCGGGATTCTGCGTGCTGGGCGGCCTGTCGTAACCGATGTCGTTGCTGGAGTCCGAAGCATTCTGGACAGGGAAGGGGCAGACCTGTGGGCGCTGGGCGACGTGCGGGCCGAGTCTCTGGGGTGGGAAGGTTGGTCAGTGGTTTTGCCTCTGCCAAACGGCCAACACTTCAGCTTTCGCACACCACTGCTGGGGGCACATGGGGCCAGAAACGCGGCGTTGGCGGCTCTGGCGGCGTTCCGATTAGGTGCGTCCGAGTCGGCCATTCGGCAGGGTACGGAAGCAGTTCGGTGGCCCGGACGAATGGAGGTCATCCCAACTGCTGCGGGTGGGCGCGTGCTGCTGGACGGCGCACACAACCCGGCGGGCGCACAGGCTTTGGCCGCCGCCCTGCGCGAGCTGTTGCCAGAGCTGGGTCTGGAGCGTGTGTCGTTCATCTTCGGTGCCGCTGCCGACAAGGATTTGGGCGGTGTGGCTGAGGCTCTGCGCCCACTGGCCTCGCGGGTCATCCTGACGCGTGCCGTGCTGAGTCCCCGCGCGGCCCACCCCGCCACCCTCGCGCCACTGTTTGAGGGCTTGCCCATTCACCTGACCCATTCCCCCGCCGACGCGTTGGCCCTTCTCCATGGCCTCGCTGGGCCGTTGGCGGTGGTGTGCGGCAGCCTCTATCTGATCGGAGAAGTGCGTCCCCTCCTGCTGGGGGGGGCAGGTGAGGAACGGGAGCGGTGGCAGTAGGCACAAGCCACATCAGAGGCCGGACTGTCCGCCATCTGGCCTCACCGCTGCCCGGACACGCTACCCTGAGAGGCCATGACAACCTCATCGCAGACGCCAGATGTGCAGCCGACTGATGTGACTGCTCCTCCTCTCAACTCACCCGATGTGGCGCTGCCCGAACTGAAGCGCCGTTTGGGGCAAATCAGCGACCTGGGTGCGGCGGCGGGCCTGATGTCCTGGGATCAGGAAACGCAGATGCCCGACGAGGCGGCGCGGGTGCGCGGGCAGCAGATGGCGACTCTGGAGGGGCTGGCGCACGAGATTTTCACCGACCCCCGTACCGCCGAACTGTTGGTTGCGGCGGGCGAACCCGCTGACCCCACCGACGCCGCCATCGTGCAGGTCACGCGCCGCGATCACGGCAAGGCCACCAAGTTGCCCACCGAGTTTGTAGAGGAACAGTCCCGCGCCCGCAACGAGGCCCACCATGCGTGGATAGAGGCCCGTAAGAACAGCGAATTTGCCACCTTCGCGCCGCACTTGACCAAGATGATCGACCTGGCGCGGCGGCAGGCCGACTTGCTGGGTTACGAGGCCCACCCCTACGACGCGCTGATGGACAACTACGAGCCGGGCATGCGGGCCGCACATGTCAAAACGGTGTTTGCCGACCTGCGTGACCGCACGTTGCCGCTGCTGCGCCGAATCGTGGCCGCGCCCGACGCCGCGGATTACAGCGTGCTGACCCGCCCTTTTGCACCAGAGGCACAGAAAGCCTTTGCGTGGCGCATGGCGGGCGAGGCGTTTGGTCTGAAGTCCGACTTTGCGCGGCAAGACGAGAGTGCGCACCCCTTTCAGACCAATTTCAGCCGCAGTGACCTGCGAATCACGACCCGCGTGGAACCTTACTGGCCCGCCTGCCTGTTCGGTACCTGGCACGAAACCGGCCACGCCATGTACGAGCGCGGCGTGGGCGAGCGCTGGGAGCGGACTCCGGTGTCCAGCGGCACGAGTTTGGGCGTCCACGAAAGCCAGTCGCGCATGTTCGAGAATCTGCTGGCCCGCTCGCGTCCGTTCTGGAACCGTCATTTTGCGGCGCTGGCCGAAGCTGCCCCCGAAGTCACGGCGGGCCTGGATCCCGAAACGCTGTATCGCACCGTCAACCGCGTGAATCCCAGCCTGATCCGCGTGGAAGCCGATGAAGTCACCTACAACTTCCATGTGATGCTGCGCTTTGAACTGGAATTGGCGCTGCTGGAAGGCAGCCTGAACGTGGCCGACTTGCCGGAAGCGTGGAATGCCAAGATGGGCGAGTATCTGGGCCTCACGCCGCCGAATGACGCCGAGGGGGTGCTGCAAGACGTGCACTGGTCTGCGGGATTGATCGGCTATTTTCCGACCTACACGTTGGGCAACCTGCTGAGCGTGCAACTGCTGGAAGCCGCCCGCCAGACGCCCGAGATCGCGGCGGGCATTGATCAGGCCGAGTACGCGCCGCTGCTGGCGTGGTTGGCCGATAATGTGCATCAGCATGGCCGGAGCCGCACGCCAGAGCAGATTACGGTGGCTGCCACGGGCCGCCCGCTGACTGCCGACCCGTATGTAGCGTACTTGCACGAGAAGTACGAGGGAATTTACGGACTGAGCTAAATTTAGAGCATTTGACAGAAGAACAGGTGCCATTCTCCTGTTCTTCTGGCCGAACACCGTAAGTGAATTTAACGGAGCAGTGCGGAGAATGGAGTGTGCACGGGAACACCACCCCTGCACATGGAATTCGGAGAACTGCTTTAGGATCAAGCAGAAAGGCCAGAGCGTGGGAGATTCCCGGCTCTGGCCTTCTGCCTATCTGCGTTTCAGTCAAACGGCGTGCTTGCGTTCCACCTGGGTAATCAGGTAGGCCCGGCTGGCGCTCAGCCACGTCTGGGCCAGGGCGCTATGCGGGTGCTGGCGCTCGCGCAGGGCATTGGCACCGAGGCTCAGTTGGCGTTCGATGCGGCGCACGGCGCTCAGACCGCCCTCGTTCTCGGCTTCGATCAGGGTATTTTTGACCGTGGTGGGATGAACAAAACCAACGCGAATACTTTCAGCAATGGTATCGAGGGCACGCATAGAGGTACTCCTTCCAGCGGTATAGGCGCTGCGAGGTAACTGGGTGGTGCTGATGGGGCCGAAATGGATGGCGGCGAATCCTGTTCTTAATTACGATAATAGCAGAGCGGCTCCGAGCTGACAAGAAGCATGAGGCTACATTCTGTATTGACCGTAGCGGAAAGCAGTGTTACACTCCGACCAAGGATGCCTGATTCTGCTCACAGGCAAATGCCATCGCCGCGCCTTTCTAAGCGACCGCATCCCCAGGCAACCCGTGCTGTATGGCCCAACAAGCCCAATAGCACGCACGCCGCAGCCTAGGAGGTGACATATGAAACTGCACGAACGACTACGCGAGCTCCGCAGTGAACGCGGGCTGCGGCTCAAGGACATTGCCGAGACCGCCGGAATCAGCGTTCCGTACCTCAGCGATCTGGAGCGCGGGCGTACCAACCCGAGCCTGGAGACCCTGCAAACGTTGGCCGGGGCTTACGCCATCACGGTTCACGATCTTCTGGAGGGCGTCGAATTTTACGGCGCGTCTACTGAAGGCGCTTTGCCCAAAGGTCTATCGGACTTGGTGGCCGACCCCACGCTGGGGCCACAAATCACGCCCGATTGGGTTCGCACCCTGTCCCGCATCGAACTGCGTGGCAAGCGCCCCCGCGACAAGCAGGACTGGTACGAAATCTACCTGCACCTGAAACGCATCCTGAACTGATCCAATCGGGTTGGTGTTGGAATTCTGAATAACGAAGAAGGGCCGGAAGCGTCGAGTTTCTGGCCCTTCTTGTATAGGGTTGTTATGGGGCGGGAACAGTTGCTGGGTGGTGGGTGGCCCCCTCACTCCGCTGATGCTCAGCGCCGCTCTCAGCTCCGCAACTCTGTGAGTCCCACAAGGAGCGATGGCAAAAGCTAGAGTATTGGTTTTTGCTGCTAACCCTTGAGCGGGGAGGGGGTGAATGAGCGCCAGCGGTTGCCCTTCTTGGCCCCTTGACCCTTAGGCGCCTTACGCCGCCTCCACCCACCCAGCTTCCGGCTTGGCTGCACCCTGCCCCCGCGTCAGCAGCAGGGTTCCTGCACCCCAGGTGCCGCCGATCAGAGCCAACACAAAAGCCAACGTGGGGGCGCTGAGGCAGGCGGCAAAGCTGCTGAGGCCAACGAGTGCCCCAACCGCGTCCGGCACAGGCAGGCGCACCCGGTAGGCCACCGCACGGCCCAGGTCATACACGCTGACGCTGAGGCCGGTGGCAATCAGCAGAGCAGCAAGGGCGGTGGCGATCAGAGCAGGGCCAAGCATTCCAGCCAGCGCCAGGCCAAAAGCGGGGCCGATCAGGGCGGCCAATGCCAGCACTCCCAGCGCCAGCGTGCGTACCGGGGCGTGACGTTGCCGCCGCGCCAGTGCCGGAGCCATGCCACCCACAAAGAGCAGCAGCAGCACACCGCCCGTCAGGGTCAGGAACACCTGCGGCCACGCGGCAGCGCCCAGCCAGCCCAGCACGGGGCGGAAGGCGGCGGCAGTCGCCATGCCGAGACCCACTGGCGGTGGCGTTTGCAGGGCGTTCCGGTCTCCGGGGGCGCGGCCCAGCAGGGCATTCACGCGGCCTGTGACCTGTGCGCCCGGTTCGCGCCGCACGTCACCCAGCAGGGTCACCACTTCGCCGCGCACCAATGCGTTGGCTGTGAGGGTAATCTGGCCGCCCACCGCGATCACGTTTCCGGCGACTGGCCCACTGACGGTCACGTTCTGACCAAACGTAACGCCGCTGCGCCCGGCCATACCGAACATGGCAGGCACAGTCAGGATGGCAGACAGGGCAAACGCTGCCGCCCCGAACCGCTGCACCGTGGGCCGGGGTCGCCACGCCACCAGCGCACTGGTGACCAGCAGCAGCGCCAGCCCCACGCCTGCCAGCGGCGACACCTGTGCCAGCAGGGTTTGCATCACCAGCGCCCCCGCCGCCAGGTTGGGCCAGGCAGAGGTGATGGCCAGCAGAATCAGGCCCACCAGCAGGGCCGACACCAGCAGCAGCGGCGCGGGATTGCTGGCTTGCGGCTGTGCAATCAGCGGGGCAATGGGCTGGGCGATGAAGGTGGAAGCAGAAGGCACAGTCTGAACTCGACCGGTTTGAACGGGTGCAGCCTGAAGGGGCGGCGCGGCAATCCGGGCCGTAACCTGTACGGCAACGGACGGCACAGCGGGCGGCAAGCTCTGGCCCAAGCGTGCCGAAGCCGCCACATCCGAAGCGATCTCGGCGGCGAGGCTACGGGGCAACGTGGGCGGAGTGAGCCAGCGGGAAGCCTGAATGTCCTGCATGACGTTGGCGGCGATACTGCGCGGCAAGGGCGGGATCACCGAGAGCACCGCACCGACGCGCACGCTGGAGGCCACCGCAGCCGCCACCGATTGGGGCAGGAGAGGGGGGGACAGTTGGCGCGAGTAGGCAATGTCGCTGGCGACTTGTGCGGCCACTGAATTTGGGAGAGAGGGCGGCTCTAGTTGCAGACTCCAGCCGATGTCGTGCGCCACCACTGCAGCCACGCTGCCAGGCATCTCGGGTGGGTCGAGCGTAGACAGCAGGCCCGTGATGTGTGCCAGGGCTGCCCGCGCCGCCTGTACGTCTGCATTCTCAGTCAGGGTTTCCAGCTCGGCGCGTTCCTGCGGAGCCAAATCTCCCTCGGCCTCACGGTGCAGCAACTCCAGCCACGCCGGACGGTGGCCCGTCGACGCTGCCTGAAGTGGATTAAGATGCTCCGCGCCCATACGTTCCCTCTACGTTAAAAGACCGGTGAAGGTTCCCAGGCTATTGTGACCGGGCAAGCTGTCCCAGATGACCGGACAATCAGCCGCCGAGTTCCGCCGCCCTGTAGTCGCCACTCTTGCCGCCCGTTTTGGTCAGCAAGCGCACGCCCGTAATTTCGATGGCTTTGCTGGCCGCCTTTAGCATGTCGTACACGTTCAGGGCGGTCACCGTCACAGCGGTCAGGGCTTCCATCTCTACCCCGGTGGGCGCGGTGGTTTTCACGGTGGCCACAATCCGCACGCCGCCCTCTTCCAGCGTGACCCGCACATCTACCCCCGTGACTGGAATGGGATGGCACAGCGTAATCAGGTCGGCGGTACGCTTGCTTCCGGCCAGGCCTGCCAACCGCGCCACCGTGAGGGGGTCGCCTTTGGGATTGATTCCCGCAACGAGTGCGGCGCGGGCCTCGGCGGGCAGGCGCACCCAGCCCTCAGCGGTGGCCGTGCGGGTGGTCGCTGCCTTATCCGACACGTCCACCATGCGCGGCAGGCCGTCTCGGAAGTGTGTCAGTTCAGGGGGTGTCAGTTCGGGAAAAGTGGAATCGGCCATCAATCGTCGGACAATTTCAGGTCACGCAGGGCCGCGAACGGGTTCTGGCTGGCGTGCGTGGTGCCTTCGGGAATGCCCAACTGGTCGTCGATCTCTTCCACTGGAACCTGCGCCATATGCTCGCAGGAGCCGTCGTTCAGGTCGTGACCGCAGATCTGGCACAGGCCTTTGCAGGCTTCGTCGTGCACCACGCTCAGGGGGGCGGCCAGCAGGGTCGTTTCGGCCAAGTACGCACTCAGGTTCAGGTCGGGGTCGCCAAACACCAGAACTTCCTCGCCCGTGTCGGCCTCTTCCAAAAAGGGTTCCTGCACGGCGGGGTCATAGCGCATCAGCGTTCCGAGTTGAATGTCCAACGGAACCTGCACCTCGCGCAGGCAGCGGGCACATTCCATAATCAGAGTCGGCTCAAAGGTGCCCTGAAGGTACAGCTCATCGCCCTCAAGGCTGTTGATCTCTATCTCAAAGGGGGCAGGTTCGGCAAACTGAAGGGTCTGCGTCAGGTCGCCCTGCAAGTAGGTCAGGTGGTCAAGTTCACCCTCTGCGTGGGCGTCGCCCGCCGTGCGCAGGAGGGAACCAAGGTGAATCCGGGGCGTGTCACTCATCCCCGTATGATAAGCCGCGCCGCCCCGCCGTACCGGGAGTTGCACACGATACGGCAGGCCAGAAGACTTAGGGCTGATGTTGCCCGGCTTGCACCGCCGCTTTACGACTCATGCTGCCGGAGCCAGTCCATCACATCGGCAGCATTCTGATCGGGTGGAAACACCGGATAGACGACTTTCTCTATGACGCCGTCTGTGATGATCAGCGTCACGCGCCGGAGCAGAGGGTCCTGTTCGCCTTCTACCCTAAACGTCGGCAGCCTCAGCGCCCGCGCCAACTCGCCCGCCATATCGGAGAGCAGGGGAAAAGGCAGATGGAGGCGTGCGGCGGCCTCGGCTTGTTGGGGCGTGGTTTGGGTGCTGACGCCAAAAACCCGTGCGCCTAGGGCTTGCAGTTCGGCGTGATGGTCGCGGAAGGCGCAGGATTGCGGCGTACAGCCCCTCGCTCCCGGAATGCTGTCCCAGTCCTGGGGCGAGGGCAGTCCCGGCGTGCCGGTGCGCGGATAGATGTACAGCACAGTGCGCCCAGCCAGCGCCGAGAGAGTGACCTCACCGCCGGAACCCTCAGGCCCGTGAGGTGGTCACAGGCCCCGTCATCTGTCGGCACAGGCAAGTCTTTGGGCAACCGCTGAAAGTCGGTCATTCTCCCATTCTTACGCCAACTCCACCAAACTCGCGTCCGAAATGGTCAGCTTGTGTGTGCGCGGCAGGCTGCGTCCACCGCGTACCTCGGCTTTTACGCCGATCAGGCAGTCTTGCAGGCGGGTATTCAGATGCTCGATGCGGGCCTGCGCGTCAATAACGCTGTGTTCCACTTCCGCCATCCTGACCACTGTGCCGTTCCCGATGCTGGTAAATGGCCCGATGTAGGCGTCCTCGATCAGCACGTTTTCGCCCAGCAGCACTGGCCCCACGATCTTGCTCCGGATCACCTTGGAAGAAGCTGGAATGATCACGCGGCCCGTCAGGCGCGACTCGCTCACCTCGCCCTTCACGTCGGATTCGATGCGTTCCAGCAGGAGGCGGTTGGCGTCCAGCAGGTCGGCGGGGCGGCCCGTGTCCTTCCACCAGCCTTCGACCCGCTGGCCCACCACGCGCCGCCCACGCTCGATCAGACCCTGAATCGCGTCGGTGATTTCGTATTCGCCGCGTGCAGAAGGCGGCATGCCGTCCAGCACTTCAAAAATCTCGGGTGTAAAGCAGTACAGACCCGCCACCGCCAGATTGCTGGGCGGCACTTTGGGCTTCTCCACCAGACGCTTGATCTGGTTGTCGCCGTCCAGTTCGGCCACGCCAAACGCGGTGGGGTCGGCTACCTGCACGAGCGCGATCAGGGCGGCAGGACGGCTTGCGGCAAAAGCTTCGGTAAACGGTTTCGCGCCGTGTTCAAATAGGTTGTCGCCCAGGTACACGCAAAAATCGTTGTCGCCCACCCACTCCCGCGCCGTCAGCACCGCGTGGCCCAGGCCCAACTGCTCGTGTTGATCAATCAGGGTGATCTGGAGGTCGGTCTGATCGGCCAGCGCGTGTCCGATTTCGGCGCGGGTGGCGTCCGACACCACGATGCCTACTTCCGTAATGCCCGCCTCCTGAAGCGTGTGCAGGGCGTGAACGATGATGGGCGCTCCGGCCACAGGCAGCACGGGTTTGGGGCGCGTAAAGGTCAGCGGACGAAGGCGCGTGCCCAGTCCGGCGGCGGGGATGATGGCTTTCACCCCGGAATGATGTCACAGGGTGGGCGGATGGCCGCTGAAGGTCAACGTATCTCAAAGTTGGTCTCAAAGCTGGCAGAGGTGCCAGAGAGCATAAAAGTCAGGCAGCACAAGACGCCACAAAGCAAAAACCCCCGCCGAGGCGGAGGCTTAGGTTGGTGACCCCAACGGGATTCGAACCCGTATCGCTACCTTGAAAGGGTAGTGTCCTAACCGTTAGACGATGGGGCCACACCACTTCAGTTTGCTTGGCGCGGTATGAATCCCCCGTAAGATTACGGTTGAGTACACGAACGGCTTCGCTGACTGCCTCTCAAGGCGTCCTTTCGGACAGGCGGAACTATAGCGTTATACAGGTGAGAACGTCAACCCCACCCGCAGGAAGGCATAGCCAAAGACACAATCTGGGCGCGGGCGATTCGGATTTGGGGGCTAAAAAGACCCCTTTCCCAAACCGCTCGCCGCCCGGTTTACATGTGCAGGGCGCGTTTGCTGACGGCCAACGCCGCTTCTTTCACCACTTCCGAGAGGGTCGGGTGAGCATGCACGGTGCGGGCCAGATCCTCGCTGCTGCCGCCGAATTCCATGATGGCTACTGTTTCCCCGATCAGTTCGCTGACATTGGGGCCGATCATATGCACCCCAAGCAGGCGGTCGGTCTGGGCGTCGGCCACCACTTTCACAAAGCCGCGAGGGTCGCCGTGTCCGAGGGCGCGTCCGTTGGCGCTGAAGGGGAACTGCCCGGTCTTGACAGTCAGGCCCTTCTCTTTGGCCTGCTTTTCGGTCAGGCCGGCCCAGGCAATTTCGGGGCTGGTGTAGATCACCCAGGGAATCACGTCGTAATTCACGTGTCCGGCCTGACCTGCCAGCATTTCGGCCAACGCCACGCCTTCTTCCTCGGCCTTGTGCGCCAGCATCGCGCCGCCGATCACGTCCCCGATGGCGTAGATGCCGGCCAGATTGGTGCGGTAATGGCTGTCCACCTTCACAAAGCCGCGTTCATCCAGCGCGAGGCCCACCGCGTCGGCTCCAAGTCCGGCGGTGTGGGGCACACGTCCAATGCTGACGATCAGCTTGTCGAACTGCGCGGTCACAGTCTGGTCTTTTTCTGTGTAGGTCACGGTCACGCCCGCATCGTCCTGCTGAACGTCCGTAATGTTCACGCTGAAGTGGAAGTCCAGCCCCTGCTTCTGAAACTGCTTCAGCGCCTCTTTGCTCACAGCGTCGTCGGCGGCCATCAGGAATCCGGGCAAGGCTTCCAGAATGGTCACCTGTGCGCCCAGACGACGCCACACGCTGCCCAGTTCCACGCCGATCACGCCCGCACCGATCACGCCCAGCTTGGCCGGAACTTCGGTAAATTCGAGTGCGCCACTATTTTCGACGATGTGGCCGCCAAATGGGGCCAGCGGCAGGGCGCGGGGGCTGCTGCCCGTCGCCACGATCACGTGCTTGGCCTGCACTTCGGTTCCGGCGGCATTGATGACCCAGCCGCCCTCCTCCTGCCGCACCAGTTGGCCTAATCCGTGAAAGGAAGTAATTTTGTTCTTCTTGAACAGGTACGCCACGCCGCCCGTGAGCTTGTCCACGACGCCTGCCTTGCGGCCCAGCATCTTGGACAGGTTCACCCGTGCGCCGTCCACGTCGATGCCGTGTTCGGCGGCGTCGTGCTGAATCATCTCGAATCGTTCGGAGGAATCCAGCATGGCTTTGCTGGGAATGCAGCCCACATTCAGGCAGGTGCCGCCCAAGCTGCCCTTGCCGTTCCGGGTAAATTCATCCACGCAGGCGGTGCGGAAGCCGAGCTGCGCGGCGCGAATCGCGGCCACATATCCTGCTGGGCCGCCGCCGATGACCATCACGTCAAAAGTATCCATAACCGCCCCGGAGCGTAGCACCCGGCTCTCATGGAGATGGTGGCGCGTTCCCGTAATGGGGACAGTTCTAGGCGTCTAAGGGTCGAAGGTGCACGGGCGCTGGGGGTTTGAGGAAGGATGGAGTGAGCACCAGCGATTGCGCTTCCTTCGACCGTCGACCCTTAGATGCCCTTCGCCCCTCAATCACTTCGCCCACGCGCCAGCAGCCACAGGAAAAACGGCCCGCCCAGCAACGTCGTGACCACACCCACCTGACTGAGAATGGTCGTGCGAGACAACAGATCGGCCAGCACCAGCAGCGCCGCGCCTGCCACGGCACTGACTGGCAGCAAGACGCGGTGGCCTGCGCCCCACACCAGCCGCACCAGATGGGGCACCACCAGCCCGACAAAGCCGATGATGCCCACGTAGGCCACCGCCGCCGCTGTAGCCGCGCTCGCCGCAATGACCACCAGCAGGCGCAGCCGTTCCACAGGCACGCCGAGGCTGCGGGCGGTCAGGTCACCCAGTTGCAGGGTATCCAGTGCGCGGGCCAGCGCCATCAGCACGCCGCAGCCGATAACTGCGTAGGGCAAGATGGTCAGCACGTCGCGCCAGCCGCTAAAGCCGAGGTCGCCCAGCGTGTAGGCCAGCACCTGCCGTGCCCGGTCTTCTCCGCGCAGGATCAGGAAGGTAGTAAACGCGCTCAGGACGCTTCCCACCACCACGCCCGCCAAAATCAGGCGCGTGGGGGGAAAGCGCCGCCCTTCCCGCGAGAGGGCCAATGTTGTGCCCACCGCCGCCAACGCGAAAGCCAGCGCCGACAGCGGAATGCTGGAGCGCGGCCAGCCTGCCACGATGCCCACGGTGGCCCCCAGCGCCCCGCCACTGGCCACACCCAGGAGGTACGGATCGGCCAGCGGATTGCGGAACACGCCCTGAAATGCCGCCCCACATACCGACAGGCACGCGCCCACCACGAGGCCCATGACCACGCGGGGCAGCCGGATCTGCCACACGATGATGTCGTTGCCGCTCAGTTCGGCCCCGCTGCCGAGGCTCAGCACGCCGCGCCACAGCGCCCCCAGCACCTCGGCAGGCGGAATGAACACGCTGCCAAGGCCGACGGCCAGCACAATGGAGGCCAGCAGCACAGCCAGCAGCGCCAGAGTCCGTGGCAGCAAGCGGCGGGGCGGGAGAGTGGTGGATCGTGGATCGTGGATCGTGGTCAACGGCAACGCTCCCCCTTTTCGCACTCACGCCTCAGCCCTTCCCACTCACGTCGTTTCACCTACTTGAACAGGCCCGGATGAACCAATTTTGCCAGCCCACGCAGGGCTTCCGGCAGGCGGGGGCCAGGGCGAGACAAAATGTTGCCCAGTCCGGCGGGGAGGCTCACCACACGGCCCGTTTTGGCTGCTGCCAGAGTGTTCCAGCCGGGGCGGGCGGCCACCGTTTTGGCATCTACACCCAGAATCAGTTGTGGGTTGGCCTTCACGATGAATTCGGGGTCAACCTTGGGAAAATCGCCCATGCTGGCCGGAATGATGTTGCGTGCGCCCGCTTTGGTCAGCAGCACGCCCATAAACGAATTCGGGCCGATGGAGTACGGCGTGGGGTCAATTTCATAGTAGGCGGTGGGCTTTTTCACCACGTTCTTGGTCAGAATCTCAATCCGGGCAATATCCTGACGCATCTTTAGCACCAACGCTTTGGCCTGCGCTTCCCGGTTCACCAACCGCCCCAGCAACAGCGTTTTGCTGAACACCTCGTCGTAGGTTTCGGGGTTGATGGCAATAACCGTAATCCCGGCCTGCGCCAGTGGTTCAGCCAACTTGCCGTACTGACTGATCAGTACCAGATCGGGCTTGAGGGCCACTATCGCCTCTAGGTTGGGGTTGTACAGGCCGCCCACTTTGGGCAATTTCGCGGCCTGTTGAGGGTAATCGGTGTAATCGTCTACACCCACCAACTTGTCGCACGCGCCGATGGCACACAGCGTTTCGCTGGAGCTGGGCAACACGCTGACAATGCGCTTGGGTTCGGCCTTCAGGGTCACTTTGCGGCCCAGATCGTCGGTAATGGTGAGCGGGTAGGTGGTGGCAGAGGCCGAGGCACAGAGCGCCAGAACAGAAGTCAAAACAAATGCTGAAACGGTCTTCATGGTGGATCTCCCTTGTGGGCAGTCCTCCGCAGAATAAAAAACGCCCCGCAGTGGGGGCGAAAGTGAACACGTCCGGGGCCGCTGCCCACGTAGGGGAGCCTTGCCCTAGGCGTCCCTCCTTCCGCGAGAGGTATGGCCGCACGCCCGCACTCTCTGTCTACACACTGAGCGTTTACACAATGGGTGCGGGGCATGGACAGGCAGGGTGTTCGGACTTCGCCGCCGATGCTGGGATCAGGGCTTACCGTTGCGCGACAGTGCCGGACTGTGCCGAACTTATTGGCAGTCACCGGCTTCCCCCACGCCTATCGGGAGCAGTATAAGGCGGACTGGGTTGGATGGGGTCTTGTCTAAGGGTCTAGGGTCTGAGGTGCAGGGGCGGGTTCGGTTGCTGGCGGCCCCCCTCTGCCGCGCAGCTCTGCGAGCCATCCCGCTTCATACGCAGCAGAAGAGGGGTGATACGGATTCCGTATGATTCCCGTACAGTCGGCCCTGCTCATCCACACCCCACGCCGCCTGTCCGTCTAGCTCTCTGAGTCCCTCGCCTCTGCGGCACTCAGAGAGCTGCAACGCAGAGAGAGCCACCCCGCAACCAAACCCGCCCCTGCACCTCAGACCCTAGACCTTTAGACAAAGCACCCTTAGACCCGCCCCCACAAGCGAGGTGAACCAACATTCCCCAAATTCAAACAATCCAAATTCCAGAAACACAGACCCTAGAAGCCCACGCCCTCCACGTCCGGGCCGGAACCTTTGCCGCCGTGCAGGACGTAAGTGCCAGCTTTCCGGCGGGCGTGTTTACCGCTGTTATCGGCCCCAACGGTGCGGGCAAAAGTACCCTGCTGCGGGCCTTGCTGGGCCTCAGTCCCCCCGAACGCGGTGAAGTGCGCTTGCTGGGGCGCAGGTTGCAAGATTGGCCCCGGTCTGAGCGGGCACGCACGTTGGCGTATCTGGCTCAGGGTGAAGGCTTGCCCGATACGACGCTGGTGCGCGACGTGGTGGCGCTGGGCCGGGGCGCGGGCGCGTGGCGCTGGGGTCTGATTCCCACCCGTCCGTGGACAGAGGCCGACGAATCCGCCGTGACCGACGCCCTGACCCGCACCGATACCCTCCGGTTCGAACACCGCCGCGTGTCGGAATTGTCGGGCGGCGAACGGCAACGGGTGTCTTTGGCACGGGCGCTGGCCTCGCACCCCACCTTCCTGCTGCTCGATGAGCCCACCAATCACCTGGATTTGGCCTACGCGCTGGACGTGATTCGCTACGTGCGCTGTGAGGTGGCCGGGGGCCTGGGCGTGGTGGCCGTGCTGCACGACCTAAATCTTGCGGCCCGCGCCGACGCTTTGGTGTTGCTGCATCAGGGCCGTGTGCTCGCGGCAGGATCGCCCGAAGAAGTGCTGACGCCCGCGCTGCTTCACACGGCCTACGGCATTCACGCGCAGATCATCCGGCACGATGGGCGGCTGGTGGTGCTGCCGCAGGAATAAGCATGACGTGTAGTCGCCCCACCACATATAAATAACCGATAGACTAGATAGATGCGCTTCGTTCATAGGATGGTACTGGTTTTTGGGCTAGTGCCCCTCTCCGCTTGTGGTCTTCTCGGCCCACCTCAGCCCTGGGAGGGAAGCTGACGGCCTGACACAATTTATGAGGGAGAGCGAAATCTGAGCACCCAGCCGCCTTCTAAAGCGTCCACAGAACTGACATGCGATTTCTTGCGACGTCCGGGAGGCGCCGGATCGGCGCCTCCTTGGAGCGTCAGGCGGTTGAGTACTGCCTGCCCCCGGCTCAGCGCGAAGTGGACGCCGCGTAAACCAAGTTTCAAATAGCTCAGGGCGCGGTTCCAATGGGGATCAATGGTTCTGCGCACACCCTGCTGCACGAGCTGGAGTCCTTCGGAGACGAGCAGGAGCGTGGCCACAGAGATCACCAGGATCAGGCGTTCGAGGCTGGCGGCATCACGCAGTTTGGAGTCCTCCAGACCGAAGAGGCCACTCTTATCATCCAAGAATCCTTCCTCTATTTGGAAGCGCTCGCCGTACTCAGCAAACGTTGCACGACTGGTGGGTTCATCGCTCACCACCTGCCACTGCTCTGGGCCGTCCGTGGACGGCCCGAAACCATGCACCGGCCCAAATCGGTGTCCGGTGATCGTGACGTTGTGGAAGCAGCGCGTTTCGCGCGCTGCGAGTTTGATTTCCCGATGGTGCAGACCCGTTGCCCGTCTGGAGCGGCCAGAATCAGGCTCGATTTGATGCGGATGCGGAAGTGCCATCCGCAGACGCGGAGCCAGCCCATCAAGGCCGTGTCGCAAAACCCCGATCCGCCAGGAGTCGAACATCGTGCAGCCCAAGAAAATCCAGCAGGCCTTTGACCTCGGCGAGGACAGGCAGGAGTTGTTCGGTGCCGACCTGAGCACTGGCATGCTCTAGGACGCGGGAGACGAGCGGTACCGCGCGTCCCCGGTAGAGGACGGCCACCCGGATCAGACAGAAGCGTCCGAACAGGATGCTGGTGTCCAGCGCCAGCGTCAGGGAATGCGGGCCCCAATCCCGCAAGGCTCGGGTAATCAGGGGGCCATACACACTGCCAGGGGCGATGGCTGGATTCTCCAGCCACCGTCGGCAGCGACGTTCGGTGCTCTGGGCGACCGTGGCCTGGGAGTGGATGTGCGGCAGCCAGGAGGGAATGGAAACGCTCTGGGACAGCACCAAGCCGCTGACCATCCAGGCCAGCGTACGGGCGTTGCGGACGTCGTTCCACAGGGCGGGGTGGAGGTGGGGCAGGATCGCTTGGTACAGTCGGGGGGCGTCCCCGGTGGCATTTTCGGTCTTCACAAACAGAAAGTGTCCCCTACCGGGGACGCTTTCTCATAAATTGTGTCAGGCCATCAGGGGAGGGAAGTTCACTTTCTCTTGAAAATCAAGAAGCGACTATGGAGGGATATCCTCAAAGCAACTGTTTAGGCGGGATGGATGCAACTATTACCAGCCGTGGTCAGACTGAGACAAGTGGCCTAATTTATCCAAGACAAGAGTGGCATTCTAAAACGACAGTGTTTTACAAAAGAGTGACCTTCCAAGTGGAAGTCAATTGCTATGCTCTCTCTGGCGAAATCTTAGACCATTGGATATTTGAAGATACCCCTCCAATCGCTAAGTTTGGGCTAGATAGTATCGAATGGTTTGCGCCAATTATTTACAATAAGTACTGGGATTACAATCAATCCAGCTGTAACCCTCGCTCTCCAAAAAGTATGATGTGCATGATCAAAGATCTATCTTAGACCTACCCCTGCACCGCCCGCCAACGTCCCAACCACGTGCCCCCGAACACATGCACGATCAGGCCCACGAACACCAACGCCGCGCCCAACAGTTTTAATGGCGGGAAGGTTTCCTGAAAATACAGGGCGCTGCTGACCATGCCGAACACGGGCACCAACAAGGACAGCGGCGCGACCCGGCTGGCCCCGTGTTGCTGAATCAGCCAGTTCCAGATGCCGAAGCCCAGCACGGTGTTGAAATAACCCATAAAGGCCACCGCCAGCCAGAAGCCAGGGCCGCTGCTGGTCAGGGTGCGCCCTACTGCGTCCCAACCGCTGGTCATGCCTGCCAGTAGCGTCAGGGGAAGGGGCGGAATCAGCGCCGACCAGACCACCAGACTCAGCATGTTGGCATTGCCCGCCGACCTGACCAGAATGTTGCTGACGGCCCAGCCGCCCGCCGCGACCAGCACCAGTCCGAACCCGATGGGGCTGGTCTGGTGGTCGGCCAGCAGACCAATGACGCCCATGCCCGCAAAGGCCAGCGCCATCCCCACCACCTGATTTGCGCCCAGCCGCTCGCGCAAGAGGGCTGCCGCCAGCAGCGCAGTAAAGAAGGCCTGCATCTGCATGAGGAGGCTGGCCAGGCCCGCGCTCATGCCCAACTGAATGGCGAGATACAGCAGCCCGAACTGCACCACACCCACCGCCAGGCCGTAGCCCACCAGCAGTTGCCAACGCATTACCGGGCGCGGAATGAAGAACACGGCGGGCAACGCGGCCAACGCAAAACGCAGCGCGGCCACCAGCAGCGGCGGGGCGTCGGTGACGCTGAGCTTGATCACCACAAAATTGACGCCCCAGATGAAGGTAATCAGCAGGGCCAACAGCAGGCTTCGGAGCGGCATTACCCCAATCTACCCGCCGCATAAGCAATTGCGATGATTTGCGAGAATCATCCGAGCGGACTGGAACAGCTGTGCAGCAGAGCGAGTGGCAGAGAGTACGGGCTGGCGGCGATGGACGACCCTATCGGTGTCTTTGCGAATGTTCGGGAATCAGAGCCAGTCTGTATGAGATTGGAATGGAGCAGGCCAATGTTGTGCGCTTTGGTCTGTAGCCTGTACGCCTATGTCTGGTTCCTCTGCGTCCGGCCCCCTTTATTTTTCTACGCGTGGACACCTGCTGGTCTGTCAGGGCCAGAGTTGCCAGACGCGAGGCTCCGCGCTGCTGCACCGCGCCCTCTGGAACGCACTGGAGCGCGAATCGCTTGCTTATTACAAAAAGGGCGGCAGCCTGCGCCTCACCGAAAGCGGCTGCCTGGGCGCGTGCAGCTATGGCCCGACCCTGTGTGCCTACCGCACCAGGCCTGAAGGCGGCCTGGAAGAAGGCTGGTACGCCGCCACCGATTTGCCGCAAGCCCTGAGTGTGGCCCGCGCCATCCACGCAGGGGAGGCGTTGCCGGAAGGGGGAAAGTACGGGCCGTAGGGCGTTGGGATGGTGGTGGGGCGTCTAAGGGTCTGAAGGTCTCAGAAGGGCAAAGGGCAATCGCTGGCGCTCACTCACCCCTCTGCTGCGCAGTTCTGCGGGGCCCCAGCGCAGCAGCCGAACCTGCCCCACCCGGAGACCTCCGCCCCCAACCCACACCCCATTCCATTTCCGCCCGTCCCCATTTGCTATCCTCCCCCCATGACGATGGTGCGGCAAACTCGGCAGCGGCAGGCAGTGATCGAGGTTCTTCGGGCCTCGCGTGCCCACCCTGACGCCGCGTGGATTCATGGTCAGGTGCGGCAATCGCTGCCCAGCGTGAGCCTCGGCACCGTGTACCGCACCCTCGACGCCCTTGTAAGAGACGGTGTGCTGCTGACCATCGAACGTGCTGGGCAGGCCACCCGCTACGACTACAAACATGGCGGCGAGTACCACCACCACGCGGTCTGCCGGGGCTGCGGCGCAATTTTTGATGTCGACGCGGCGGCCATTCCCAGCATTCCAGCGGCGGCCCTGCCCGCAGGCTTTGCCGTCACAGAAGTGCGGCTGGAATTTATGGGCATGTGTACGGCCTGCGCCGCCAAAGCCGCCTCAGACAACTAGAAACAGATTTATTCCGCTGGGCTGCCCATTTGTCCCCACGCTGCCGCGCTAGCCTCAGCCCATGATCCGGATTCCGTTCAATTCCCCCACCTTTGGCACATCACCAAGGGTGTGTCCATTTCCCGGAACCCGTCTCCCTCCCCATTTGCTTTGCTCAGATTCCAAGATCCCTGGTGAATCTGTTCCATCGGAATTTTCATGAGTCTGCCGCTTTCCCCGGCTCCCCATGAATTTCCGTCTTACCGTATGGCGGAATTTCTGCCCGCTTTTTTGTTGGGCTGGGGATTGGGCGCGGCGCTGGTCTTTGGCGTGCGGGCGCTGGGCATGGCCTTGCTGCCCGATCCCTGTCAGGGCCATACGCTGCTGGCCCTCATCATGCCGCTGGTGCTGGGGCCGGGTGGACTGGGCTTTACGGCCTTCAATTTCCGGCGGCCCAGACGGGCGGCGCTGGGGCTGGGGCTGGTGGTGGCCTCGCTGATGCCTGCGCTGTCGGTGGGGGCGCGGGATATCGGGGCATTGCGCGGTAGCGGGTGTGCGGGCGGCTACGTGGTGCTGTCGGCGTCGGGCGGCCCCACTGACCGCAGTTCGTCCATCAGCACCCTCAGCCTGCGTGTGGGCGAGTCGCGCACCCTCACGGGCCGGGTTGGCGGCTACACGCCCACCACGCATCCGGGCCTGTTTGCGCTGGCCGCCGACAGCAACACCTCCGGTATCACGGTGGTCTTGCCCAAAACCCAGGTGCGGGCGGGCGAAGTGTTCCCGGTCACGGTCAGTATCAAAGCCGATACGGGCGTGAACAGCTACACGGTGGGCGTGCAGGCCCGCCAAATTGTGGACGGTAGATCGGTGGCGGCGGTGGGCACGCTGGAAGTCAACGCCCGGCCCTGAAATTCTGGTTGGCGTTCCCGGTTTGGGTGACGCTTCCGTGACGCCTGTAGGGGTACGCTACGGGGCGTGAATGTGGCCGAACTCTCCAGCATCAGTCTCCAAACCTTCCTGACCATGCTGGTGGTCATGGATCCGATTGGCCTTGCCCCGATTTTTATTGGGCTGGCAGGCAACCGCCCTGCCTTCGAACGTCGGCGCGTGGCCCTCAAGGCGTCGGTGGTGGCGGGCATCATCATCTTGCTGTTCGGTCTGTTCGGGCGAGAACTGCTGGAGCATCTGGGCATCAGCCTCAGCGCGTTCCGGGTGGCGGGCGGCATTCTGCTGTTCCTGATTGCGCTGGACATGGTGTTTGCGCGGCCCAGCGGCTCCAAGGAAACGCCGGAAGAAGAACAGGAAGCCCAGGAACGTCAGGACATCAGCGTGTTTCCGCTCGCCATTCCCCTGATCGCTGGCCCCGGAACCCTCGCCAGCATCATGATTCTCGCCAGCGACGCGCACGGCGACGGCATCCTGCTGGGCGCTGTTTTCCTGGTCACGTTCGGCGTGTTGCTGCTGTGTTACCTCGCCCTGCGCCTATCGGGCCAGATTGCCCGCGTGATCGGCCTGACCGGAGTCCATGTGGTCACGCGGGTGCTGGGCGTGCTGCTGGGCGCGTTGGCCGTGCAGTACGTGGCCGATGGGGTACTGGAATTTATGCGCGGCGGCCTGAAGGTGACAGGGCTGGGATTGCCGGGACTGGGTTAATTGGTTTAAGTAGATGGGCCTGCTCTACCCACGCTTTCTGAAGACCAGATAGGCCACCGATAAGCCACCCGGCGCAACAATTGGCTTACAACGGGGCCGTATTATGCAGGGCATGAACACCCCGACGAGTGTGATCAAAACCGTGAATGGAGGAGAGGAAGCAGCGAGGCCGCCCGCCCGCGTTGCGCCGGATCTGAACGCCCCGCGAGTGCTGGTGCTGAACGCTTCCTACGAGCCGCTGCATGTCACGAGCGCCAAACGCGCCATCACACTCGTGCAGTACGGGGTGGCCGAGGTGCTGGAGGACAGTGCCGATGTGGTCAGGTCGCCCAGCACCACCATCAATGTGCCCAGCGTGATCCGGCTGCGCCGCTATGTTCGCCGTCCCCGCGTGCATCCGGTGCCCTTCAACCGCCGCAATGTGCTGCGCCGCGATACCTTCGCCTGCCAGTACTGCGGCTCGCCCGACGACCTGACCCTCGATCATGTGATGCCCCGCTCGCGTGGTGGGCGGCACAACTGGGACAACGTGACCACCGCTTGCAGGGTGTGCAACCAGCGCAAGGGGAGCCGCACCCCCGACGAGGCCGGGATGCACCTCCGCACCCGGCCTCGCGCCCCAACGTTCGGCGTGTACGCGCATGGGCAGTTTGCACACTGGCAACCGGGGTGGGCCAAGTACATCGGGCAGTAAGACAAACTCTGATCGAATCCCAAAACTACGGGATTCAATTTGAGCGGAGCGACTATGAGAAAGGACGAATTCCGGGAAATGGACGGACAGGCGGCACTTTCCTGACTGCACGGGAATCCTACGGAATTCGTAGAGGTGGAACTTAGAACGTGGATCGTGGTTAAAAGTTGAACAGCATGGAGGGGCAGACCAATTGGCTTGCCCCTCCGTTTTGGGTTTGACCTTTCTACGATCTACCCACCACGTTCTTATTCCAGTCTCGTCACTTCCCGCTCCGGCTCTCCGCCCTTATGCGCTTCTATCAGCGCCGCCAACGCCCGGCCCCTGTGGCTGATGGCGCGTTTTTCGGCCACGCTCATTTCAGCCAGCGTGCGGGTTTCGCCGTCGGGCACGAACAGCGGATCGTAGCCGAAGCCGCCCTCACCGCGTGGGCCTTCCAGAATCACGCCCGGCACTTCTCCACGGTAAGACTCCAGATGGCCGTCCGGGTAGGCCAAAATGACCACGCTCACAAATTTGGCGCGGCGGTTGGATTTTCCGCGCAGGCGCTCCAGCAGATACATGTTGCGGTCTAGGTCGGTGGGTCGGTTGCCGTAGCGGGCCGAGTACACGCCCGGCTCGCCGCCGAGGACTTCCACTTCCAGGCCCGAATCGTCGGCCAGCGCGGTGCGATTCATCGTAATGGCGGCGGCGCAGGCTTTCATGGCGGCGTTTTCTTCGTAGGTCACGCCAGTTTCTTCGGGCATCGGAAAGGCTCCCATGTCGTCCAGTTGCCAGTTCAGGTCGCCCAGAGCTTCTTCTATTTCGCGGACTTTTCCGGCGTTACCAGTCGCCACCACGATTCGTTTGCGGGTAGGGCCAGTGTTGGTGGTGCTGTCGTTCATCATCTCTCCGAGTGTAGGCGAGGCCGCTGCCCCTGCGCGTGAAGTTTCGTGATCCATGCCCGCCAATGCTGCTGCCCCCATCAGGGGGCCTACCAGTGGAATGTCGGCCCGCACGCGCCACCGCTGCTCGCCCGCCCGCCGCTCGAACAGGGTCACGCCCGCGTAGCTCTGGGTCTGAAAAGGACTCATCCGAGCTTCCAGTTCATGCCGCATACGCTCGGGGTCGTGGCCGCTGTAGGGCTGCGCCAGCGTAAAGTGCGGTTGCCAGGAATCCAGTCCACGCGGGGTGTGCAGCAGTTCCATCCGGGCCTGCTCGTGCGGGCGGGAATATTTGCCTTCGCGCACTTCCCAGTCAAACGGCGAGGCACTCACGTAGGGCGCGAGGCGGGCCGATAAGAGGGTGTGCAGCACGGTCAGGGCAGGGCTGGCATTCAGGCGCTGCACCCAGACTTTGCCGTCTTCCCATTCCTCCACCCGCCCCCCCGACAGGCCCAAAAATGCCCCCGGCGTCAGGCAGGCCACGCACGCCCGCACCTCGGCTTCTATTTGGGGCCAGTTGGCGGGGTCGGTGCTAAACGCCTCGGTCACTGTCAGATGAAAGCCGTAGGGAGAGGCATCGGTTTGCCATTCCGGACGCATAAATTCAGGCATCGGCACCGTCTGGCCCGCCCGCACGTCGTATCCCAGCAGCCCTGACCCCACCCGGTACAGGTCGCTGACTGCCGGGGGGCACAGGTACACGGCAAATTTCGTTTCCTGATCGGGGTGGCCGAGGAGTATGGGTGGGGGCGGGCCAGACGGTTGAGTTCCGGCTGAAGCTGAATCGGACATGAAGAAAGTCTAACGTTCGGCTCTGACTAAATTGGGACGGCAGCCGTGTTGCGCCGGAAGTGTCCGAGCCCCAGTCGGGCCAAGCCTTACAGCCGGGCGTCTATCGGGTCGCTTTCCAGCGCCAACACACCTAATACGCACTCCTGAATGATGGTGCTGGCCGCGCCCTCTGCCAGCCGCGCCAAGCCCTCCAGCCCCAGATGGAATTCGCGCAGGGCCCGCGCCCGCTTGGCTCCCAAGGCCCGCGCCCGCAGGCGGTTCAGGTTGTCGGGGCGGGTGTATTCCGGGCCATAGATAATTCGCAGGTATTCGCGTCCGCGTACCTTCATGGCGGGTTGCAGGGTGCGGTTCTCGGCCTCCAAAAAGGTCAGTGGCTTGACCACCATGCCCTCGCCGCCCGCTTCCGTCAGCGCGTGCCACCACGCTTCTGCTCCGGCGACTGCTGCGGCGTCGGCCAAGTCCACCACGCGGGAATCGGTGCGGCCAAACAGCCCCGGATCGGCGTCGGCCAGCGTGCCCAGCGTATTCAGGTGCCACAGATGGTCTTTGTCGGTGTGGACTGTGCCTTCCGAGGCCAACAGGTGAAAAGGCCTGATCTGCACGTCATCTACGCTGTCGACCCGGCGCACGTAGGCGCGGTAGGCGTCGCGGTAAGCGTGCAGGGCGGCGGCGCGGTCATGGATGCTGGCCTGCAGTTCGGTCAGTTCGGGCAGATGGGCCAGTCCACGCTCTGCGGCGTCAGCCAAAGCAGCGGCAGCAGCGGGCAGCACGGCGTTTCCGGCGGCCCCTACCGCAGCGTATTGCCCGCGCAGCAGCTCCCCGGCCTTCAGGCTCCACGGCAGAATTTCGGCGTCCAGTACAGCCCAATCCGACTTTAGAGTGTCCCACAGGCCCGCAGCTTCGGCCGCAGCGTGGGCGCGGGCCAGAATGGGAGCTTCCCAGTCGGCCTTCTCTCCGGCGAAAAAGGCCCGCCCGGTGCGTGTGTAGATGCGGCCTGTACTGTCCGGCGCACCTTCTATCCCAAACACCCGCCGCGCTGCTTGCCCAGTTCGCGCCAGCACCAGTACGGCGCGGCTGCCCATGTGTTTCTCCTGGCAAATCACGCTGGGCACACCCTGAGCGCGGTAATAGGCCCACGCCTCGGTGGGATGTTCCAGATAGTCGGGCAGGCTGCTGGTCTCCACCGGACTCATGGTGGGCGGCAGATACACGCCCCAGCCGGGTTCTATGCCAAATCGGCTCCACAATTCCACGGCGGCCATCCGCTCGCCGCCCTTCACCAAGATTCCGCCAAAAGTGCGCGTGTGAATCTTGCCCGGCTGACTGAACGTGGCGAGATCGAAGGCGGCGATTTCTTCGGCCTCGGCTTCGGCCAGCGGGCGCGGGGGCACGGCGTACTGGGCATGGGCAGGCACGCTGACGAGTTCCTGTTCGGGGTAGCGCAGGGCGGTCAGGCTGCCGCCGAACGCGCAGCCGGTATCTATGTCGATGGTGCGGTTGACCCAGACCGGGCGGGCCACCGGGGTATGGCCGTAAATCACCTGCGCCGCGCCCTTGTAGGTGCGTGCCCAGTCGCGGCGTACGGGCAGTCCCAATTCGTCTTTGCTGCCGTCTACATCGCCGTAGAGGGCAAAACTCCGCACCCGCCCCGAACTGCGGCCCTGATACTTTTCGGGCAGTCCCGCGTGCGCCACCACGACTCGCCCATCGTCCAGCACGAGGTGGCTGACGAGGCGCTCTATGAAGGTTTTGACTTCCCGCTTGAAGTCCTCGCCTGCCTCGTCCAGTGCAGCCAACGTTTCGTCTAACCCGTGCAGGACACGCACCGCTTTGCCGTCCAGCGCCCGCTTCAGCTTTTCATCGTGGTTGCCGGGAACGCATAGCGCCGCGCCCGTTTTGACCATGTTCATGACCAACCTCAGCACGCCCACGCTGTGCGGCCCCCGGTCTACGAGGTCGCCCACGAACACGGCGGTTCGGCCCTGCGGCGGCGTGAAGTGTTCACTTTCTGGGCTGTCTCCGTTTTCCGTATAGCCCAGCCGCGTCAGCAGCTCGCGCAGTTCGGGTAGGCAGCCGTGAACGTCGCCGATAAAGTCGAATGGCCCGGTCAACTCGCGGCGGTTGGTGTGCAGAGGCACGCGCCGCACATGGGCGGTGTCCACCTCCGCCTCCGAACGCAGCGCCCACACGTGCCGGAAGCCCTCCTTGCCCAGCCCGCGCAGCGTCCGCCGAAGCTCCGTGAGTTGCCGCACGATCACCGACGCCGGGAAGTCCCGGTCTGTGCGGGCCGCGTGCCGAGCTTCCAGCGTGCTGCGCGGCAAATCCAGCACGACGGCGACGGGCAACACGTCATACGCCCGCGCCAAGTCCACCAGTTTTTGGCGGTCAGTGGGGCGCACATTGGTCGCGTCTATCACGGTCAGGCGACCCCGGCTCAGGCGTTTGCCCGCTATGTAGTACAGGCTGTCGAAGGCGTCGGCGGTGGCTTCTAGGCTGTTCTCGTCGTCGCTGACCAGGGCGCGGAAGGCGTCGCTGCTGAGCACCTCACTGGGCAGGAAATGCCGCGCTGCGAAGCTGCTTTTGCCCGCCGACGACGCGCCGATCAGGGCAACCAGGGCCAGTTCGGGGAGGGCGATGTCGGTGATGGTGCCAGTGGGGGTGTTTACGGCGGGGGTGTCGGTCATGGGGTGGGCCTCTGGGCCGAATCCTCGCACATGGTGGGGCGGGTGGGCATGGGCTAGGTGGCTGAGGGTGTTGCTTTTGCTGTGGCTTAGGTGGAGGACGACAGGGTTTTTTGGGCTTGCCCCACGTTGGGTTCCCCCACCCCCAGCCCCTGCCCCCAAAGGGATCAGGGGAGTTTGTCGCTCTGCTGAGGAGGATTGCTCTTGTCGCGTCCCGACTCGGCCTAGAGCAGTTCGCCGAATTACGTGATCAGAGAAAAGACTTCTGATCACTCCATTCTCCGTCCTGCTCGGTAAAATTCACTCGCTCCGCTCGGTCATTATTATGACAAATGCTCTAATCGTTCTTCTGAAGCAGAATTGCCAGTCGTCTTTGAGATGGAATTGGCCCGCGCGTTGCACGCACGACGGCCTCACACGTATTTGGGCGGGGACGTTCTAGGGTGGGGGGTCGTGATTTTGACTCCCTCCACCTTGAGTGAGGGAGGGCTGGGGACTCGCAGAGGGGGTGAGTGAGCGCCGCGATTGCCCTATCCCTTATCTCCCACATGAATCGCCGCAATCCCGAAACTCAGCAGCTTAAATCTTGTGCGGAAGCCTGTGGCACGCATCAGGCCTGCCAAGCGTTCGGGGTCAGGGAAGGCCAGCACGCTTTCGGGCAGGTAGGTGTAAGCCCCGGCATTGCCGCTGACTAGCGCCCCGATGCGCGGCAAAATATGGCGGAAATAGAAGCGGAAAATGCTTCCGAACAGGCCCGGACGTGGGGGCGGAAACTCCAGAATGACCAGCCGTCCACCCGGCGAGAGGACTCGGTGAAATTCGGCCAGCCCGCGTGCATAGTCGGCAAAGTTGCGGAAGCCGAACGCACAGGTAACCACGTCGAAACTGGCGTCGGGGTAGGGGAGATGCAGGGCGTCGCCTTCCTCCAGCACAATGTCTATCTGGCGGGATTTGGCCTTGTCACGGCCAATCGCCAGCATTTCGGGCACGAAGTCGCTGCCGATCACTTCGGCTTCTGGGGCGGCGGTTTTCAGTTCCAGAGCAAAATCTGCAGTGCCTGTCGCCACATCCAGCACCCGTGCGCCTGTTCCGTTTGGCCCTGTCAACGCCAACGCCTCGCGGGTGGCCTCCCGTCGCCACGAGCGGTCTATGCCGAGGCTCAGCACCCGGTTCAGCAGGTCGTAGCGGGGCGCGATAGAGGCGAACATGGCCTGCACGTCGCGGCCCTTGTCTTGCTTGTCTCCTACGGGTGGCATGGACGGCGGGGCAGTCATATGGGCCTGATGATAGGCGCGGCGGGCGGGGGCGTGTGGCCCTGTACTTATTGTGTGAACGCGCCGATCTGAGTTTTTGGGATTTGGATACTTATTTCAACCGCAGCAAGCCCGCCGACGTGGTCTGAAACCCGCACGCGGCGTAAAACTCTGTCAGGTGCGGCTCGAAGTCCACATGCAGCCATTCCACGTCTCCGGTTTGGGCGGCTTCGGCAGCGCGGCGCACCAGTTGCCTGCCAATGCCGCGCCGTTGCCAGTCTGGATGTACCGTCGTATCCAGCAAAAAGGCGTGAGTGCCGCCGTCCCACGCCACGTTCACGAAGCCCACCAACGCCGCGCCGTCGTGGGCCGTGACCCAGGTCAGACTGCGTTCCAACACAGGTTTCCACCAGGAGCCGTCATTCTGCCCGCCCCATGCGGCTTCCCGCAGCTTGCCCAAGTCGGCAAAGTCAAAGGTGGCCCGGATGCGGTAACTGATGGGACGGTGTTTGATGGGGTGGGCGGTCACGCCCCGATGATGCCCAGCGCCTTGCCTACCCGTTCATACGCTCCCAGCGCAAAGTCGAGGTCTTCTTTGGTGTGTTCGGCGGTCACGATGTTGCGAATACGGGCCAGGCCACGCGGCACGGTGGGAAACCCCAGTCCTACGGCAAACACGCCCTCGGCCAGCAGGCGACGGCTGGCCTCGAATGCTGCTTCGGGTTCGCCGAACAGGACGGGCGTAATGGGCGTCTGGCTGCCCATCGTGTCAAAGCCCAGAGTCGCCAGTTCTGCCTTGAAGTAGCGCGTGTTGCTCCACAGGCGCTCCATCAGGCTGGGGTCGCGCTGCACGAGTTCCAGGGCCGCCGCCAACGCGCCCACCACTGCAGGCGGCTGGGCCGTGGAAAACAGGTAGGGCCGGGCGCGGTTGATCAGCAGTTGGCGCAGGTCGGCGTGGCCCGCCGCGTAGCCGCCCACCGCGCCCCACGCCTTGCTCAGCGTGCCCACCTGAATCACGTCCTCTGCGCCCTCCAGCCCAAAATGATGCACCGTGCCGCGTCCCTCTGCGCCCAGCACGCCCGAACCGTGAGCGTCGTCCACATACGTCACCGCGCCGTGTTTGCGGGCCACCGCCACCAGTTCGTCCAGCGGGGCAATGTCGCCGTCCATGCTGAACACGCCGTCTGTGACCACCATTTTCAGGCCTTCGGTGTCGTTTTCACTCAGCACGCGGTTCAGGTCGGCGGGGTCGCTGTGCTTGTAAATCTTCTTGGTGGCTTTGGTCAGGCGCAAGCCGTCGATGATGCTGGCGTGGTTCAGTTCGTCGCTGACCACCACGTCGCCGGGTTGCAGCAGGGTACCCAGCACGCCCTGATTGGTCGTAAAGCCGCTTTGCAGCACCAGTGCGCTGCCGGTGTGCTTAAAGGCGGCCAGTTGCGTTTCAAAGTCTTCATGAATTTGCAGCGTTCCGGCGATGGTTCGCACCGCGCCTGCGCCTGCGCCCCACGTCTGCAGGTATTCGGCGGCCCGCGCCTTGATCTCGGGGTGGTCGGCAAAGCCCAGATAATTGTTGCTGGCGAGGTTCACCACGTCCACGCCGTCTACGCGGGTGCGGGCACGCTGCGGGGCTTCCAGCACGCGGGGGCGAATCAGCAGGCCGCTGTCTCGCAGGGCCGAAAGTTCGGTGCTGAGGCGGGCAGACAGGGTCACAGACATGCTGTGCAGTTTAGGGCGTGGTCGCGGCACTTGTCCGGTTCGGGCAGACGCACCGCCATAGCTACAGAGCCAAGCCGTCCACACGAATTCCTCTGGCAGTCAGTTAGAATTCAGGCACACTCCGCATTGAGAGTGCCTGAAGCTTTGTGATAAATGCTCTAAAAGTGGCGCTGGTGAAACAAAAATGTAAGGCAGGTCTTTTTATACTCGCGTGTGTATTTCCCGCTTTGCCTCCCTATGCCTTGTTTTGCCGCAGCGGGGCCGAATCCACTTCCGCCGTCTGCGGCTGCCCTCTGTGTTTTGGGGCGGAATGCTGAGGCAGGCTGCCGGGCTTTCCGCTTTCGTTTCTTGCCCCGTTCCTTGTTGTCTGCCCTTCCTCCGAGGTTTTTCCCATGACGAACGCCGTGTACTCCATGATTGTGCGTGCCCTTGCGGGCAGCGTATCTGAACGTGCCGCTGAAACGATGCTGCGGGCCGCGCTGCGCGAACAGAACCTGACCTCGGAAGGCGTCAGCGCCCTAGAGATGCAGCGGGTCTTGTCGGGGCCCCTGCTGAACCGGTTGTCCGTGGTGTTGCCTCAGGCCCGCGCCCGCGCCGAACTGAGGGTGCTTGCCAGCAAATTAGAAGTGCAGTACCCCAAAGCGCCCACCCTGTTTTCTGAAACGATCCCGGTGGCGACGTGGGACGAGGGAGCAGTCATGACCAATACCGGAACCCACTGGCAAGAACCTCACGACCTCAATGCAGACGATTTCGAGTTCGACGACCCCGATTACACCGGGCCGGTAGGCGTGCGGCTGTATGACCTTGGCAGCACCAGCGGTCAGGATGATGTCATTCTGGACTTTGCCCGCATGCAGGGCGTGATGGGCGTGATGGTCTGCCGCTCTACGGGCGAAGTGTTGCGCGTGCGGGCGCTGCGTGACGCCGCTGGCCTGAGCGGTGTGGTGGCGGCCACGGCCCTGTTGTTTCAAAAACGCGCCCTGACCCTGATGTCCGCAGATTTGGGCGGCCAAACGGTGTGCATGAGGCCGCTCGGCCAGTACTGCGTGGCTGTGGTGGCCGGGCCGCACGTGAATGTGGGCCGCCTGCTGGCCGAATTGGGTCAGATTCAGGTGGCGCTGTGAGCATGAAGCCGGGTTCCAGGCCGAGTCCTACGCCGAGTGGCTGGACGAAAGCCTTTGCCCCCGTAGCTGGTTCCCTGGTTCTGGCTGTGCTGGGCACCGCTGGCGCACAAGACCTCAGTGCCTACAACGCCGTTGCCCGCAGCCTGGAGGCCGCCTATGAGGCCCGGAATACCAGCGCGGCGGCGGCCCTCACGCAGCTAGACCGGGCCTCCGAAGCCATGAAGCAGCTTGATCCGACGCTGCGGAACCGCCAGATTGCGGGCGGCATCAGTGACGCACTGACAGGCGCACGCGCCGCACTGGCCCGCACCCCTGCCGAAGTACAGGCGCAGATTTTGCTGGCACGTGGCCTGATGCGCCGCGCCCTGCAAGACCAGACCCTGACCCTGCTGGCAGGCGCATCTGCCAACGGTGACGCCCAACTGCGGGTGCTGGCGCGTGAATTTGGCCTGAGTGCTGCGGGCGCGCAGGCCCTGACCGCCGATGCACGGGCCGGACGGCTGGAGCGCGTGGCATGGCGGTTGCAGCGTTCGGCAGCCCAGAATGTCAGCGCGGCCCTTGCGGCGGCCCGCCCGGTTCGCAGCGGCACGGCCTACCTCAATCTGGCGCGGGCCACCGGCTGGTTTACGGTGGTGCAAAACGCACAGGGCGTGGGAACGCTCAAAGTCACCCAGTTTACCGATGCACTCGGCCAACTGACAGCGGGCGATACGGCGGCATTGGGTCAGTCCCTGACGGCGCTCCGCAGCGGTGCAGCGGCCCTGAATCGTTCATTGGTCACGGCGGCCAACACGGCCAGCACGCCGCCCTCCACGCCCCTGCCTCCTCCTTCCACCCCGGCTGTCGACCCTGATCCTGCGCCGACGCCTGCCCCACAAGTTCCGAAAGGCACGCAGACGGCGCTGGGCGGGGCTGCACAGGATATGGACGGCGTGTACGGCGCACTCGGACGTGCTCTGAACGCCGCCAGCCACGCCGACGGCCCCACCGTTCGCACAGCGCTCACTGCGGCCAACTCGGCCCTTGCCCGCACCTCCGAGACAGTCCGGAGCGACAGCGGTTACAGCGATCTGGTGCAAGACCTGACCGCTGCACAAGACCGGCAGGCGTTGCGGCCCACCGATATTCAGGCCCTGATCGGCGAGGTCGGCAATCTGGAGCGGCGGGTGGCCGGAGAGCCTGCCAGCGCCCTGAACGCGGCGTCGGCGGGAGTGGCCCGTTCGTTTGGCGGCTGGCTGCGGGTCGGCATTTTTGCGCTGCTGGCGCTGCTGGCCTTTGTGCCGCTGTACCTGCTCAACCTCGCGTTCGGGGGCCGCAATACCTACTGGCGGGCCATTGCCGGGGGGCTGGTGCTGCTGCTGCTGCCCCTGCTGCTGGAAGGTCTGATGGGACTCCTGGGCGCTATCGGCGACGCGGCGGGCGTGGGCTTCCTGCGTTCGGCCACCAATTTCACCTTCATGCAGGGCGCGTATGGGCTGCCGCTGTGGGCCTTGACCAGTGCGCTGGCGATTGGCCTGACTGCCTTCGGGTTCCGGGGACTGTGCGAACAATTTGGACTGATCGGCAAGCATACGGTGGCCGAAAATGCCACCCACCAGAGCCTCGACTGGGATGAAGAGGTATGAGGCAAAAGCGTCAGGCCGGCCCGCTGACGGCGACTTCAGTAACGGCGTTCCCAGTCACCATAGCCACAGTGCCCCATGCTGGAATGCCGAATGCTGCAAAGACAGCTTCAGGGCGCGGCAGTAGGCTGAGCCTATGAGTCCTTCCGCCTTGCACCGCCTCCCCGTGCGGATGTTGGGTGACTTGGTGTCGCCCCGCGCCCTGGAACGCATTGTTCTGGACGCCGCACATGCCCGCAATACCATCCCCGAACGGCTAGACGCCGCGACCATGGAAGACATTCTGAAGCGTGAGGTGTTTAAGCGCCTGCAACTGAGTGTCCCGGCGGCCCTGGCCAAACGGCGCGTGTCAGACGTGATCGAGCAGCTGTCTAAGACCACGCAGGAACGGGTGCTACCTAGTTTTGCAGAGAGCGGCGTGGCCGAACTGGAAGACGGGGCCAAGCGGTTCGGGCTGTACTTCGACTGGCCCGAAGCCCAGCGGCTGCGCGGCCTGCTCAGCGTGGCGCGCCAAGAAGAAGAGGCTGGAAAAGACACCGCCATGCTGGTGCAAGAAGGCCAAGACCTGATTGCCCGCATGGAGCGCCGCCTGCAAGAAGGCCTGGTGTCTCAGGCGCAGGATCTGGCCGAATTGCAGGCGACCTTCCGGCGTGTAGAGGCGATGGGCGGCAAAGACGTGCGCCGTCTGGAGAACCTGATTACGCAGCTGGCCGACGCCCAGAAGCAGGGCACGCTGCTGCCCGCAGAGGTGGAACGCGCCCGCAACATCACCTTTAAATTGCGCAAGCAGCTGGAATCTTCGGTGGTGCAGACGCTGACCGCCGAAGGTCTGGTGGACGCCCCACAAATGGCCGAAACTCAGGCCGAAGTGCAGGCACGGGTGCTGGCGCTGGAACAGGAACACGCGGCCCGCCAACTGGCCGATCTGGGCCGCGAGTTTGGGCCGCTGCTGCACGCCCGCGCCGATCTGGACGCCCGCCACAGCAAACTGAAGAATCAGCAGCACGGTGGCTCGCTGCTGCCTGAAGCTGTAGACGCCTGGCGCGCAGAACTGGAAGCGGCCCGTGACGCGGCGCTGGGCGGGCAACAAACTGAACTGGACAACATTGCCGCCCAGATTGCTGGTCTGCCCAATACGGCGTCGGTGCAGGCCGCCCGCGTGATGCTGGACGTGGCCCGCATGACCCTCTCGGGCGGCGGACTGGCTACCGACGAACTGCGCGAACTGAACGCCACCCTGAACGCCCTGACCAGCCCAGACCTGGATCAGGCCGCCGCAGAACTGCTGCTAGACCGCCAGCGCGAACTGATGGACGTGGAACGCGCCGCCCGCGACGTACCCGGCGCAGACATGGACTTGGCCCCCGCACTGGAGGCCGCCCGCGCTGCGCTGGCACGCGGCGAAGATGTAGACCCGGCCAAACTCTGGACACTGCTGGAACGCCGGATGGGAGAGGCCGCCCAGCAACGCGAGGACTTTGACGCCCGCGCCGACCATGTGGTCAACGAATACGACACGGTGCGCCATCTGGCCGGAGAAACCACCCAGCGACTTGGCCGCTTGGCCGATAGTCTGCGTGCCCAGCGCCGTTTAGGCCCGATGTCTGCCGACGCCCGCGAAAACTATGCGCAAACCCTGGCCGAAGCCGAAGCCATGCTGCAAGAAGCCCGCGCCGAGTACCGCGCCGCGCAGGAAGTCACGTCTACCTTTGGCGCAGACGCCCTGAGTGGCCTGCTGGACGTGTTCGACTTTGGTGGGGGACTGGGCACAGAGGGCCTGGGCGGTGCGTTCGGCATGGAAGCGGCGATCCCGGCCTCAGCTTCTGCATCCCCGCGCCCCAACGACGCCTGGCTGGTGCAGGGCGGCGTGATTTTAGAAGGTGTGCATGACGCCGGAGCCGTGCAACTGGCGAGCCTGCTGGATCAGGCCAGCGCCCTCGGCCTGCGTCACCTCAGTGCCCAAGGCGGGGCTTTGGCGTGGGTGGCCCAGCAAGACGCGCAGGGCCGCTGGCGACTGGCCCGCGCCCCCAACGAAGCCAGCCTGAGCCTGAACGCCGGGCGCTGGGTAGAGCAGGGGTAGGGGAGACACAAGACTCTCCATCTGCGAACCGAAAGAACGTCGTGGCTCACGCTGCGGCGTTCTGTTTATCTCTTCATTCCACCCCGAACAACGATCCCCGCCGCGCTTCCAGCAATCCCAGCGCCTTGTGATCCAACCGCGACAGGGCCGCGTCCTGCACAGGTGTCCGGGCATGCGCTGATTCGGCGGTATACACGTGCAGCACGATTCGGCGGTGGGTCATGACGTGCGTGACTGTGCCCAGCAAAGCCCCCGGCTTGGCCTCCAAACGGGTGCAGAGGCGGGCCAGAGCCTCTGCCGCTGTTTCGTCCGGCCCCCGCAGTTCGGACGGCAAGCCCATCAAGCCGCCTAACAGCGCCCCCTCGCGGCGTTCCAGTACGGCGCTCGTCTCGTTGCCGATCAGCACGGCCACCGCCCCCACTTCCCGCACCGCTGCCCGCACTTTGGGGGCCGGAAAGGCCGTAGGCTCGCCACTGGCCCGCGCCTCACACCACGCGGCCAACGGGCACACCTCGCAACGCGGCGCTTTGGGCGTGCAGATGGTGGCCCCCAAGTCCATGACCGCCTCGTTGAAGGCTCCGGGGCGAGCCTGATCCAGCAGGACATCGGCCCGCGCCTGCACCCACGCTTCAGTCGGCAGGCGCTCGCCGTACAGCCGCGCCAGCACACGCCGCACGTTGCCGTCGTTTACAGCCCGCCCCTCGTTGAAGGCCAAACTGGACACCGCCGCCGCCGTGTACGGCCCTACGCCCGGCAAGGCCAGCCAACCTTCGTAGGTACTGGGGATTCCGCCTGCTACCATCACGCCCGCCGCTCTGTGCAAATTGCGGGCGCGGGCATAGTAGCCGCAGCCTTCCCACGCTTTCAGCACGGCGTCTATAGGTGCTTCGGCCAACGCCTGTACACTCGGAAAGGCGGTCAGAAAGCGTTCGTAATACACCAGCCCGCGTGCCACCTGCGTCTGCTGAAGCAAAATTTCGGCCACCCAGACGCGGTAGGGATCGCGGGCGCTTTCCGTTCCCAGCCGCCAAGGCAGCGCCCGCCCATGCTGGTCAAACCAGGTCAGCATGGCCTCGCGCACGGCGGCAATCGGTTTGACTTCTGGGATGGGGGCAGCCTTCACGGGCCGAGTCTAGAGGGGGAGGGGCGGGGCTTCCGTAACCAACTCCCGCCTACCTCACCCCGCCCGCCGCGCCCCCGCTTTAGACTGTGCAGGTGAATGAATTGTGGGGGCAAGGGTCAGTGCAACGTGGTCTGTGGTCAGAAGAAAAAAGCCGCCTGCTGGGGCCAATCTCGGCCTTGGGCCTTGCCTTACATCCCACACCCCACACCCCACCTGCCCCCGCTGATACGGATTCCGTCCAACTGGTCGGATTGAATTCCAGACAGACGGGATTCAACCCGGATGAGGCCCCCCGATGAGCGCCATCTATCAGCGGGCGCGGCCCATTCGTTGGGATGAAGTGATAGGGCAAGAACACGTCAAGGATGTGCTGAAAGCTGCGCTGGAACAGGGCCGAGTCGGGCACGCCTACCTGTTTTCGGGGCCGCGTGGCGTGGGCAAAACGACCACCGCCCGCCTGATCGCCATGACCGCCAACTGCACCGGGCCGCTGCCCAAGCCCTGCGGCGAGTGTGAATCGTGCCTCAGCGTGCGCTCTGGCAACCATCCCGACGTACTGGAAATCGACGCGGCCAGCAACAACAGCGTGGACGATGTGCGCGACCTGCGCGAAAAAGTGGGTCTGGCGGCCATGCGCGGCGGCAAAAAAATCTACATCCTCGACGAAGCGCACATGATGACGCGCAACGCCTTCAACGCGCTGCTGAAAACGCTGGAAGAACCGCCCAGCCACGTTATTTTTATTCTCGCCACCACCGAGCCGGAAAAGATCATCCCGACCATTCTGAGCCGCTGCCAACACTACCGTTTTCGCCGCCATACGCCCGAAGAAATTGCCGGAAAATTGGCGGGTCTGGCCCAGAAGGAAGGCATGAATGCCGACCCGGACGCCCTACAACTGATCGGACGTTTGGCCGATGGAGCCATGCGCGACGGCGAGAGCCTGCTGGAACGGATGCTGGCGGCGGGCACGGCAGTGACGCGGGCGGCAGTCGAAGACGCCCTCGGTTTACCCCCCAGCGAGCGCGTGCGCGGCATCGCCTCGGCCCTGATGCTGGGCGACGCAGGCGGCGCGATTCAGGGCGCAGGCCAGCTCTACCGCGACGGATTCGCGGCCCGCACGGTAGTAGAGGGGTTGGTGGCCGCCTTTGGTCTGGCTCTGCACGCCGAACTGGGATTGGGCGGCGAGAAGATGGACGGCGCAGACGTGCCCCGACTGCTGAAGTTGCAGGCCGCGCTGGACGAACAGGATTCCCGCTTTGCCCGCTCTGCCGATGGCCTGAGCCTGGAACTCGCGCTGACACACGCCCTGTTGGCCGCCGATGCCGGAACGGGTGGTACGGCTTCAGCCAGTGCGGGGCGCACCCAGACTGCCGCTGCCGTTCCCGCCGACGTGACCCAACGCCTGAACCGTCTGGAAAAGGAGCTGGCAAGCCTGAAAGCAGGCGGAGCGCGGGCGGCGGCTTCTGGCCCAGCAGTGGCCGACTTTGATCCGGGAGCGCGGCAGAGTGGGGGCGGCAGAAGCAGCACGGGGCCTGCGCCTGTGCGTGAGGCTGTAAACGCCGCACTGAATGACTTGGAAGCGGGTGAGCTGGAGGCAGCCGCGCCGATGGAGTTGCAGGGCAGTTGGGCCGAGGTGACCCGGCAGGCCAGCATGCAGCTCCGGGCCTTTCTGAAGCCTGCCCGCACGCACGCCGAAGCCGGATTTGTCAGCCTGACCTACGACGACAAAAACGCCTTCCATGCCAAGCAGGTGGTCAGCAAATACGATGAATTGGCCGCACTGGTGCTGCGGGTCTTCGGCCCGGTGGCATTTGAATTGGTGACGCCGGAAGGCACGAAGCGCCAGAAGATGGGCGCTGGAGCAATGGGAACTGGGGCAATGAGCACTGGAGAGGTGGCTCAGGCCGCCCCAACTCAGGCCCCGGCCCGTGCCAAGGCTGCCGCCTCTAGCGCTGCTTCACTCAACCCAGCGTCACCCAACCTAGCGTCACCCAGTCCCGCGCCTGCTGCCTCCATTCCCCCCGCCTCCGAAGTGCCCGCCTTCCAACCCACGCGCACCCAGCGTCCGGCCGGCAGCAGTGCGGCCAGTAACAGGGGGCCAGAGTTTGCGCCGATAGACACTGCTCCTGCCCAGACCATCACCGCGCAAAACACAGCCGCTCATTCTCAGCCCGCGCCCCGTTCTGCCCCAGTGGCCACGATGGAGCCGCCCGCTGCTGTACCCGCCCGCGCCCAACAGCCGACTGCACAGCGCCCACCGCAGCGTTCCAGTCCTGATGACGTGGCCGCCGCGTCTCTGCCCACCGCTTCCCCCGCGCCCTGGGAGGCCGAACACGTAGCCGACGCACCGCCCGCGCCCAGCGATGCCGGAGGCGGCGACAGAATCACGCCTGTGGGGGCCAGCCGCGAACTGTACATCGTGGAGGCGATTACCGAGGAACCTGACTGGGGCGATGTGGGCGGCGAGTTTCAAGCCCCTACGGCTCAGGCCAGTGCTGCCCCGCCCGCACTGGACGACGCGCCCTACGCCTCCTTTATGCCCGAACGTCCGGCCCCGACTCCGCGCCCCGAAGCTGTGCAGCCCGCGCCCAAGCTGGCCCCGCCAGAATCGAAGGCCGCACCCTTGAAAGCTGCGCAGGGCCGCCCCGCCGATATCCGCGCCCACCCCATGTACGAGGAAATCAAAGGCAGATTTTCGGGCCGCGTGCGCGAAATCGGCAAGAACCGCAATCCTGCCCCAGTGGTGGCCGAAACAGACGGAGATGAGGAAGAAGCGGGCGAGATCTAAGACGACGAGGACAGCAAAAAGCGGGAAGCTTGGCGTCGTGCCTCGCTTCCCGCTCCTGCATTGCTCCGACTCGTTCAGATGTCGGCGCACAGAGGAATCACGCTGGGCGTTGCGCTCTCATGAATGTTGATGTAAGCCGCGTCTTTCAGGGCGTCGGTGCTCTGAAAGCCCTTGATGGTCAGCTTGCCGTCGACGTCGCTGGTAAAGGAAGCACCGCCGATGAGTCCGCCTACCACAGGGCCGCCCGACGTGCAGTCGTTGGTGCTGCCTGTCGCTGTGCCCTTGGAATGAAAGTGGGCGATGTAGTCGGTCTTGGCTTTCAGGCCGGTGGCCGTCAGGATGGTGCGGCGGTCTCCGCCCGTCACATCTACGTACACGGCAGTCCCGGCAGCGGCGGTGTAGCCACTGGCAGCTGTGGTATTCAGCTGACCTGCAAAGTTTTTGCTGACGCTGGTGCCCACCACGTTGGGTTGGTTGCAGGCGGAAAGGGCGAGGGCGCTGACAACGGCCATCAATGCGATTCGGTTCATGTAAATACCTCCCTTAATTGACCTACCAGTAAGTTAACACGGAAATAGAGAGGGCGCGAGCAAACGTGTATGCGGTGTGGGAAGGGCCCAGAACGGCAGAGAGGGGTACGGCCATTCATCACGGCTCAGCCGCAGTGCGCTAGCCTGAACGCCGAACCTATGCCCCCTTTCCAATCCCTGCGCCGCGCCGCCGCCCTTGCCCTCTCTCTGGCGGTGGTGCTGCCCAGTATTGGCGGCCTGGCGGGAGCATCTGCGGCAGTTCCCCCGACTCAGCCAGCGCCCGTGCCTGCTGCCCCTGCGGCCACCACAGACGCGCCCAAACAGCCTGTTCCGGTGGCCCCCGAACCCGGCCCAAGCGCAACCTCGGTGGCGGCCCCGGCGGGCGTCGGCGTGCGCGGCCTGTGGATAGACGCCTTCGGCCCCGGCCTGAAAACCTCGGCGCAGGTGCGGCGCATGGTGGACGACGCCGCCAAGATGGGCATCAATACGCTGTTCGTGCAGGCCATTCGCCGCGCCGATTGCCTGTGCCGCCGCTCCAGCCTGCCTGTTATTACCGACGCCGACCTGCAACCGGGCTTCGATCCTCTGGAAGCCGTGATCAAGCTTGCCAGGCCACGTGGAATGCGCGTGATCGCGTGGGCCAGCGTCACAGGCGTCGCCAACGCTGCCGTGCCCAACAGCAATCCGGCGCATATTTCGCGCACGCATGGGCCGAACATGGGGGCGCAGTCGTGGTATTCCCGCCGCCCAGACGGCAGTTATCTGGAAGGCAGCGACGCCTGGCTGGACGCGGGCATTCCTGCCGCCGCCGATTACATGGTGGCGGGCGTGGTCAGTTTGGTCAAAAACTACGCTGTAGACGGTATTCAGCTTGACCGAATCCGCTACCCCGACGGCGGCGTGTGGGGCTACGACCCCAAAGTCATGGCCCGTTTCAATGCCGAAACCGGGGCCACTGGTATCCCCGCTGCCGCCGATCCCGCGTGGCAGGACTGGAAGCGCGATCAGGTCACCGCCCTCGTGCGCCGCACCGCGCTGGAAGTGAAGGGCGTTCGCTCCAATTTGTGGGTCAGTGCGGCCACCATCACCTACTTGCAACCGCCGCGTGCGGGCGACCTCGTGTCGTTCCGGCGTACCCGCACCTACAACGATGTGCTGCAAGACTGGCCCACCTGGATGCGCGACGGTTTGCTTGACCTGAACGTCCTGATGAACTACAAGCGCGACGGCATTGCCGACCAGGCCTCCTGGTTTGACGGCTGGAATGCCTTTGCCGCCTCCATGCGCCCCCGTGCCGATGGTGGGCAGGCTGAACTGGCGGTGGGCACGGCGCTGTACCTCAATTCTCCAGCGGTCATTGCGGCACAGGCTGCCCGCGCCGTGAATTCAGGATTGGGCTGGGTGGGCTACTCCTACCGCACCCCCAACGTCGATGTGTACGGCAGCAAAGCCACCACCGCGCAGGGTTTAGAGGTGATCCGTGCCCTGTTGACCGCCCCCGGAGCCGCCCTAAACGTGCCGACCCGCTGGACGGCTGGCCCGCCCACCACACGCGGGTTGCTGGGCCGTGTCACGGGGACGCCCATCTTGGGAAACCGCGTGGTAGAAGCCCTGCAAGGCGGCGAAGTGGTGGCCCGCTCGCTCACTGACGGCAACGGCTACTACGGCTTTGCGGCCCTCAAAGCAGGCAGTACCGAAATCCGTGTGAGTGGGCAGCGCTGGGTGGATACCATTCCCGCACGTGGCGTGGTGCGCCTGCCCAACCTGCTGGTGCGCGATTTACAACCTGTTCCAGCGCTGCCGCCGGCGAAGACTGCACCAGTCGTGACGCCTGCTCAGCCCTGAACTTCTCCTCTTAAACTCACCTGCCCGCCGCGTTACACTGGCCGTCATGACCCTTCCGAATGCAGAGGCCGACGGCGGCCTGACGCCCTTTGAATTCCGCCAGACGCTGGGGCGGTTTGCCAGTGGCGTCACCGTCGTGACCACATTAGACGGCCAGCAGCGCCGGGGCATGACGGCCAGCGCCTTTGTGTCGGTCAGCCTCGCGCCGCCGCTGATCCTGGTCAGTGTGGATCACCGCGCCCACATGCACGAGGTCTTGGGCCGCCCCGAAACCACCCGCTTCGGCGTGAACCTGCTCAGCAGCACGCAGCGCCATCTCTCCGACCACTTTGCCGGACGGCCCGGCCCCGAGGAAAGCGTGCCCTGGTTCGAGCATGAAGGCCTGCCCCTGATCGGCGGCTGTATTGCCCAGTTGGTGTGCCGCAAACATGAAGTCATCGTGGCGGGCGATCATACGTTGTACCTGGGATTCGTGGAATATGCCCGTTACACCGACGACGACCCCTTGGTGTACTTCCGGGGCCAGTACCACGAGTTGGGCTAAAACCTGTAGAGGAGAGGGCCAATTCCTCAGCGCCTCTCCTCTACAGTCCTGACAACAGTTTCGGTCTATCCCTGCTCAGTGGCTATGCCCTGACCCGCTCCCCCGCTTGCCGCTTACTTCCTCGCGCACTTCGGCCACCAGATAGGTGCAGGCTTCGGCGCACGGAATGGCGCCCGGTACGCCGTCAAAGAAGGTGCGCGGCAACTGTTCGGAAGCCCACAGGCGCGTGCGGAGGCAACCGCTGCACACGTCCTCGGCTACGTGTTCGACCTGTTCGGGCGTGGCCTTTTGCACCTTGGCGTAAATCCCGGTCTGGCGGCGGGCGGTGGTGGCCCAGGGCGTGGCCCGCAGGGCGTGTTGCTGGTGCGCGTAGCCTTCTTCCACAATAGCCGGATACAGCGCGTGCATGGCGCGGGGCAGGTCGGCTTCACTCAGGACGGCCCGCCAGCCACGCGGCAAATTACGCAGGGTATGCACTGGGCGGTGGTGGCCGCCCTCGTCGCGGCGGGTCTGGTCGCGCAGGCCTTCGGGCGTCACAGTGGTGGTCAGGTCACCGCCGGGAATGCCCTCGTCCAGCGCGTGGCGGACCTCGAACATGCCCAGTTGCGGCGTAATCATCACCTCGCCCACGCGCATTCCACGCCGCGCCATCGTCATAAAGGCGGCCCAGGCCTGGGCGTGCAGCCGGTCTTCGTCGCCGCCCCGCCCGCCCGTACCGCGTGCTTCCTCGGCCAGTTGCAAAATCACCTCGGCAATCCGGGCGTGGGTTCCTACCGGGCGGGCGTAATGCACGGTTTGCGGGCCGTGCGGGTTGTCTGGGAATTCGGTCACGGCCCCGGTCAGGCCCATATCTTCGGGGATGGTTTCCAGCGTGTGCCAGCCCTCGGAGGCAAAGAAGGGCACGACCACCACACGCGGCGCACGCACCCGCTCCGGCCACAAGCCGACTTTGGGGTCTTCATCGAGGAACAGGGCTTCCACCTCCGAAAAAAGCCCACTATGGCGCAGCCGCTCGGCGTTCTCGTACACCACGCGGTTACTGTTTTCATTGCGGGTCGTGCCGTGGCCCAGCACCACCAAAGCTGTGGGCGGCGTGCCTTCCTCTCCCAGATCGGGCAGGGCTTCCCGCGCCCGCTCCAGAATCACGTCGGCCATGCTGGAATGCACGCCGTAGGGCAGGGTATAGCGCACCGTTTTGCCGCCCAGCACGCGGGCCACGCCTTCTGGCGGCACTGGCCCCTGATGGCCCAGGCCCATTTCGCGGGGAATGACCGTTTCGGTAAAATACCCCTCGCTGATAAACATGGGAATGACGGTGACATCCGTGCTGGCGGTGGTTTTTAGCACTTGCCGCAGCGAGGGTTCTTCTTTCCAGTACCCTTCCACCACTTCATCAAAGAGGCCGCGCTCGCGAATCAGCTCGGCGTACCGGTAGACCGCGCCCGCCGACTCGCCGTTGAGGTGGGAACCATGACCGATTAGGACGAGAGAACGCATACGCCTGTCAATCTAGCGCCGTGCAGACCACCGAATTGTCCCTCTTGCTGCGGATTGCGATGAGTCGAAGACGAGCGGAGCGGGTGGCAACACGGAGGGGAGGAGTGGCCTGCTCAGGCGAGGCCGTTCATGGCGGGGGCTGGCGCAGATGACGGCTCTCCGGTGTCTGCGCGATGAGTCGGGAACCGGAGCCAGTGCGTCCCCTGTGACCCGGCCCACCCAACGCGAGGTTCAGGCGTTGTAAAGCCTGTACTTAGTGTCTCCTCACCCATTTGACCGGGCGGCTCCGTAGCGTAAGGAGCGCACACAGTTTGTCGGTGCCGTGCCGCTCGGCAACCTGCCGACCACGCCGCCGCACTTCCTCAGGAGGTTTCACCATGTTCTTTCAACAAAAAGACCGTCACGAGCAGATGGCCCGCCTGGATCCCCGCGACACCAACGCCGACGGCGTGGTCAGCCCGCAGGAAGCCGCCGCCTACATTCAGGACTACCTGCAGACCGCCTCCCCACAGGAGCGCGACGAGTTGCTGCGGGGCTACATGACCCAGATGTCCCCCGATCAGCGTCAGCAGATGGGCGACGCGATTGTGCAGAGTAGCGCCAACCCCGTGCAGAGCGTGCGGGCCGACGATCCCAACGACCTCGCCGACGCGTTTACCCGCACGGCTCAGGCTCCTGCTCAGGATGGCCGCAGCCCCCTGGAAGCTGCATTTGGTCAGGGCGGCATGCTGGGCAACCCGATGGTAAAAGCCGGACTGGTGGGCCTCGCCGCCATGATCGGCAGCAAGATGCTGCGCCGCTGAGAATCTAAAATCCCTCCCCCAACCACACAGGTTGGGGGTTTTACTTGGGGTTGGAAGGTGAACCCCCCGTTGCTAGCGCGACGCCCCCCAAGAGGTGGGGAATAAAAGCTTTTTGCCCCCTGCTTTTGCCTCCCTTATAAGAGGACTCGCAGAGTTGCGTAGCAGAGGTGGCCCGGAGAAGTTCACTTTCCAGCCCAGACCTAAAGCATCGCCCAACGCCTGACCACGCGCCTTACTGTTTCCCGGCCTGCACCCGCTAGAATCGCCCCTAATGCCTCTGTCGTACCTCCCGCGCATAGCGCAGACGCCTGCCCCCACATTCGAGGAGGGGGCGCGTGCTGATCTGATGACTCACCTCTGGGAAGAATTGGGGTTTGCCTGCGAGCGCGACGAGGTGGGCAACGTGCTGACCCGCATCACGCCCCCCGGCACCGAGGGAAAGCCCGCGCTGCTGCTGGCGGCCCACCTGGACACGGTGTTCGCGGCAGGAACCGATGTCACCGTGCGCGACGAAAAAACGCGGCTGGTGGGGCCGGGCGTGGGCGACAACAGCGCCAGTCTCGCGGTAGTCACGGCGCTCTTGGCAGGCTACGCGGCGCAACCGGTGGCCCTGCGGCGGCCCCTCTGGGTGGCAGCCAACGTGGGAGAAGAAGGGCTGGGCGACCTGCGCGGCGCGAAGCATCTGCTTGCCAGGCACCGGGCCTCGTTGGGTGCGTTTGTGGCGGTAGACGGGTATCTGGGCATCGCGGTCACGCGGGCGGTGGGCGTGCGGCGCTACCGGGCCACGTTTATTGGGCCGGGGGGCCATTCCTGGGGCGATCAGGCTCCGAGTGCGCTGCACGCGTTGGGGATTGCCATTGCGGCCCTGTATGCCCTGCACCGTCCCAATACACCGCGCACCACCTTGAATGTGGGCCTCGCGTCGGGCGGCAACAGCGTCAATTCTATTGCCGGAAGCGCCGAACTGCTCCTTGACTTGCGCTCGCTGGATGCCAAAGCTCTGGCCGAACTCGATAGCCGCGCTCAGGGCGTGCTGCACAGCGCGGCGCGGGAAGCGGGCGTGAATGTGCGTCTGGAGCGTGTCGGAGACCGTCCGGGCGGCGACCTGCGCTCTGGCCCGCTGCTGGACATGGCCCACGAAGCCGCCCGCGAAGGCCGCATGGATTTGCGCCTCGCCTCCAGCAGCACCGATGCCAACGCCGCCGTCCCACACGATTTGCCCGCCATTGCGGTGGGCGTGTACCGGGGCGGCAATGCCCACCGCGAAGACGAATGGGTGCAGCACAGCAGCCTCACACCGGGCCTGCGGTTCCTGCGCCGCATGGTGGAGTTGTACCAACACCGCCCGCTGTCCTAAACAGATTTTTGGGGATAGGCACCGGGTCACCGCCAGAGGGCTCAGTCAGAAGCTACGGCCCCCCAAAAGTACCGAATCACACGGGTTTTTTGTAATCTGAGCGGGGATTGTTTCCCACCTGTTTCCCATCTGTTCAGAGCAGAATGAGGGTCAATATGAAGACTCCGCAGCGCCGTTCCCCACGCGCCATCAGGTCGGCGCTGTCTCCCGCTCTCAAGCTCTCGTTCTCCTTATCGCTGATGTTCAGTTTGCCTGCGCTGGCCCAGCCCGGAGTGGGCCGCTCTGTGGGGCAGTCTTCCGGGGCCTCGGCTGCCGCAGTGTCGCCCGCGCAGGCGGTGTTCGATCAGGTTAACCGCCTGCTGCAAAACTCGTATGGCGGCCTGTCTACCGTAGACCGTGAGGGCCTGAACCGTGACTATCAGACGAGGCTGGACGCCGTGTGTGCGCCCACGCCGACTGACTGCGCCGCCGAAAAAGCCTATCCGGTCATAGAGGCCGAACTGACGGCGCTGGACGATGAACACACCTTTTTTCAGAACCCTGAAGATTTTGAGGAATTTGTGGCGAGTGCCACAGGCGGCAACCGCAGGCAATTTGGCGTGAAACTGGCGCTGCTGGATGGGCAACAGCGGGTGGTGCTGGAAGTCGTGCCCAACAGTGTGGCCGAGGCCGCCGGACTGCTGCGCGGCGACGTTCTGACCACCATCGACGGCCAGCCTTACACCTACGACGCACTCCGGGCCGCCCGGGAGGCGGGGCGGCCCATCAATCTGGGCGTCACCACACGCGGCGTGGCGCGCACAGTCGATCTGACCTCGCAGGAAAGTAGCACCCGCGACCTCCCGCGCATCAGCTACGTCGCCTCGCCTACTGGTGCCGAGGATGTGGCCGTGCTGCGGATTCCCACCTTTATTTCGGGCGGGGGTGTGGCGCAGGGCGTACATGATCTGGTGGCGCAGGCGCGGGCGCGGGGCGTGCGGGGCATTATCGTAGATTTGCGCGGCAACGGCGGCGGTAGCCTCAGCGAGTGCGACGGCGCGGTCAGTGCCTTTGTGCCCAGCTTTACGCGGGTGGCCCGCAGCGCCGAGGGCAACAGCCGCACGCTGGTCAGCCGGGGAGCGCGGGTCGAGGCAGGCCGAACGAGCGGCATCGTCACCAATCCGCAACTGTGGACGGGGCCGCTGTCGGTGCTGGTCGATGGCGGCAGCGCCTCGTGCAGTGAATTCTTTGCCTTTGAGATCCAGAATGCGGCGCGTGGCCCGGTGCTGGGCGAAGTGACGGCGGGCGTGGGCAACACTGCGACCCGTGTGTTTCCGGTCGGAGAAGACGCCGCGCTGCAACTGACCATTCTGAATTACGCCAAGCCCGACGGCACGCCGTATCCCACCCGCCTGACCCCCGATATTGCCGACGAGCAGGATGAGGCCGATATTCGCCTGCTGACCGAGGGCCGAGACGAACTGCTGAATCTGGGCGTCAAGGCGCTGGACGGCGCTCCGATGCTGTCTCAAGACCGCGTGCAACCCGGCAGTCCTTAAGCGCAGTCATTAAACTCAAGCCCTAAACTTTGCCACAGAGGACATCCCGGTGGGGGAGGCGCAGTCATCAACGGGGCCTCTCCCTAGTTGTAGTAGGACGGTGGGACGAATCTCGACAAGAGTTAGACCTCCCTCCAATTTTGTGACCGATTGGTTTCTTAAGACGGTATAAAAACTGCTTTTTGATCTGGGGATAGTTCGAAAGGTGAGAAATTTCACAGCCGCCCTTCCCTCTGCCTGACACCATGCCTCTTGTGGACATGCTCCTTCCTGATTTGCGCGCCCTTGCCGCCCCGGATATGGGCGCACTGCACCGCGTGGCTGCAACAGGCAGTGAAAACTTTTATGCCGGACACCGCAGCATTTTAGATAGTGGTCTTCCCGATCAACCCCGGATTCATATGTCGGTGGCGCACGGCACGCAAGATATTCAGTGGCTGCGCGGTGACGCTCCCAACTTGCTGCTGCACCTGATGCACTGGGCCGCCCGTCGCAACCACCGGGTGCGCCTAGAACTTGCCAACGAATTCGATGAAAACGGCGATCATAGCGTCTACGAGGCTAGTCTGCACGGCGGCATGATCATAGCTTCTGCCCGCGCTCTGGATCCTCTGGGTGCGCTCCTGCGCGTGCTGGTGCAGGCCGAACGCAGCGAACGCGCCGCGTAGGGCAATCACCTCCGACCCTGAAGCTCTGGGCGAGGCAGCATGAATGTGGGTCAGTGGACAGGCTTGGAGCAGTTGCCGACAGTGTTCCTGGTTTTTGACCGAACGGAGTGAATTTCAGGAAGCAGTGGGGAGAAGGTCAAGCGTCAGGAGTCTTACTTCGGGCGCTGCTATCTGACGCTGTAATTCGGGCAACTGATCCAAGCCGCAGCCGCAGCAACGCAGGCCCTCAGCCCAGGCCATCACTCCACTTCATCCCCCACCTCATCACCCTGCGGGGGTCAGATTCCTCTCGCCGCCCCTCATCCGGAGATGAGAGAATGCGTCCCATGTCTGACCCTACTTCTTCACCCGCTGTGACCCCCAAAGCGCGGGCGCGGGTGCCCAAAACCGTGTGGGATCTGGTGTTTACGCTGGTTATTCCGATCCTGATTCTGAGTCCTAATATTCTGGGCAGCGGCGTCAGCGTGGCCGATACGGTGTTTGGCGGCGGCACCACCGGTAACGTCCGTGCCTACTTGCTGGCCGCCCTGATCCCGGTGGTCTATGTGCTGTGGGATTTGCTGGTCAACCGTAACGTCAGCCCGGTGGCCCTCATTGGCGGGGCGGGCGCAATCTTCAGCGGCGCGTTGGCCTTCTGGTACGTCGATGGGTTCTGGTACGCCATCAAAGACAGCGCCCGCTCTTACCTCACCGGCATTCTGTTCCTCATTTCGGCGGCTACCAGTGTGCCCCTGTTCCGCGTGTTTCTGGATGCCAGCAGCATCGGAGAAACGCCCGAACACCGCGCCGCCACGCAGCAGGCCATGCGCGACCCTGCGGTTCACAAGGGCTTGGCGCTGGGCACCGTCGTATTTGCCGTGTTCGACCTGATTGGCGGCGTCATCAACAGCGTCGTGAACTATCAGCGGGTGGTCGCCAAATTCGGCTCGGACGCCTTTAACGGCCAGATTGCCGAGGTGAATGCGCTGATGCGGGTGCCCTCGTTGGTACTCAGCTTGGTGGGCGTGTTTGCCGCCATATGGCTGGTGCAGCGTGCCGTCAAGGCCCGCTACGGCGCAGAGGCCAACCTGTTTGAACCCGCCAAACTGACTCAGGCCATGCGCGAAAAGGGCGAATTGCAGGCCTAAGCCACAGCAGGAGTGTTCCGCTCTGGCCTCAGTTGGGGTCAGAGCGGTTTTACTTTCCCCTACTCCCCCGTTCTCGCCCGCCGTTTCTGGTATGCCCCGGTCAGCAGCTCGGCTATGTACTCCCGTGTAAAGGGCATGCCGCTGGCCTCTGCAGCTCCAATTTCTTCATCCCGGTCATAGGTCAGGCGCACAAAAGTTGCGCTGTGGGCCGGACTGTGGGGGTCGAATTCCAGAATCAGGTAGCAGGGGAGAGTGCTGTCCAGCGGGTTGCCCACACTGCCGCAGTTGATCAGCGGGCGGCCTTCCACATCCAGCATCAGGGCTTCATGCACATCGGCGTACACGAGGGCGTCGGCGTGTTGGGCCAGTCCATACTGGCTGTTGGGTAAAAAGGCGTCCAGTTGCTCGGCAAGGCTGCTGTGAGGGTACAGGCGGTGAAACAGGCCCCGGCTGCTGGCATGCACGAACCGCCACCACGCGCCGCTAAACTGTTCCTCTATGCCGTAGGGCAATGCTCCAAGGTAAGACAGTTGCCCCGGCGTGAGGCGGCTGCGCGGCCACAGGTCTTGCGGGCGGTTGGTGGCCCCCGCCACCCTTGCGTCCCAGTTGCCCTGAATCACGCGCGAGGCGTGGGCCTCTGTCCACTCCACCACTTCCTTTGGGCGCGGGCCCTTGCCCACCAAGTCTCCTAATACCCACACTTCAGAAATACCGCGCCGCTGCACGTCCGCGTGGACCGCTAATGTTGCCGCCAGGTTGGCGTGCAGGTCCGCGAGAATGGCTAGACGCATCATGGCGGGCAGTCTAGCCTACCCCTCTGTATCGTACCGGTCAAAACTAAAGAGAAGCAGAAGATAAAGATTAAGGCTGGTACGTCCCATAAGCCTGCAATTCAAACTTCCTCACGTTCAGACGTTTAACTCGGCAGTTGGTTTGATTCGGCCACGTTGATCAGATGGGTTTGCTCAGACAGGTTTGACCAGAACAGCTGGCAGTGGGATCCATTCTGAAGCTTGTAGAGGCGCGTGGGCCTGCGCCTTCACATCCGGTGCCTCAGCATCTAGTTTGACAGCCTGCCCGTACTCAGCCAACACAGCCTCGGCAGCGCAGCGGGGGCGTGTACGGTGCAGGCTTGTATAGTAGGTGCCGTGCCGCCCAGCCGCGTTGTCGTGCTGCGGCGGGAAGGAGTTGTCAACGCCCGTGCCGCCCCTCGGTTCTCTGAGTGCCCGTGATGTGCTGGACATCGGTCTGGTCACGTTTCTGGTGTATCAGGCCTACATGCTGGTGGTGGGCACGCGGGCCGTGAACGTGGTGCGCGGCATTCTGGTGTTTGCGGGCGTATGGGTGGCGGCCCAACTGCTTGGCCTCACCACCCTCAGTTATCTGCTGGGGCGGGCGGGTACGGTGGGTCTGTTCGCCCTGATCGTGCTGTTTCAGCCGGAATTGCGCGGCGCACTGGAGCGGGTGGGGCGGCCCAGAGGCCGGGAAGCCAGCGGCGGGGCCGCTCTGCAAGACCTTGCACGGGCGCTGGAACGCCTTGCAGAGCGCAAAACCGGGGCCTTGATCGCCATAGAACGACGCACGCCGCTGGGCGAATACGCCGATACAGGCGTGCGGCTCGATGCGGTGGTCAGTGTGCCTTTTTTGGAAGCCCTGTTTGCCCGCAATGCCCCCCTGCACGACGGCGGCGTGATCGTGCAGGGGCCGCGGGTGGTGGCGGCGGGTTGCCTGTTTCCCCTACAGGCCGGAGACGGCACCTACAGGCGCTACGGCACGCGCCACCGCGCCGCCATAGGGCTGTCGGAACTGACCGACGCGGTGGTGTTGATTGCCAGCGAGGAACGCGGCAGCATGAGAATTGCGCTGGGAGGCCGCTTGGGGCCAGACCTGAACGGCACCGAACTCCGCGAGCAATTGCGGGCGCTGGTCTACGATCAACCCGATTCGCCCCCAAGGAACCGCAAGGATCAGGGGCCACCTGAACCAGAAGAAATTCTCCCGCCGGAGAGAGCATGAACCCGGAGCGGGCGTGAGCGGCGGCAGCGGGCATGACGGCGGCCTGTGGGGCGCGGCCCAGCGCTGGCTCAGGCCGCGCTACGTATGGGGCCGGATCGTTCACAACCTGCTGCCCAAAGTGCTGTCGTTGGTGGTGGCCCTGACGCTGTGGTTCGTGGCGACTGCGGATCGCCGCGCCAACGTGGAGCAGGGCTTCGACGTGCCCGTGACCGTGCGCGACACCACCGGGGGCCGCACCCGCCGCGCCACCAGCGACCTGAACCCCAGCACCGTGCGCGTGACGCTGTCGGGCCGCCCCGAACGCCTGCGCGAACTGAGCGGCGAAACGATTGAAGCCGTAGTAGACGTGACGGGCGTGCCCGAAGGCAGCTTCAACCGCCCGGTGGCCGTGCAGGTGCCGGGCGGAACCACCCTGCGGAGGCAAGCGCCAGAGCGGGTGCAGGGCTTTGTCGACGCGCAACTGACCCGCACGTTGGCCGTGACCCTCAGCGTGGCTTCTCCGTCCGATACCAGCCTGCTGCGCTATGAGGTGGCCCCCGCACAGGCCACCGTGAGCGGTGCGGGGCGCGTGGTCGCCACCGTGCGCCGCCTGATCACCAGCCCCGCGCCCCTGCTGCCCGGAGAAGCCAGTGAAGTGAAACTGATCGCCCTGGACGAGAACGGCGATCCGGTAGAGGGCGTGCAGACCAGCCCCGCCAGCGTGACCGTGCGCCGAATCGATACCGGAGAATTGCCTGTGAAAAGCCTGCGCGTCGTCCTGAACGACCCCCCGGCAGGTCTGCGGGTTACGGCAGTCAGCGTGCAGCCCAGTACTGTGCGCGTGGTGGCCGCCCCCGAACTGCTGGGGCGACTGCGCGAGGCGGCGGGAACTGTGACCTACCGCGTGGGCACCTACACCGCGCCCGTGGCCCTACGGATTCCGGCGGGCGCACAGGCGCTAGAAGAAGTCAGCGTGCGCCTGACCGTGGAGCGGGTGGTGGCGACTCCGGCCGCCCGTCCTCCTGCGAGTGGTACGGGGAATGGGGATGCGCCTTGAGTGGGGAAGGGCAAGTCTAAGGGTCTAGGATCTGAGAAAGGCAATCGTTGGCGCTCATTCACCCCTCGCGCCAGGGGAGAGTGGGTGAATGAGCATCAGCGGGCAGTTCCGCAGCACCCCCGCCCAAACACCTTAGACCTTCGCCCCTTAGACCAGCCACCCCGGTAACCTGTTGACCCAACGCCATTCCCAAAAACCCGACCCAGTTGGAACCGATTCCATATTTTGCGTCAGCTTGGACACACAAGCGTGGCGTATACTCGCCTCTATGGTGTGGAGCCTTGTCCACATGCGCGCATGATTGCCGCACTGCCCCAACCGCGTCACCCCCTCGCCGATCTGGTCGGGTGGGAAGACCGCGTTCGCCTGATGGTACGCCCCAAGCGTTACCAGCACGTCCTGCGCGTTGCAGAACTCGCCTGCCAGATTGCCTGTGCCAACGGCCTCGACGAATCGCGTGCTTATGCTGCAGGCATCCTGCACGATATTGCCCGTGACCTTCCCGACGCCGAACTCCTGCGCCTTGCGCCGCCCGAACACCCCATAGACGCCGCCCACCCGCTGGCCCTACATGGACGCGCCGCCCGCACCCTGCTGGAACGCTGGGGTTACCGTGACCCGGTGGTGCTGGAAGCCGTAGAAGACCACACCACTGGGCCACGTGGCGGGAATCTGGTGTCGGCCTGCGTGTACGTGGCCGATGTCTCGGAACCTGGACGCGGTGTAAACGAGGACATCCGCGAACTGGCCCTACGTGATCTGGACGCCGCCCTGCACCGGGCCATCGCCTCCAAGGTCACCTACCTTCAGGGGCGCGGCATTCAGGTTCACCCGCGTACTTTGCAGGCCTACTACGCGCTGCCGCTGGTGCGGGTAGATCACGGGAATTCTGCTTGTCACAGCGTTCCTTCTGAGAGCATCCCAACTGCCGATTCCCCGGCCCCCCGGCTTTCACTGCGCCGCAGTCGCCCCGCTTCGTGAGTGCGGCCCTGTGAGTGTGACGACCACCCTGCCTTGCGCCGTATCCCTGACAGCGCCCCTCGTACCTGCTGGCTATGCTGTGGGACGTGAGTTTGTTACCGCCTAATCTTCTGCCCGACGCTGCTGCCAATCCCCGCCCGTTGGCGCGTCTGAGGGCGCTGCAAGCCTTCGGCCTGTCGTTGGCGGCTTTAGCACTGGGCGGTATGGCGGTACTCAGTGCGCCGGGCGCGTCTACTCCGGCGAGTGCGCTGATGGCGGGCAGTGCGCCGCACTTTACGTTGCTGCTGGCAGGCCGCGACATCGTGTACTGCTATTACCGCCAGCCCTGCAAAGATCAGGAGCAGCGCACGGGCATTATTCAGCCGCCCAACACTGACACCCTGATGCTGGTGAAAGTGGACGCCGGGCGGGTCAGTGTGCTGAGCATTCCCCGCGACACCAACGTGGGCGAGTACGACTACCGGGGATCTCCTGCCGCCCAGAAGGTGAACAGCCGCTACTGGTCGGGGGGGCCGGAGGGTCTGACCCGCGCTGTAGAGGAAATTACGGGCGAGCGGGTAGACGCCCACGTGATCGTGCGAACCGACTACGTGGCCCGCGTGATAGACGCGCTGGGCGGTCTGGACGTGACTGTGCCGAAGGGCGGCATCGAGTGGGTGGATCAGGCGGCGGGCGTGAACCTGAAGCTGGACGCCGGAAACCATCACCTGGACGGCGCGACGGCGGTACTGTTCCTGCGCGTCCGCAAAGGCTTTGGCGACGACTGGGGCCGCATAGATCACCAGAAGCAGGCCCTCACGCAACTGGCCTCGCGCCTGAAATCGGCCAAAGGGCTGGCGGCCCTGCCCACTATTCTGGGCGGTGTCGGCAATGGCGTAGAAACCAACGCCGACCCCAACCTCTTGCCCACCCTGCTGCCGTATCTGCCCCAGCTCAAGCTGACTTTTGCCACCCTGCCCACCGATGACATTCGCGGCTCGTTCAATCTGGCCGTGAACCGCGAAAGGTTGGCCGAGGTCTGGGGCAATACTGCGCCGAACTTGGCAGGTGCGGGGACTGCACGCCCAGTCAGCATCCGAATAGAGGATGCCAGCGGAGCTGCACTTGGCCCCCGATTGGCCCAAGCTTTGGCGGCGCTGGACTACACCTCCGTGACCTCCGAAGCCGTGCCAGCCAGCCCCGAAGCCAGTCAGGTCTTTACGGGCAGCGACGTACGGGCCGCCAGCGAACTCGCCGATACCCTAGGCCTCCCCCGCCTGCAAGGTGAGCGTTTCCCCGTAGGGGCTGGAGAAATCGGTATTCTGCTGGGAACGGACGCCCGCGACACCCTCGCGGCACTGAATGCGTACCCGGATGGCACTGCTCCGGATGGCCCCGCACTGATCAGCCCCGATTCCACTACCGATCTGGAGGGAATGGATCAGAGCGGCGAAGGTCAGACCGGAGTAAATTAGACTGAAGTCCATTAGCTAGGCCCTGTGTCCCAACTGGCGGCACACAGCATCACGGAGAACCCAATGAATCCAGCATCACAGCAATCTGCACAGACCGTCCAGAACCAACTCCGCGCCATCGTGGACGCCGCCCGCGAACGCCGCGCCGAAGATGTCGTCGTCCTCGACCTGACCGACGTGTCTTCCACCCTCGAATACTTCATCATCTGCACCGCCAGCGCGGGGTTGCAGCTCAACGCCATTCAGGAAAACGTGCGTCAGAAGGCGCAGGAATCTGGCCTGCCCCGCCCCAGCGTCGAAGGCCCCAGCGAACGCTGGTTGCTGCTGGCCTTTGGCGGCGGCATCGTGGTGCATATTATGACCAAAGACGCCCGCGAGTATTACGACCTCGAGGGCCTGTGGAGCGACGCCCGCAAGCTGGAATTTGCCGAAGCGCCCCGCGACCCCGAAGCCAACGTGACGGCAACTACGCAGGCCGACTCTATCGACTCTGCTCAGGCCGAGTAACTGCTGATCTGAGTTAGAACAAGAAATATTGGCCTGTGCGCCTGCATGGCCCTCGGTTGGGGTGGTGTGGGCGTGCGGGCTATTTTGGTGCTTGGCGTGGACTTAGGCTTGGAGAAAGGCAGAACTCCTGCTCAAGCTTACGCATCCATTCTTATTTAGTTTTCTTGCCTTCTCCCAGGTTGGATTCCCCCACCCGCCAGCCCCCGCCCCAAAGGGGTCAGGGGAGTGGTCGCTCCGCTGAGGAGGATTCATCTTGTCGTGTTTTGAGTCGGCTCGATCGCTCATCTGAAGCGGAATCGCCAGCCGTCTTTGAACTGGAATTGGCCCACCCGCTGCGCGGATGACGGCCTCACACGGAGTTGGGCGGGGACGATTTGGGGTGGTGTCGTGGGTTGTGCTGTTCCTCAGACCTTTGATCCTTAGACCACCCTGATACCCGTACAAATCGCCCGACCTGACACCCGCCTGACCTGACACGGCAGAATGAGGGCAATGAGCCACGTGGTTGTAATTGAAGATGAGGGCACGGTGCGCGACGTGCTGCGCTTTCATCTGGAACGGGCAGGCCTGCGCGTCACAGCTTTTGAATCCACACGCGGTACCGAAGAGGCGCTGGCGCAGGCCGACGCCCTGGTGCTGGACTGGATGCTGCCGGGAGAAAGCGGGCTGGGATTCCTGCGGCGGCTCAGGGGCGACCCCGAACTGCGCCGCCTGCCCGTGCTGATGCTCACCGCCCGCGCCGCCGAAGCCGAACGGGTGGAGGGGCTGGAATCGGGAGCAGACGATTACCTGACCAAACCCTTCAGCGCCGCAGAATTGGTGGCGCGGGTGCGTGCCCTGCTGCGCCGCACCCTGCCCGATACGCCCCAGACCCTGACCAACGGCCCGCTGACCGTGGACATCAGCGCCGCTGAGGCCCGGATGGGTGGCAAACGCCTGAACCTGACTCGCCGCGAGTTCGATCTGCTGGCCTTCCTGACGCAGCACGCGGGCCGGGTCTACTCGCGCACTGAACTGCTGGATCGCGTATGGGGCGCGGATTTCCTGGGCGGAGAGCGCACGGTGGATCAGCATGTGACGCAGTTGCGGGCGCATCTGGGCGACGATCCCACCCGGCCCGACTTTTTGGAAACGGTGCGTGGCAAAGGCTACCGGATGCGCCCATGGACAGACGCCCCATGACCCCGCAGGCCCCCGCCACACAGGGTAATTCTGCACAGGGCGATCCCGTACAGGGCGCTTGGCTGGACGCCCTCCCGCAGGCCGTGCTGCTGATCGAATCGGGCAGCGTGACCCGCGTGAATGCCGCCGCCGCCCGGTTGTGGGGCGTGCCGCAAGACCGCGCCGCCGGACGCCCGGTGTTGGAAATCGTGCGGCGGCACACGCTGGAAGCCCTGGCAGAGCGCGGCGGCGAGATGGAACTGGAGGTCAGTGGGCGCACCCTGCGCTGCACCGCCACCCGCGACGGCATTCATAGCGCCCTGATCGTGGAGGACGTGACCGACCACCGCCGCCGCGAAGCCGAATTGCGCGAGGCCACCGCCGTCCTGTCGCACGAATTCCGTACCCCGGTGGCTGCCCTGCGCGGTGTGCTGGAGGCGCTGGAATACGACATGCCCACCGACCTCGCCCAGAATTTTGTGCGGCAAGGGTTGCAGGAAACAGAGCGATTGGCCCGGCTGGTGGAAGATCTCGCGGTAGGCTTCCGGCCCACCCGCGCCCGCACCCTGCCGCTGGCCGAGGCCTTTGCCCGCGCCGAACGCCTGCTGGGAACCGACCTCTTGGCGCGGCAGGCCACCCTGACCTTTGGGCAAGACCATCTGGTGCGGGCCGATCCCGACAAGCTCTTGCAAGTCCTGCTGAATCTGATCGAGAACGCCCTGAAATACGGCCCCGACGGGCAGCCCATTCATGTCCGGACTGCCGAGCGCGGCACCTGGATAGAGGTGGCGGTGCTGGATCACGGCCCCGCCATTTCGGATTCCGAGAACCTGTTTCGCGCCCACACACGCGGGCAGGGAGCCACCGGGCAGGGCAGCGGCATGGGGCTGTATATCGTGCGTAGCATTGTGCATGGCTGGGGCGGTCAGGCGTGGGCCGAGCGCGAAGGCCAGCAGAATGCTTTTTGCTTTACGCTGCCGGGGGTGGCAGGCATCGGCTGAACCGACCTGGTCGGTATGGCTGACGTGGCCCTGACCCGCAACCGCCCCGCCAGATGGTAAGTTTTCTCTCATACGGCGTGCAGTCTCGCCTCTGACTCGCCCCCGCTGTGTCCATCTTTCCCCTTGTTCTAGTTCACCACTGTTCCGGCTCCCCCGGACTGTTCTTCAGGAGTGCCCTATGCGTGAAGCCCTCGAATCCGATCTCCGTGCTGTGCTGAACGGCGCACTGAACATGTTGGGCACGGTCGAACGTATGTTGCCTATAGCCGCCGACATCCTGCTGCACGAGCGCACCGAGCGCCTGGAGGAAATTCGCGCTCTAGACCGGGAAGTAGACGCGCAGGAAGCCCAGATCGAGGCCGAATGCCTGCGGATCATCGCGCTGCATCAGCCGGTGGCCCGCGACCTGCGGATGGTGGCCCTGATCCTGAAAAGCCTGAGCGACATAGAACGCATGGGCGATTACACCGTCCACGTTGCCAAAGACGGCTCAGAATTGGCGCAGGCTCCGGCCCTCAAACGCTACGTGAATCTGGCCCGGATGCTGGAACGCCTCGGCGAAATGAGCCAGAATCTCCGCACTGCCCTCGCAGACCGCGACGTGACCCGCGCCGAAGCGACGATTGGCATGGACGACGAGGTAGACGACCTGTACGAGCAGATTCAGCGCGAACTGGTGACCTACATGCTGGAAGACCCACGCAACATTTCCAAGGCCCTGATGCTGATGCGCGTGGGCCGCAGCCTGGAGCGCGTGGGCGATCACATGGAAAACATCGCCGAGCGCGTGCGGTACTGGGTGACGGGGCAGCGGGAAGCCTAGAGCATTTGTCATAATAATGACCGAGCGGAGCGAGTGAATTTTACCGAGCAGGACGGAGAATGGAGTGATCAGAAGTCTTTTCTCTGATCACGTAATTCGGAGAACTGCTCTGAGCCGAAAGAACACCGCACTAGACAGAATCGCCGCCCTTCAGTGGGCGGTTTTTCATTCCCCTGCTCCCCGCGCTACCCTGAACTCCATGAGCGATCTTCCGGCGGGATTCGTGTGGGGAGCGGCGACAGCGGCCTATCAGATCGAGGGCGGCGTGCAGGAAGGCGGGCGCGGCGCAAGCGTCTGGGACAATTTTTCCCACACGGCGGGCCGGATCAAGAACGGCGATACGGGCGACGTGGCCTGCGACCATTTCCACCGCTACAAGGAAGACGTGGCGCTGATGAAGGAATTGGGCCTCACGGCCTACCGCTTTAGCATTGCCTGGCCGAGGGTGCAGCCAGAAGGCAAGGGGCGCACCAACGCGGCGGGACTGGCCTTTTACGACGCCCTGACCGACGAACTCCTGAACGCGGGCATTCAACCCTGGCCCACGCTGTTCCACTGGGATTTGCCGCAACCCCTGGAAGACAACGGCGGCTGGCTGAACCGCGATACCGCCCACCGATTTGAAGACTATGCCTTTGTAGTAGGCGAAAAACTGGCCGACCGCGCCGCCGGATTCATGACCCTGAATGAACCCTTCGTGGTCATGGCGCTGGGCTACATGCTGGGCATGCACGCGCCGGGGCATCAGTTGGGGCTGGCGGGCGGCTTCGCTTCGGCGCACCATCAGTTGTTGGCGCACGGCATGGCGGTGCGTGCCCTGCGGGAGGCCGGGGCGCGGCAGGTGGGCATCGCCAACAACTACGCCCCCGCCTGGCCCGCCACAGACCGTGATGCCGATCATGGGGCGGCGGCGCAACTGGACGCGCTGCACAACCACCTCTTTACCGATCCCCTCCTGTGCGGCGAATACCCGGCGGTGGTGCTGGAACTGGTGAATACGCACGCACCCCAAGCCCTGAACCTGATCCAATCGGGTGACCTCGCCACCATTGCCGCGCCGCTGGACTTTTTGGGCGTCAATTACTATCAGCCCGATCATGTCACCGCCGATCCGCAGTCACCGTTTGGGGCCAAGGTGGAAGGTGTGCCGGGCCGCGAGCGCACCAACTTCGGCTGGTCGGTGGTGCCCGAAGCGCTGACGCAAACGCTGACCGACCTGAAGGCCCGCTACGGCGACGATTGCCCGCCCCTCTACGTTACCGAAAGTGGCTGCTCTCAGCCCGATGTCTTGATAGATGGCCGGGTGCGCGACGAGGCCCGTAGCCGCTACCACGAGGCCCATCTGGACGCCGTTGCCACCGCCATAGCGCAGGGAACCGATGTGCGCGGCTACTTCGCGTGGAGCCTGATGGACAACTTTGAATGGGCCGAGGGCTACTCGCAGCGGTTCGGGCTGGTGTACGTGGACTTCGAGACACAGGAGCGCACGCCCAAAGACAGTTTTTACTGGCTGAAACGGCGAATTGAGCGGTAAGCCTTAGCCCTTTTCCCCCTGCTCAGCGAACCCTGACCACCTTCACGTCTAGCACAGTACGGCTCCCGCTGGGGAGTTCCGTCCGGGTGTCGGTCACGTACAGCAACCTGCCGTTCTTGTCGGTCACGGTGGCCCGGACGGCGTAGCTGCGGCTGGCCGAAAAACGCACCGGGTTGTATACGATCTGGTAAGAAGTGGGCAAGCGCGGCGCGGAAAACTGGATTCTGACCAACTGGCGCGAGGCCACGTCCTGCAGCGACACGTCCTCGATGACCACCGTGACCGTGCTGCCCGCGGGGAGGGCCATTCGGTTGGGCGTCAGCACCTGCCCACGCAACTCGCGCCAGCCTGCCGGAATGCTGGCAGCTGTGCTGGAAGAAGTGGCGCTGGGCGCGGTGGCCGGGCGAGCTGTTGGGGCCGGGCGGGTAATAGTCATGCCGCCGATGGTGGTCTGGGCCGAGGCTCCGGCCAGCAGCAGAGCGGCGAGGGCGGGCAGCATTAAGCGTGAGGGCTTCATGCCTCTATCCATACCTGATGAATGTGATGGGAGGATGACTGGGTGTTTAGCCCAGGTGGATACAGCAAGAGTTTAAACAGGGCTTTCTTTTGGCCTGCACAATACAGAGATGCCCGAAGCTCTGCCTTTGCCTGCCCCGCTGCCCGACCTGCCGCTTACCGACCATGCGGCGGCCCTGCTGCACCTCTCGCGTGACCCTTTGCTGGCCCAGGTCATTGCCCAGGTGGGCGGTGTGCCCGTGCTGACGCCCACTGCCGACTCGTTCGGCACCCTCATTCGCAGTGTGAACGGGCAACAACTGAGCGTGAAGGCGGCGGCCAGCATTCATGGGCGACTGGTGGCTGCGCTGGGCGAACCTATACTGGGCGAACCGGATTCCCAGACTGGCGTTCCGATCACCATCACCCCCGAAGCCTTAGTTGCCGCAGACGGCGAAACCCTGCGCTCGTTCGGGCTGTCCTGGGCCAAAGTCCGGACGGTGCAGGCCTTGGCCGCCGCCGCGCTGGATGGCCGGGTAGATTTTGCCCACCTGTCCACCTTGCCCGACGAGGCCGTGATCGCCGCCCTGATTCCGCTGCCCGGCATAGGCCGCTGGACGGTGGAGATGTTCCTGATGTTCGCGCTGGCCCGCCCCGACGTATTCAGCATGGGCGACCTCGTGCTCAGGCAAGGGCTGGCGAGGTTGCACCCGCACACGCCGCCCGCCGCGGTACTGGAAGGCTGGGCACCGTACCGCACGCTGGCCGCCCGCTATATATGGGCCGAAAACCACCGCGTCAAAGGCGGCGGGGAACCGGTGGCGGGGTAGGAGTGTGGATCGTGGCGATGTGAAATGAATCTCTAGGTGAGTTGCTCCAGTTCAGAGTCAAAGATGTTGACGCTCATGCCCACCCGCGCTGTTCCCACCTTCCTACCCGAGCCTCTCCACCACCGCTTCCCGCGTCATTGTGGGGGAAACCGTATGGGTACTTTCCACAGTCAGGGCGGCGGCGGCGTGCCCCTGGCGGGCGGCTCCGACGGGGGCCACTCCTGCCAGAAGCGCAGCGAGGTAGGCGGCCAGCATCGCGTCTCCGGCTCCGGTCACGTCGGCGACTTTGGCGGGAATAGTGGGCAGTTCGGTGTAGGTTCCGGGCATAGAGAGCAGGCTGCCCAACTGCCCACGCCGCACCCAGACGGTGTCAATCCCCTGTGCGTGCAGCTCCTCTGCGGCGGCGCGGATGTCGGCCAACCGGTCAGGCACGTCGCGGCCTACGAGTGCGCCCAGCTCCAGCAGATTGGGTGTGATGGTGTGTGGGGGGAACCCAGCCGCAACAGAGGAACGGATTTGCAGGGCCTTGGGCACGCTGACTGGCTCGAAGGCCACTGGGATACCAACTTCGGCGGCCAGCTTCATGAGGTGGTTGAGGGTGGGTTCGGTCAGGTTCCCGTCGGCCACCACCCAGGTTGCGCCGCGCAGCACGGCCCGGCGGTCATGCAGGGTGGTGGGGGTCAATACGCTCAGCACAGTCATGTCAGACACGGCCACCAACAGTTCTCCCTCATGATCGAGGGTCGCCATGTATGTGCCCGTCAGGTGTTCGTTGACCCGCATCACAAAGCGCACATCCACACCCGCCAGCTTGGAATCGTCCAGCAGGGCGTCGCCCAGACTGTCGCGGCCTACCGCGCTGACCAGCGACACAGCCACACCCAGCCGCGCCAAATTTTCGGCAATGTTACGGGCCACGCCGCCCGCCGTCTGGGTGGTCAGGCCGGGGTTGCTGGTGCCCAGAATAACCGGGGCCAGCGTGTGGGCCTTGAGATCCACGTTCGCGCCGCCCACCACGACCACGCGGGCCGGGGCCGAAGCTGGAGCGGTCAAGGGGTTGATTCCGGTTGCGTCTGCTGTGCCCACAAGGTCAGGTTATCCCGTGCTGCGTCCACGTGCATCTGTTCGACTAGTGACCCCTGGTAGGTGGCGACGCTTTTGCCCTCGGTGCGGGCGGTTTCCCAGGCGCTCAGCAGGGCGCGGGCGTCGGTGGCCTGTGCAGCGGTCACGCCATACGCGGCATTGGCCGCCGCAATCTGGCCCGGATGAATCACTGTTTTGCCCGCAAAGCCCAGCATGCGGCCCTGAGCGCATTCGCGGGCCAAGCCTTCCCCATCGGTGATGTCGTTGAACACGGCGTCCAGCGGCAATTTTCCGGCGGCGCGGGCGGCCAGCACCACCGCAGACAGGGCGTGCAAGAGTGGCAAGCGTTCGGGGTGCGGCCCAGTTCGCAGGGCGCGGGCCAGATCGTTTGCGCCCACCAACAGGCCCGCCACACCCGGCACGGCGGCAATGGCGGCGGCGTGCAGTACCCCGGCAGGCGTTTCGATCATGGCCCACAGCGGCAGGCCCAAGCTAAGTGCGGCCACGGCGCTGGCGTCCTCGGTCTTGGGCAGCACCAGCCCCGCCGCGCCCGACAGCAACGCCATTTCCCGGTCTGCATGTTCGTGTTCGGTGCCCAGGCCGTTCACGCGCACCAGCACCGGCACGCGCCAGCTCCCCGCCCGCAGCGCCAGCCGCACATTCTCCCGCGCCTGCGCTTTGGCTTCGGGGGCCACCGCGTCTTCCAAGTCCAAAATAATGGCGTCGGCCCCCAGCCCACGCGCCTTTTCTATGGCCCTCGGCTTGTCGCCGGGCACGTACAGCACGGATCGCCACAACGTTGGGGCGGTCATTCGAGTCGCGCCTGCTGATGAATGGCGCTGGGGCGTCGGCGGGCCGCTTTGGCCGCGCTAGACGCCAGCAAGAAGGGCAGCAGGGCCAGCAGGAGGGAAAGGAGGCGGGGCATAGGGGCAGTCTAACGGGGTTGTATGAACTGGGGGAGAGAGGAGGGCCAGGGCTGCATTTGCTGAGCTACATTCACTGTCCTCGCCGCCGTATAGGGACAGTAATAACGCCAAAGAATGGGGGCCAGTGCCGTGAATTCTGAACAGGCCTTTCAATCCAGCCCCAACCCCGCCCTGACAGACCCGTGTGACGCCCCTTCCCCTACACTCTCCGGGTGAATCTCGACGTCTTCATCGTAGTGTGCGCCGCCGTATTCGGGTTGTTGGTCGGCTCGTTTTCCAATGTGCTGATCTGGCGGCTTCCACGCGGTGAAAACATCGCTTTTCCGCCCAGTCATTGCCCGCACTGCGACCACGCCCTCAGTCCCCTAGACCTCGTGCCTGTGGCCTCCTGGCTGGCGCTGGGGGGCAAATGCCGCTACTGCCGCGCTCCCATCAAGCGGCGGTATCCGGTCGTAGAATTGCTGACGGGCCTCGGCTACGGCGTCATCGCGGCCCTATTCCCGCTGGGCGTCTACGGCGTGGGCACACTGGGTCTGATGGTGCTGTTTACGCTGCTGCTGGTCGCCAGCGCCATAGACCTCGACACCTACACCATTCCCGACGAACTGACCCTGCCCGGCGTGGTGCTGGGGCTGGTGTTTGCCTTCTTCGGGGCGCGGGCGGCGGGGGCCGAATACAACCTACCCAACTTGCCGGAAGCCGTGAACGGGGCGCTGCTGGGCGCGGGTCTGTTGGTCACCATAGACTTGCTGGCTTCATGGGTGCTGCGGCGGTTCAAGGAGCGGCAATACCCTGATTTTCCCATCGGCTACCAGCAGATCAGTCTGGCGCTGCTGGCGGGGGCGTGGCTGGGGCCGTGGTGGGGCGCGGGCGTGGGCCTGCTGGCGGTGGGCATAAATTTGGCGGCTCGGCGTGTGGTGCGTATTCCCGAATTGCTCACCATCGGCGGCTTTCTGGTCAGCGTGATGCTGGGCAGCGCAGGCTACGGCATGGGCCTGATTCTGATGGTGCAGGGAGCACTGGCCGCAGCCGGCGCGGTATCGCTGGTGGCGGGCCTGTACTGGTGGATTCAATATTTACGCACCGCCAAAGCAGACACAGCCGAAGACGACGCCCCCTACGACCCCAGCGCCATGGGCTTTGGCGACGTGAAACTGGCCGCCGTGATCGGTGCGTTTTTGGGCTGGGAGCGCTTATTGGTGGCGGTGGTCGTCGCTGTATTTGCCGGGGCCCTGTTCGGCATCGTGCAACTGGCCCTCAAGAGTGAAAACCGCGTCAAGTTCGGGCCGTATCTGGCCCTCGGCGCAGTGGTGGCGCTGATCTGGGGCGCGGCGATCGTGGAGAGCTACCGGGGGATGCTGGGGCTGTAAAGACTGCAAGGCTAATGAATTAGGCCCCGTATCGTCCTGACATTCGGGGCCTGAGTTTTTGCGATGCTTCGGCCTCAGCTTTCCGGCAGGGCCATCACTGTAATTCGCTGGCCCTGCCGCACTCTGTTCAGGCGCACGTCGGCCAACACAGTCACTTCTACCCGCGCTGCATTGGCCGCGTCTTGAGCCACCGTCTGTACGAACAGTTCCATATCACGCACGACGGGGTGGGCAAAAAAAGCGTCGATATAGGTATCCAAACTGAACAGTTCCAGTAGCCACTCTCCCGCCCTATAGCTGACCGTAAGTGTGCTGCCGGGGGCCGGATTCTGCGTGGCGGGGCACAGTTCGGGCAGATGTAGGATGTGTTCTACAAGGGTGGGCAAGTGGGGCCGGGCGTTGGCAATCGTCTTCAGCAGTTCGGCGGGAATGGGTTCAGGGGCGGCCTGTGCCACTGGACATTCACTGGTCATGATGTGGTGGGGCGAGCCACCGAGCGTACCCGGAAGGCGAACAGGGCTGCGATCAGGAACTTAGCCAGAATGTCGGCAAAGATGATCTGGGCGATGTCGCGGTTGCTCATATCGCCGTAAAAGGCCAGCACCGTAAATAGGATGGAATCCAGCGGCACACTCACAGCGTTGCTCGCCAGCACCCGTGTCCACCAGTTGCGGTGAATGAGGCGCTGATACACGCCTGTATCGGCCAATTCTCCGATCAGGAGGGCCAGAAACGACGCCCCAATAAAGCGCCAGGGGGTGCCTGTGACGAGAGCAAACAGCGTATTGACCACCAACGCCAGCGCAAGAGCGATATACACGGCCCGCAACCCGCCCGCTTGGTGAATCCGGTCTCGCAGGGTGAATACTGCCGCGAAGAAAATAGTGCCTACACTCAGCAGACCGAAAACAGGCAGTGGAATAAAGCTATTGAGCGTCAGGTTGGCGAGCAAAATGCTCAGCGCGTACAGGGCGATCAGGAGCAGGGGCAGGCCAGTCAGGGCCGCCATCGTAGAACTCTTTCTCATACAGCCTCCAGCCGCAGCGACAACACAGGTCACGGGCAGGCAGAAAGCCTAGCAGGAATGGGGCGGAGAAAAAGGCAAGTGCGCCCTGAATTGGAAGATTACCCCCCCGTTACTGGCGCACTGCCTTCCCCTGCAGAGAAGGAAGACTAGGTGTTGTGTCTTCCCCTCTGACTGGCTTAGCGTTTGCGGCCAAACACTGAGGACACCGAGGGCGGCGGCGTGGGCGCGGCAGTCGTCTGGTATTCGCGCACGGCGGCGTGCAGCCATTCTGGGGTGCGGTTATCGAAGCTGGAGGCAGCCATCCATTCGGCGCTGTACAGTTCGGCGGGCTGAGGATTCAGGATGCCGGAGCAGTATTCGGTGCCAAAAATAAGGTACAGGCGGGCGTCGGCCTGCCCATGTTCGGTGCCGCGTGCGGCGTGGCTGCCCACCAGGCGCAGTCCCGAAACCGAAATCCCCACCTGAGCCAAAAGAGCGCGGCGCCGTCCCATTTCCACTACCCCGCTGCCCGCTTCGGCGTCGAGAACCAGGCCCGGCAGACCGTAATTTCCGCCCGGCAAAATGGGACGGCGCGGGCGCACCAGCAAATACTGATTTCGCTGGTGCACAAGGGCGAACACGCCCACCTGATAGGCGAGGAGCCGGGCGGTTTCTGGGGGGGACGTGGTCACAACTTCTCCTGAAATGAGGGTGGGCAAACGGCAAGGGGCCGCCAGACCAGCAGCCTGCAGACAATCAGCCCCCAGTTTAACGGTTCAGCTTGGAGGCGCGCCACACCCACCCCATTGTCGGTACAGGGGGGCCACCACTACATGTGCATTCAAGTGTTCGGTCAGTGCCCAGAAGGCCGGGTCATGGGCCGGGTTCGTCCACGCGGGCGACTGCACAAGCAACACGCCGCTGACCTCTGCCGGGTCGGGCAGGCCGCCAGTCGGGTCGGCCATCCGGCGCAGGGCAAGGCGGGGCAGCAGTTCAGAGGAAAGCAGGCCAGCAACCTCGGCGTGGGTGCGCTCCAGATCAAAGCCCTCGGCCACCGCCAATGTCGTGTGCCACGCCGGATACAGGCAGGTGTAGTTCTGAATCATGCCCGCGCCGAGGCCGAGGCCCGCCCAGTTTCCGGGCCGCACCCGCGTTCCGTCGCCACTCCTGCTGGCAAGGTCATGGTGGGAATCTATGTTCAGCACGTCGTGGGGCGCTCCAGTCCGCCGGGCGTGGTCTTCCAGCCAGCCCCAGGCGTCGGCGTGGGACAGCGTGACCCAGGCCGGGCATCCCGCGTAGCGTGCCAGCGCCTCCCAGCCGGGATACAGCGGGAAGTCGGCGGCCAGGGGTGTCCAGTCCTGGGCCAGCGGATTGCGCCTCAGCGTGCGGGCCTGCCAGGCCTCCTCTCGGTCTGCGGGCAGGTCGCGGGTGCCCCAGATCGGTGCATCAAAGACCAGATCGGCGCACCCGCTGTAGGCGTCCCAATCGATGCTCAGCAGCAAAGGCGCTCACTCGTTTCAAACGCCAGCACCCAACTGACGCTGGCGGGGTCGCGCACAAAGCCGAAGCGGTCATTGATTGCCAGCATAGGCGCGTTGTCGCTGGCGTTGTCGGTTCGTAGGAAGACCTCGCCGCCTGTTTGGGCTGCCAGGGCCTGTGCCACCCGGAGGACATGCAATTTCAACAGTGTCGCCACGCCCTGCCCGCGCCAGTCCCGCGTCACGCCCGTCAGTCCGGTCAACAGGTCGGCGCTGGCCTCAGACCGGAACAGGGTGGATTGGCCGATCCAGTCGCCGCCGGGTGCTTCTGCGATCAGGTAGGCTTCGGGCAACAGGCAAGAATCGTTCAGCACGGCTTCGTCGAACACTTCAAAGGTGAGCGGTGTGGCGGGTTCCGAACGCGGGACATCCCGGCGCACATCGGACATCAGGGCGTGCAGGCGGCGGGGCAGGTCGGGCGTGCCAGATTCGCGCACCTCCGCGAGGCTTCGGACGCGCACGCCCAGAGCGGTCAGCCGCGCTTCGGTGGGCAGAAACGGCCCTTCGTCAAATGGCGCTGCGTCAGAGGCCTGACTCAAGTTCACGGCGCTGGTAAAGTACCGCTTGCCGCGAGTAAAGCCGCGCCGGGTCAGAAAATGGGGCGCGAGCGGGTGATCTTCGCGGGCCAGTGTGCGAACCGATAGGGCGTGCCAGTCACGCAATTGCACCTCCAGTGCTTCCCATAACGCCGCGCCCACGCCCTGCCCCTGCCGTTCCGGGCACACTGCCAATTCCAGCCCAAACCGCTGCGGGTGGTACATGCCCGGATTCTGCGACAGCAGGCCCAGGCCGACTACGGTGCTTCCCGAAGTTGCTCCGCCCTCAGCTTCGGCCACCAGCGCCGTATGACGGTAGCCCCAGGTGGTTTGCTGCGCTGTCTGGTGCCTCAGTTCCGGGCCGCTGAAGGGGTCGTGTGGGTGGGCCGCCGTCCAGACCTCGGCGGCGGCGTCCCAGTCGGTGTCCTGAATACCCCGCACATTCCATTCAGAAACAGGCCAGCGGCTCATTCTTTGCCCTCACCTCCCGGCGCAAACCACTGCATCTCTATCCACGCGGGTTCCTTCACGAAGCCCAGCCGCTCGTTGATGTTCAGCATGGGGCGGTTGGAGGTGGCGTTGCCCGTCCAGATTTTTGCCGCGCCCCGCGCCCTTGCCTGCTCTATCGATTTCAGCTTCAGCGCCAGCGCCAGCCCCAGTCGGCGGTGATTGCGGGTGGTTCCGGTGAGGCCAGTATTCAGGCGGGCATCGTCGGCGGGGTCAAGCCAGAGTTCGGTGAGGGCCGCCACTTCGCCACCTGTTTGATGAGCACGGGTGTCATGCACCGCCAGCAGCACTGCTTCCGGCCAGAACTGCGGATGCGTCCCCCGTTTGCGGAACTCGGATTCCAGCACGGGACTGGCTTCTCCAGTGCGCGGCACATCGGCGCGGGCCTGCACGAATCCGGCAAAATAGGCGGCCCATGCCGCGTCGGGGCCAAGTTCGGCGCTCAGGTCGGTCAGAGACACGGCGCGGTAGCCGGGGGCCAGTTGGGCCGCGGCGGCAAACGGCGTGGGGTCGAAGGTTGCCACGTCCAGCACGTTGTCGAAAAAGCGCATGGCTTCGGCAAAACCCCAGTGTGCCAGAAACGCCAAACCGCGTGGCCGGTCTTCCTGCGTGCCTGCCAGGATCTCGCGTGCGCCGCGTTCCTGTAGGTGTGCCCAGACTGCTTCGGCCAGGGCACGGCCCACGCCCCGCCTCTCGGCAGCGGGCATCACCATCAATTCGGCGTGGTAGCGGTGGGGGTCGTACATGCCGGGCCACTGCACCGCCGAAGCCGCGCCCACCACCTGTCCGGCGTCGTCTTCGGCCACAATTCGCCACCAATGGGGCTGCCGGGGATGCTCACGCAACTCCTGATCGCCGTGCTGGAGGTACTCGGCACTCACCGTCTGCTTGGGCCACACGGCCTGCTGCAAACTGGCAAGGGCGGGATAATCGGCGTCGGTGAAGTCCCGAATCTTCACGGTCAGCGGGGAAGGTGCGGTCATTTTGCTTCTCCAGTCCCTTCCTCTGTCAGTTGCAGTTCGTAGCGCAGGTGCGTCGGCCCGCGCACAAAGCCGAGCGCCTGATTCATGCCCAACATGGCTGCGTTGGGCGCGTCGTTGAAGGTGCGGATTTCGCCACCGCCGCGTGTGTTCAGGGCTTGCATCGCTGCCACTTTCAGCGCTTTCGCCACGCCTCTGCCCCGGTCTTCGCGCCGCACGCCCGTCATGCCGATCACATAAAAACCCGATGGATTTTGCATCAGCGTGGAGTAGCCCACGTAGCTTCCGGTCAGGGGGTCGTTCAGGTCAGGGCGAACCGCCACAAAAGACAGGTCGGCGCTGAAGGTGGGGTCTTCCAATTCCTGCTTGACCCAGGCCTCAAAGGATCGTTTGGTCAGTACCGTGCCCATCGGTACATCCTGAAACAGCAGCCAGTCCAGTTCCCACAGCTTGCGGTTGCGCTCCGGGTCGGCGGCCAGCAACGCCACCGAATGCAGTTCTATGCCGTGCGCGGCCACCCCGTCCATCAGTGGGCCAAAGCGGGACAAATCGGTGTCACCCGTCTGAATCCGGCTCTCGTACCTTTGCCACGTTTCCTTCCAACCCTGTGCCGCAAGGAAGGCGCGGCCCGCCTTGTGGTGCGCTCCGTCCGACAGCATGGTGCGAATTTCACGCGCCTCACGCGCCTGCACCCGTCCCAGGAGTTCCCGGTACATCGCCCCGCCCACGCCCTGCCCGCGTGCCTCCGGGTGAACAGTCAGGTTGCCCCAGTAACGCCACTCCTCGAAGGCAAAATCATCGTGCCCAACGCGGCCCACGCCCACCACGCGCCCGTCCTGTTCGGCCACGATATCGGTGCGGAACAGGTTCTTGTCTTCGGCCTCGTCCCACGTTTGCAGCAGTTCGGGTGTCACGGGCCATTCCGGGCTGGCGGCGGTCAGCACCCACGCGGCGTCCACGTAATCGCCGGGACTGCGGAACTCGCGCAGGTGGAAGGCGGGCGGGCTTGCCGGGGCAGAACCTTCAGTTGAAGAAATGGTGGAATCAGTCATGCCCCTATGCTGAAGGATGGAGGGTGGGGAGCGCATCGGCCAAGAAACGTAGGGGAGCGTGGTGCGCTGGGGGTGTAGGAAGGAGCAATGTCAAAACCGCACAGCTTGCTCTGCCGTTGTTCCCTGCCGTTCATCTTTTTCCACATCCCACAACCCACCTTCCTCAAATCGCCCTATCCTGACCCCCATGACTCACGCCCCCGACACAGAATCTCCCCGGCTGAAACTCCTGCTGATCCTGCCGCACCCCGACGATGAGGTGTACGGCGCGGCGGGCACGCTGATGACGCTGCTGGCCGAGGGCCACAATTGCGGCCTTGTGACCCTGACGCACGGGGAAGCAGGGCGGATGCTGGGGCTGTGCAATACGCCGGAAGAACTGGCCAAACTGCGGGACGCGGAGTTGCGGGCCTGTCTGGCCGTCATTGGGCTGACCACCACCCCCGGCAGCAGCTTCGAGCAGCACAATTTTCCCGACAAGTATCTGCAAGACCAGCCCCTAGAGCCAATTATTGAAACGGCACGCGAGGCTATGGCCCGCCACCGTCCGGAAATCGTGCTGACTTTTCCGCCCAACGGCAGCAACGGCCACCCCGATCATGTGACCACCCACCGCGCCGTGAAAGCCGCCTGGGACGCCCTGCCCGCCGCCGAACGCCCGCGCCTGTGGTACTACGCCAGCGATACCGCCCCCGAAAACGAGGCCCTGCGCCCGGAGTGGCTCCCCGCCAACCTCCGCCGCGACGTGACGCCCTTTATTACGCGCAAGCTGCAGGCCATCGCCTGTCACCGCACGCAGGCGCTGAGTACCGTGGATTTTATTCGCAAGTTTCCGGAGCGGATTGTGGAGGAAACGTTTTACGAGGTGGGAGTGTAAAAAATCGAATGTAGAAGGTGAATCTTGGCGTGTGGGAAAGGCCAAACCACGATCCACCTTCTACGCTCTGCCTTCAGTCTTCCCACTCCGACACGGGCACAAATTCCACGCCTTCTCCCGTCGTGGCCGTCACGTTGTAGCGCTTGTCGAAGGTCACCAGGAGTTCGCCTCTGTCAAAGTGCTTGGGCGACACGACGGCTTTGCGGAACAGGTAGGTTCCGTCGTCATTGATCCCGATGTGGGCGCTTTTGGTAAAGCGGAATTCCACGATTTCGCCGTGCAACTTGGTTCGCACACGCACGCGGTAGGTATGGATATCGTCTTGCTTGACGTTGGGGTTCTTGCCTGGTTTTTTGCCGAACAGTCCGAACATGGTGGGTCTCCTGATGGGTGCGGGGGAAGGTATCTAAGGGTCAAGGGGTTGAGGGCGGGCTGATGGAAGGTGTGAGTGGGCAATGCTGGCCTTCACACCTCCCGCAGAAGCCCTGTCAGCAGCGCCACGTGCAGGGGCCAGCGATCCAGGCGCACATGCTCGTGGGTAGCATGTGCGCCGTCGCCGGGTGCACCGAGGCCGTCTAGGGTGGGCGAGAGCGGCGCGGTGAAATTGCCGTCGCTGCCGCCGCCCACCACTTCCTCGGTCAGTTGAAAGCCGAGGCCACTTGCCAGAGCCTGCGCCCGTGCATAAAGCGCCATCGTGTGCGGCCCGCGCTCGAAGGGGGGACGGTTCAGGCCGCCGCTGAGTTCCAGGCGAATACGCGCATCTGTGGCGGTCAGGGCGTGCATGCCAGCTGTCACGCGCTTGCCTTCTGCCAAGCTGCCTGCCCGCACATCTATTTCCAGTGTGCAAAGGGCCGGAATCACGTTTACGGCGCTGCCACCCCGGATCAGGCCCACGCTGACCGTCGTCCCCGCTTCCGGCTGGGCCAGAGCGTGAATGACCGGAATCAGGCGGGCGGCTTCGGCAATAGCGCTGGCCCCTTCTTCGGGCTTGTTTCCGGCGTGGCTGGCAACGCCGTGCAGCGCAAGAATGAACGAGCCGACGCCTTTGCGTCCGGTTTTAAGGGCGTGGCTATCGGCCACAGGCGGCTCCACGACCAACACGGCGCGGGCCTGGCGGGCGGCGGCCTCGATGTGGGCGCGGCTGCTGTGAGACCCGACTTCTTCATCGGGCGTGATCAGCAGTTGCACGCCGCCCGCAGGCCAACCACCCGACTGGTGCAGCGTGCGGAGCGCGTAAATAGCTGACACGATTCCGGCTTTCATATCGTAGGTGCCGGGGCCGTACACGCGGTTGCCTTCCACCCGAAACGGCATGGTGTCCAGCGTGCCCAACGGCCAAACCGTGTCAGCGTGCGTGAGGATCAAAGCGGGGCGATCCTGCTTGCCAAACAGAAACGAGCGCGTGCCACCCGGCAGATGCTCGACTTCTGCGCCCAGTGCGCGTGCCCAGCCTTCTACCACGTCCATCACGCGGGCTATGGCCTGTGCATTGCCGGACGGCGATTCTATTTCCACCAGCTCATGCAGATCGGGCAGCAGGTGGGCCACATCAGGTAAGGGGGCGGAAGCGGTCATGCGGTCATGCTAGCGCCACCGGGCAAAGAACACGCCGCCCACCTCGTATAAGGACAGGCGGCGCGTGAGCAGAAGCGTCAGGTCAGCAGTTGCACTTGCTGGGGGTTTGCTCGCACGACGGCGCGGCCCCGCATGTACAGATCATTGAGGGCCTGCGAGCCAAAAATGCGTGCCAGGCGCGTGCTGGTCAATTCGATGGTGCGCCCGCCAATTTTCAGACGAACGATATCGATGGTTCCGGGAACCCAGGTGCAGGAGAGTTCTTGCATAGTCAACCTCCAAGGTGGCGCAGGACGCCAAGAGTGAGACGGTGGGGGTTGGGGCGAGAGAGGACAGGGCAATGCGCCGCAACAAACGGGGCGCACTGAGGGCAATGACCTTGCCGGGCCTGCACCTGAATTACGCTGGGCAGGCAGAAGAAAACCGGTAAGACGAGCATAAGATTTTTAATTGCGAGAAAGGAAAGAACAAATAGGGTTGGCCTTGAGTCAGCCATCATAAATCTCCGGCCTCATTGCTGTGGCTGGCATTTGTGCACGTTGTGGACGAATTCAAATCCGGGCCGAAGCTGACGAAAGATGTGAAAGCTCATCAGAACTGGCAAGTGTTCTAGGCAAATCGCAACTCCACTCGCAAGGCCCCTTAGAGAAGTTTGGCTTCAAAGGACATCAGGCGGCCCCCGCTTTTCTGCCTCACCAGAATGTGCTTGACTGCGGGCGTGATTCCACTCAATTTAAGGATTGATGCTGCAACGGCGCAGCCCGATTCGCTGCTGGCCCTGCACTTTCCCTCTGACCCGCAGGTGTCGCCCGGTGGACGGCGGGTGGCCTTTGTCCTGACCCGCAGCGAGGAAGAAGACCCCCGCACACCTGACCCGGCCTACGCCAAACCGCGTCTGCGCTCGCAGATCTGGCATTCGGCGGGCGGGCAGGCCACACCCCTGACCCGTGGGGATGGCAGCGACGCCTCGCCCCGCTGGTCACCCGATGGCGCAACCTTGGCCTTTACGCGGGCAGCAGCCGGAGCCACAGCGCCTCTAAGCAAGCCACAACTTTATCTGCTCCCCTTGTCGGGCGGCGAGGCCCAGCGAATCACCGATTTCGGGCAGGGCGTGCAGGACGTACAGTGGAGTCCAGACGGGCAATTTCTGACCTTCCTGAGTGCGGGCGACGACGAGGACAACCGCGACGAACGCGGCGAGGCCCGGATCATCACCAAGCCCCGCTACCGCTTCAATGGCCGCGACTGGCTGCCCGAAACGCCCGCCCGCCTGTGGCGCTACGACGTGGCCGCAGAAGAATTGACCGAGTGGCACGCGCCGTCCGTGGAACTGACCAGTTATGCGTGGTGGCCCAATTCCAGCGGCGTGGTCTTTGCCTCCAGCCTGGATGACAGGGCGGCCAGCCAGTGGCAGCAAGAATTGTTTACGCTGAACTTGCAAGGTGAAGTCAGCCAGTTCGGGCGCTGGAATTCCTCGATTTCGGCCCTGGCCCCGCACGCCGATGGGCAGCGTGTGGCCGTGACTGGGCGGCCCGAAGGCAAAGGCAGCCCCGAAGACGACCACCTGTTCGTGCTGCACGCAGACGGAACTTCCGGGCGGTTGGATGGAGGGTGGGACTCTCCGGTTGCGCCGCTGGTGGGGGGGGATTGCCATGTGGGAGCCTTTCCCGCCCGCCCCGTGTGGCACGGCGAATCGCTGCTGGTGCTGAGTACGGTGGGCGGCAGTTGCGGCCTGTTCCGGGTAGGGCCAGACGGAACGGTCACGCCGCACGATCATCAACCCGAAGGCGTGATCTCCGCGTTTACGGGCGTCGCGGGCGGCCTCGCTCTGATCCGCGAGAGTGCCACCCAGTTTCCGGAAGTGGAATTGAACGGAGCGGCGGTCACGAATTTGCATGCCCGCCTGCCTTTTGCCGCCCGAACGCCCGAACGGGTTTCTTTCTCCACCGACGCCGGAGAGGGAGAAGGCTGGGTACTCTTGCCCCACGGAGACGCCCGCGTACCCGCGCTGCTCAGCATTCACGGTGGGCCGCACACTGCCTACGGTCACGCCTTCATGCACGAATTTCAACTCCTGGCTGCACGCGGGTACGGCGTGGCCTACAGCAATCCTCGCGGCAGCGTGGGCTACGGCCAGGCGTGGTCAAGTGGAAATTATGGACGCTGGGGCAGCGTGGATTACGACGACCTGTTGGGCTTTTTCGATACGGCGCTGGCCGCCCACCCCCGCCTGGACGGCCAGAATGCAGCCGTGATGGGCGGCAGTTACGGCGGCTACATGACCAACTGGATCACGGGCCACACGAACCGCTTCCGGGCGGCCATCACAGACCGGAGCATCTGCAATCTGGTGTCGTTCAGCGGTACATCGGACATCGGCCTGCGCTTCTGGCACGATGAATTGGGTTTAGAGGCCCACCGCAGCGCCGACGCAGAACAACTGTGGGCCATGAGTCCGCTGAAATTTGCCGAAGCAGTGCAGACGCCCACCCTGATCGTGCATAGCGTGCTGGATCACCGCTGCCCCATAGAGCAGGCCGAGCAATGGTACGCGGCCCTGACGCAGATGGGCGTGCCTGTGCGGATGGTGCGTTTTCCCGGCGAGAACCACGAACTCAGCCGCTCGGGTCGCCCAGATCGCCGAATTCAGCGCCTAGAGGAGTATTTGGGGTGGCTGGATCGGTATTTGGGAGCGGGGCGATAGGGGAGAGGCGTCTAAGGATGCTTTGTCTAAGGGTCAAGGGTCTAAGGGACTAAGAACAGATGACAGCGCAGGCCTAAAGCATTGCCCTTGACCTTCCTTAGACCTTTAGACCCTTGGACTTCTCCCAACGCCACCCATTCCCCAACAACACACAGCAAAGAGGGCCGGAAATTAATTCCGGCCCTCTCGCTTAGTCCTGCTCAGAAGTGTTTAGTCTTCGTCGCGGCGCTTGTTGTTGTCCCAGCCACGGTCAGGCCGGGCGCGGGGACGATCCGTACTCTGGTCGGGGCCAGCGCTTTCGCGGGGGCGGAAGTCGCTGGGCGCGGAAGGAGCACGCTCCTCACGGGGACGGAAGTTGCTGCCCTGGTAGCCGCCACCACCCTGTCCGCCACGGTCGTCACGGGGACGGAAGCCGCCGCCGCCCTGCCCGCCACGGTCATCACGGGGACGGAAACCGCCGCCACCCTGACCCCCACGATCTCCGCCGCCCTGATAGCCGCCTTGCCCGCCACGGTCATCACGGGGACGGAAACCGCCGCCACCCTGACCCCCACGATCTCCGCCACCCTGATAGCCGCCTTGCCCACCACGGTCGTCACGGGGACGGAAGCCACCGCCACCCTGACCGCCACGGTCTCCGCCGCCCTGATAACCGCCCTGTCCACCGGGTCGGAATCCACCACGGTCGCCGCCACCTTGGTAGCCGCCTTGCCCGCCACGGTCTTCACGGGGACGGAAGCCGCCGCCACCTTGACCGCCACGGTCTCCGCCGCCCTGATAGCCGCCGCGATCTTCACGGGGCTTGTCTTCGCGGGGCTTGAATCCGGTGGTCTGGGCACCCTGCCCTTCACGCATTTCGCGCACTTCACGGCGCAGGCCACGCAGTTCTTTGCCCTGCGCTTCCAGCAGTTCCTTCAACTCGCCCAGCAAGGCCAGCAGATCATCGGCGTCGATGTACTCGTCTTCGCCCTCTTCTTCGTCATCGCTTTCGCTGTCGCCCTCGGCACTCAGGCCGCGCTCGGCTTCTTCTTCCTGTGCGTCCAGAACGGGGTCTTCGTCGGGTTCGCCTTCCAGTTGGGGCAGGATGTCGCGCAGTTCTGCGGGAGTTTCCTGCGTGTGAGGTTGCGCGGCCATAGCCTGCGCCTCGGTGCTGCTCTCTACTTGCTGCTCTGCCGGATTCTGCCCGTCGGTGGGGGCGTCCATGCGCTGGTCATTGCTGTCGGTCATGCGAATACTCCTTTTTCCTGCGCCCTTTGCTGCGCTGTTCGTGCGCGAAAAAGCGTGGATCGTACCCCGTAGTCTAACACCACTTCTGTCCCACTGACCGTTGTGTACCAGAGGGTTCAGGGATCAGCGTCTAAACAGGCCTCGCAGCAGGGGCCGCAGCACCACGAACACCAACAGGCCAATTACCACACCACACAGCAGGGCCAGCAGCGGATTCAGGCTCAGGCCCATCCACAGCGCCACAAACGCGAACACGCCGCCAAACGAGCCGATCAATGTGGCCAACCGCCGGGCATTGTCGTCGGGTTTCCAAGACTCTAAATCCATACCCCAAGCCTGTCATATCTGCTACAGATCAATGCCCTGCCAGTCGGTGACCCAGGACGAACCCGCGCCATATGGGACTTCCGTCAGAGTTGAATTGTTGATCAGTCTTATAATCAGCTTCATGAAACGCGCCGTGCTGACCACTCTCGCCCTGCTTGCCGCTGGATCGGCGTCGGCCCAGACCACATCTCAGGCCGCGCCGCGCACCGTCAATATCGGCCTCGGCTACATTCCTAATGTGCAGTTCACGCCGTTCTATGTGGCCGACACGCTGGCGTATTTCAAGGCAGAGGGCCTGAACGTGAAGTATCAGCACGGCTTCGTCTCGGAACTGATGCCTCTGCTGCTGCAAGGCAAGCTGGACTTTATTGTGGGCGATCCCGAAGACGCGGTGTTTGCCCGCAATCAGGGCGCACAGGTCAAGTACATCATGGCTATGTACCAGAAGATTCCAGTCACCGTGTTTAGCACCAAGCCGCTGAACAATGTGGCCGACCTGAAAGGCAAGACGCTGGGGATTCCCGGCCCTTTTGGAAGCACCTATAACGCCGTACAGGCCCTGCTGGACAGCGCGGGCCTGAAGGAAGGCAGCGACGTGAAACTTGCCAGCATCGGCTTTACGCAGCTTGACGCGGTGCGGGCCGGGCGCGTGGACGCCGCCGCCGGGTACATCAACAACGAGGTGGTGCAGTTGCGGGCCGCCGGAACCCGCGTGTACACGCTGGACGTGACTTCGGCCTACCCGATGGTGGGCGTGGGCCTGATCACTGCCGACAAAAACCTGAAGACCGATCTGGCCCGCAAGGTAGTCCGGGCCAGTCAGCGCGGCCTGAAATTCACGGTTACCGACCCTGCCCGCGCTTTCCGGTTGGCCCAGCCCACCTTCGGCACAGGCGGCGGCACACTGGAGATTTTGCGCGCCAGCACGCCCCTGATGACGGGTACGTACACCCGCGTCAACGGCATCGGGGCCAGCGATCCCACGGCATGGAACAAGGCGGTGGCCGCGCTGATCAAGCAGGGCAGCCTGCCCGCCGGGGCCAAAGCCACCGACTTTTATACCAATACGCTGGTCAGCAAGACTATTCGCTAAATGGGGCGCTGAACCGGACAAAAGAAGGGGTGGCCTGGGCGTAACGCCGGGCCACCTCTGTTTTCTTTAACCTCGTCATCGATTCGAACTGCCAATTCCAGATGAGTAAAGAGGGCCAGATGGGCAAATAGGGTCAAAACAGCAGTTGCCCCTAGGCGTGATGGCTTACCTTGCCGGGTGGTCTTGGCCGAGGCACCCCGCACCTGCTACGGTGGGGCTACACCGAAAGGAGGTGCTGCAAACATGACCAACAACATCTTTGATTCTCTGACCACTGCCCAAGGAACCCTCGCCCCTGCCCACTGGAGTGATTTTGCAGCACCAACTTTTGAGAACACAGCATCGCCGACCCCTTAACCCTCCGCAGGCCCGCCCATGAGCGAGCGCGGCGGCCAGGACTGGCTAGATACAGAGCTGAACGACCTCGATACGGGGCTGGAGCGCAAAGAGAAGCACAAGGTCAAAAAACCGCTGGGCCGCCGTAAGCTGGCCACGCTCAAGAAGGGCGCGGAGGGCGAGGCCGATGAGATCATCAAGCGGCTGACCGATCTGGGCCACATTACCGAGATCGTGGCCGAACTGAAAAGCGGCAAAGAGGCCACTGCGTATGTGGCACGCGGCCCACGCGGCAGCATTCTGGTGAAGCTGTACCGGGAACTGGAAGCCCGCAGCTTCAAGAACGACGCCATTTACCGCGAAGGCCAGACTGTGTTGGACGAACGGGCCAGAAAAGCGATGCAGAGCCGCAGCCTGAAAGGGCTGGCGATGCTGCAGATGGGATGGGTCACGGCGGAATACGCCCATCTCTGGAAGCTGTGGAATGCAGGCCTGAGCGTGCCGGAACCCCTCGTGGGGCCGTCCCCCTTCGATTACGAGAAGACCACTCCCGCCGTGTTGATGCGTCTGATCGGCACCGAAGACGCCCCCGCCCCCCGCCTTAGCGACGCGGTGCTGACGCCCACGCAGGCCCGCAGTGCCTGGGAACAGAGCCTGAACGGAATGGCGCATCTGCTGAGGCTGGGGTACGCGCACGGCGATTACAGCACCTACAACCTGCTCTGGCAACTGGATTCACAGCAGAGCGATTCAAAACAGGGCGATTCAGAGCAAGACGAGAACGACATGCAGCACATCGACATCATGACGAACAACAAGATTCAGAACGAGGAGGCAGGAACCGTGGTCATCATCGACTTTCCGCAACTTACGACCCGGCAAAACCCCAACTTTGCCCAACTGCTGCGCCGCGACGCCGACAGCCTGAGCATGAGCTTCCGTCGGCACGGCATCCAGCAAGGTGGAGAAGCCACCCTGAAAGAAGTGCAAAAGCGTGCGCTCGGGCCTGCGCCGACGCCGCGTGTAGTCCTGCCCTAAAACAGTCGGCACACGCAGGCTTGGCCCACACGAACAGACTCTAGGAGTGGCGAAGCAGGCTGAGGTCTTACCTGGAACCTCAGCCTCAGTGCTTCCCGATCAGTGCTTGCCGAAGTGGCCCAGCTGCGGCACATTCGGCTTCCACTCCGGGCGCTCCAGCACTTCGCCGTAGAGATCGTATTCGTCGCTGTCCTCAATCCGGGCCTTGACGATGTCGCCAATCTTGAGTTGCCCGGCCAACTCGCCTGCAAACAGGTACACCTGACCATCGATGCCGGGCGCGTCGCCTTTGGTGCGGCCAATCATGCGGGTGCCGGGGGCGTCGTCCTCGTCGTCATTAAATTCGTCGATGATCACGTCCATCACACGGCCCACTTTCTCGGCCAGCTTTTCGGCACTGATGCGCTGCGCGACTTCCATAAAGCGGGCGAGGCGGGCTTCTTTCACGTCCTGCGGCACTGCGCCTTCCAACTTATTGGCGTCGGCTTCGTCCACATCGCTGTAGGGGAAGGCTCCCACGCGGTCGAGGCGGGCGTCTTCCAGAAAGGTCAGCAACTCCTGAAACTCGGTTTCGGTTTCGCCGGGAAAGCCAACGATGAAGGTAGAGCGAATGACCAGCTCCGGGCAGATGGCACGCCAACGCTGGATGGTGTCCAGTTGCTTGCCCGCACCGGGTCGCCGCATAGAACGCAGAATCTTGGGCGAGGCGTGCTGAAGGGGAATATCCAGGTAAGGCAGGATTTTGCCCTGCGCCATCAGTTCCACGATCCGGTCGACATGGGGGTAGGGGTACACGTAATGCATCCGCACCCACGCGCCCATTTCGCCCAATTTCACGGCCAGGTCGGTCAGGTGGGCACGCACCTGCTCGCCCTGAAACTCGCTTTCACGGTGGCGCACATCCACGCCGTATGCACTCGTGTCCTGCGAAATCACCATCAGTTCCTTCGTGCCGCCCGCCACCAAGCGGAAGGCTTCGTACAGCACCGCGCCCGCATCCCGGCTGACCTGCAGGCCGCGCAATTTGGGAATGATGCAGAACGAGCAGGTGTGGTTGCAGCCCTCGGCAATTTTCACGTAGGCGTAATGCCGGGGGGTCAGGCGCACGCTGGGGGCGAACACGTCGCCGTGCCGGGTGTCCTCGCGGGTAGGCAGTTGTACGTCGGGGCGCATGCCGGGGGCGGCCACAGGTAGCAGCCCGGTAAAGGCGTCGGTTTCTATGGGCAAGAGCCGCCGCACATGCTCCATCACGTCGTCTACAGCCTCAGACCCCGTAATGGCGGCCACTTTGGGATGGCGCTCCAGAATCTTTTCGGGCCGCTCGCCCAGGCATCCGGTCACGATCACGCGGCCCGTCGCGTCCAGCGCTTCGCCAATGGCGTTCAGGCTTTCCTCTACGGCGGGCGTAATAAAGCCGCAAGTATTCACGATCACGGCGTGGGCATCTTCGTAGCTGGCGGCCACTTCATAGCCTTCGGCCCGGAGTTGGGTCAGGATGCGCTCGCTGTCTACGAGGGCTTTGGGGCAGCCGAGGCTGATGAATCCTACTTTTTTAGGGGCCACCAACATGCTGTCTGCTGGGCGCTGGGTTGTTGCCGTCATGTGTTCTCCTCGCGCCGTGTGTGGCTCCTGATGGGGCCGCCCGCCGCCTTGTGCCTGCTTGATCTGATGCTCCTGATGCCCGCCCGCTCACGCGCCACGCCCGTTCTTGTCCCAATTGCTGGGGGCGCTGTGGCTGAACTGCAGCGGCTTCAACCCGGCATTATACAGGGCGCAGACCTATTCGAGAAGGACACAGGTCACATGACGAGGTCATACGGGGGCGGGCTGAGAGACATGTCACCCAATCGGGCGAGTCAGTTGATAGACTGCGCCGCATATGAATGCGAAGGTCATCGTGGTCACGTCCGGGAAGGGGGGCGTGGGCAAAACCACCACCACCGCCAACATCGGTGCGGCGCTTGCCAAATTGGGCGAAAAAGTGGTTGTCATCGACGTGGACGTGGGTCTACGAAACCTCGACGTGGTCATGGGCCTCGAGTCCCGTGTGGTCTTTGACCTGATCGACGTTCTGGAAGGCAAGTGCCGCATGAGTCAGGCTCTCATCCGCGACAAACGCGTAGAGAACCTGTATCTGCTGCCCGCCTCCCAGACCCGCGACAAGGACGCCCTTGACCCCGAAGTGTTTAAAACGGTGGTGCGCGGCCTGATCGAAGACGAGAAGTTTGACCGCGTGCTGATCGACAGCCCCGCCGGAATCGAGTCGGGCTTCCGCACCGCTGCCGCCCCCGCCGAGGGTGCGCTGGTGGTCGTAAACCCCGAAGTCTCCAGCGTGCGCGACGCTGACCGGATTATTGGCCTGCTGGAATCTCAACAGGTCAATGAAATCCGCCTGCTGATCAACCGCCTGCGGCCCAAAATGGTCGCCAGCGGCAACATGCTCAGCGAGGCCGATATTCTGGACATTCTGGGCGTCAAGCCGATTGGCGTGGTGCCGGAAGACGAGGGAATCATTGTGAGTACCAACGTCGGGGAGCCTGCGGTACTGGGCAAAACCAAGGCGGGACAGGCCTTTATGGATACCGCCCGCCGCATGAAGGGCGAAGACGTGCCGTATCCCAAGTTCGATGAAGACAAGGGCTTCTGGTCGGCGTGGCGTCGTCTGTTTGGGGGGGCGTGAGATGTTTTCATGGATGAAGCGGGGCCGCACCAAAGAGACCCTCAAAGACCGCCTCGAATTGGTGCTGGCCTATGACCGCGCCCAGATTCCGCCCGGCAAGGTAGATGCCCTGCGCCAAGACCTGCTGGAAGTCGTCAAGCGCTACTTTCCCACGGGAAGCAGCAGCATCGAAATAGAGCAGCGCGGCGATATGGTCGTGCTGATGGCGAACATTCCGATTGATGAGAACGCGCCGGGGCACACATCGAACCGGGGGCGCTGACCCTCTTTATTCCAATCAAGTTCTAGACCGTCCAGCCAGCCTCACACACAGTCCATGCCCCGTGCCCTAGCCTAGTGGCGTGACGGCTGCAACTGTGTTGAGGCAAGTGCTGTGAAGTACGACTTACGTTTTCCGGTAATCATTCTGGCCCTGCTGGTGGTGGGCCTGCTGACGGTCAGTACGGCGGCGTTGGCTCCCCGCGTGGCCCCCGGCGTGTTCAACAAGCAACTGATCGGGGTAGCGCTGGCCGCCGTGCCGATTGCGCTGCTGTGGTGGGCCGGGCGTGACCGCATTTACAGCGTTGCGCCGTATTTATACGGTCTCGCGCTATTAATGCAGGCTAGTACCTTTGTGATCGGTAAGGAAGTGAACGGCCAGAAAAACTGGATCGAACTGGGGCCGCTGCAATTTCAGCCGCTGGAAATCCTGAAATTTGCCATGATCCTGATGCTTCCGGTGGTGCTGCGGAGCGGCTATCAGGGCATCAAAACGTATGCTTTTGCGCTGGCGGTCTTCCTGCCTGCCATTGGCCTCGTGGTCATTCAGGATTTCGGCGGCGCACTGGTGCTGGCCGTGATGTTCGGCGTCATCATGCTGGCCGCCCGCATTCCGTGGTGGCACGCTGTCTTGGCAGTTTTGGCGCTGGGCGTGGCTTTTCCTACCGTGCTGTATCCCAAGCTGGAGCCGTACCAGCAAAAGCGCCTGACCATTTTCCTGGACCCCTACCAAGACCCACGCGGGGCCGGGTATCAGGTCATTCAAAGCACGATTGCGGTGGGTTCGGGCGGCTTGCAGGGCAAGGGTTACAAGGAGGGCTCGCAGTCTCACAACGGCTTCCTGCCCGAAGCGCACACCGATTTTGCTTTCAGCACATGGGCCGAAGAACAGGGTCTGGTGGGCGGCCTCGCCGTGCTGGTGCTGTACGGCATGCTGTTCTGGGGACTGGCAGGCATGGCCGCCGAAGCGCCCCGGCTGCAAGACCAGATTTTGTTTGCAGGCATTCTGGGCCAGATCGGATTTCAGGTCATCGAAAACGTGGGCGCGGCCCTGAGTGTGCTGCCGCTGACCGGAATCACGCTGCCGCTGATCAGCTACGGTCTCAGCAGTCTGGTCAGTACCCTCAGTACGCTGGGGCTGGCGTATGTAATGTACCGGGATCGGCACGGCGGCATGATTTAGGGATGGAAAGCTAAACAAGGAAGGCGAGAAGCGCAATCTCAGCTTCTCGCCTTCCTTTTGGTTGGGTGGGGCGGGTGCGTTTGCTGGGTAGCCCCCTCACCCCGCTGTTTCACAGCGCCCCTCTCTTCGAGCTGTTCCAGTCCATAGGTGGAGAGGGCAACAGCTTAGGTACAGTAGGAAGCAGTTCTTAGACCCTTCGACCCTTATTTAAACGTCCCCGCTCGCACGATGACCAGATTCGCCGGGTTCACGTACTTGACAAGGGCGGCGGTGGCCTGTTCGGGCGTCACGGCGCTGATCCTGGCTTCCAGATCGGCAGTAAAGGCGTAAGTGCGCCCAAGATCCAGTTGGTTGGCGAGGCTTCCGGCCAGCGTGCCATCGGCGCTGCGGGCGACGCGGGCTTCTTGCAGCAGGGCGGTTTTGGCGGTGGCGATTTCGGTGGCGGTAAAGCCGTCTTTGCGGGCGCGGTCAAGTTCCTCGCGCATGGCGGTTTCCACCTTTGCCGTCACGTCCGGGTTAAAGATCGCGTAGGCCGTGAAGCTCGCCTTTTCATCACGCGAAGACACGCTGGTGCTGCCGCCCGCGCCGTAACTCAGGCCGTCTTGCTGGCGCAGGCGGTTGAACAGGCGCGAGTCGGTGCCGCTGCCGTACACACGCATGGCCACCAGCAGGGCCGCGTAATCGGGCTGGTCGTCGCGCAGGGGGAAATTCAGGCGGGCCAGATAAATCGCGTTGGCCTTGTCGGGTACCTTCAGCACCAGATTTTGGGCGGCGGGCGTGACCAGAGGCGTGATCACGCGGGCATACGGCACGCCACTCGTCCAGCCGTTCAGGATTTCGGGCACGGCGGCCCGGACGGTTTGCGGGTCGAAGTCGCCCACCGCCGAAACCTGAATCCGGGCGGCTCCCCAGACGCGGCGGTAGTAGTCCTGCACTCCCTCCAGCGTCACGGCCTTCAGGTCAGCCAGTTGCTCATCCAGCGTGGGGGCGTAGCCAAGGTCGCCGGGTTTGGCTCCGGGGGGCATAAAGGCCCGTGCCAACGCCAGACTCGCCACGCTCTGGGGGTCGCCTCGCCCCGATTCCAGCCCGTCCAGACTGCCTTTCTTCAGTTCGTCAAAGTCGGCCTGCGGGAAGGCAGGTTCGCGCAGCACCTTGCGAACCAGGGCCAAAGCGCCCGGCAAGTTGGCCCGGTCAGTGCTGACGCTCACGCTGACTCCGGTGGCGTCGCCGCTGACGTTCAGCTGCGTTTTGGTGGCTTCCAGTTGGTCACTCAGTTGCTGGCGCGTGAGGCCCGCGCTGCCGCGAGTCAGTAGCGGCGCAATAAAGTCGGCGGCTCCCCGGTCGGCCTTCACGGTGTCGGGGTTGCCGAAATCCACGCTCAGTACGAATTCCACCCGTTCGCCGCGCGTCTTTTTGGTCAGCAGGGCCACGTCGGCCTGCACTGTGTTGGCTTGCGCTACGCCTACCGCAATTTTCTCTCGGGTCACGCGGGCTTCGATGGCGGCAGGTTCAGGCGCAATGGTTTCTCCGGCGGCAATTGCGGCGCGGCCCTGATAGCCCTTCAGCAGCTCAGCGGCGCTGGGGGCAGCGGTTATTGTCACGTTGTCGGGCGTGGGGGTGGGGACAAACAGACCCAGCGTGCGGTTGGTGGGCTTCAGGTAGGTGGCGGCCACGCGCTGTACGTCGGCGGGCGTCACTTTGCCCAGATCGTCGCGCAGTTTAAACAGCAGGCGCCAATCTCCGGCAGCAATGTACTCACTGAGAGTCACGCCCACCGATTCGGGTTTGGTCAGCAGTTGCTCAAACCCGTTGGCGACACGGGTGCGCACGCGGGTCACGTCTTCTTCGGTAAAGGGCGTCTTGGAGGCGTTTTCCAGCGTGCTCAGCAGCGTCGCCTGAGCTCTCGCCATATCATCGTCTTTGCCCAGCACCGCCGCGTACATCAGCAGGCCCGGATCGCTGGCGCTGTTGGTCAGGCTGCCCATAGCGGTGGCCTGCTTGGACTGCACCAACGCGGCATACAGGCGTCCAGCAGGCTCATTCGCCAGGATTTCATCCAGCACCAGCAGCGCGGGCATGTCGGAGTGACGCACGCTGGGCATGTGGTAGGCGGCCAGCGCGATCTGCTCGTCGCCCACACGCCGCACGGTCAGGCTGCGTTCGCCGTCTTGCGGAGTTTCCTCGGTGTACAGGGCGGGTAGGCTGCGAAAGGGACGGCGAATCTGCCCGAAGGTCTGTGCCATCAGGTTCAGTGTGGCCTGCGCGTCAAAATTGCCCGCCAGCGTCACCACCGCGTTGTCAGGCTGGTAGTACCTGCGGTAAAAGGCTTGCAGCGCCCCAATCGGCACATTTTCCACGTCGCTGCGGTTGCCGATGGCCGTGTTGCCGTAGTTGTGCCAGTCGTAGGCCACCGAGCGTACCCGCTTGTACAGCAGCCCAAATGCGCTGTTTTCGCCCGATTCGAATTCGTTCCGCACCACCGGCATCTCAGTTTTCAGGTCGGCGGCGGCAATTTTGGAATTCACCATCCGGTCTGCTTCCATTTTTATGGCCCATTCCAGATTGTCTCCGGTGTTGGTCATCGTCTCAAAGTAGTTGGTGCGGTCTTCGCTGGTGGTGCCGTTAAAGTCGGCTCCGCGCTTGCCCAGCCCTTCCAGAATGTTGCCGCTGGTGGGGGTTCCCTTAAACACCATGTGCTCCAGAAGGTGCGCCATGCCGGTTTCGCCGTAGCTCTCGTGGCGGCTACCCACCAAGTACGTCACGTTCAGCGTAAAGGTCTGCTGAGAATTGTCGGGAAACAGCAGCACGCGCAGGCCGTTACGCAGGCGGTATTCACGAATGCCCTCTACCTCGGATACCAAAGAGACGCCCGCCGGAAGTTGCAGGACAGTGGCGGCGGCAGCAGGTGCAGGCGCGGCGGTCTGAGCAAAAGAAACGGCGCCGAAGCTGAGGGCCAGGGTCAGAACTAGGGTAGCGGGCAGGGTGAGAACGCGCATGGAACCTCCGGTGGGTAGGGGAGAGGAATGGGTTTCGGGTACAGGTTCCAACATACAGAACTGCGGCCACACTAGCGCCCCCAAATGTGACAAATGACTGAGCGTTTAGGGGCCGTGTATTCGGCAGAGGCAGAAAAAAGACCGCTGGGGGAGCGGCCTTGAGTGGGGCTGTCATGCTTGCTGGGTGGCCCCCTCACCCCACTGTTTCACAGCGCCCCTCTCTGCTGCGTAGCTCTCCGAGTCCCACAGGTGGAGAGGGGAAAAATCTAAATATTTGCCAACTCAGCCCCAGCTGCCGCGTCTACAAACCACACCGCGTCCTGCACGCCTGCGATGGGGTGGCCGCCCTCGCCCTGGTGTACCTGCCGCAAAATCCCAGCCTTGCCCGCACCCGTGACCAGAATCCAGCGTTCGCGGGCGGCGTTGATCTCAGCGTAGGTGAAGGTCAGGCGGCCCGTGTTGAGCCGGGGCACGAAGTTGGAAGCCACACGCCCGGTTGCCCCCAACGCGCCTGTGCCGGGAAACAGGCTGGCGGTGTGGCCGTCGTCGCCCATGCCGAGCAGCACGGCGTCCAGTTGGGTGGGCAGCAACGCGGCGTAAGCCTCGGCTGCCGCGTCCAGCGGTTGCACCTCACCCCCCATCCGGTGAACCTGCGCGGTGGGCACCGGCACATGGTTCAGCAGTTCATCCTGCGCCAACCTGTAATTGCTCTCCGGGCTATCCGGCCCCACGCTGCGTTCATCGCTGAAATAGATATGTACCGACTGCCACGGCATTTCGGGCATGTCGCGCAGCACCTTGTACATCAGTTTGGGTGTGCTCCCGCCCGACAGGGCCACATGAAAAGCTCCCCGATCCCGCACCGCCGCCCGTGCAGTCTGGGCGAACGCTTCGGCAGCGGCGGCAGCGGTCAGCTCGGGTGTAGGAAAGGTTCGGATGTTCATGCTTGCACCCCTAAGACGGCAACAGCCGTGTCGTCAACTTGGCCCACGATCCATGTTCCAGATCCCACGTTGCATCCCCCATTCATAGGCTCGCCCTCGCCAGTTTCCACGCCCGCTCGAACACCTCGCCACGTTCCGGGCGGGCCATCACGCGGGCCAGCCCGTCGGCCAAACTCATTTGCGGCACGTTCACTTCGGTGGCGCGGGTCAGGTCGTCCCAGTGGGCTTCCACGCGGGCAAGGTCGCCCGTATCGGCGCTCAGCACAAAGCGCACACCGTCGCCACTCAGTTCTGCACCGCATAGGTCACCGTTTTCGCGGTGGCAGCGCGAGCGTTTCAGTTCCACGTCATTTAGGTTTTTCCAGCCCAACGTGTCGGCAATAAATCCGGCAAACAGGCGGGCAGGCAGGTCCTTGGTGCCGGAATAGCGCACGGTCAGGCGGTCTATGCGTGGCAGTTGGCGGGCCGCGTCGCCCGAATCGAAGACCTGTGCCAGCGCCTCACGCCAGCCTGCGCTGCGGCTCCAGCCCAGGTCGGCCAGTGCGTAGTGCCGGGCAGGCGGAATATCCAGCGTCAGGCTGTCGGCAATGACCTGATCGGCAATATCTGTCAGTTCGGCCAGCAGCGGGCCGGTGGGCTGGGAATCTGCGCCCCACCACACATGATTGACGGTGGCAGGCCGCAGCAGGGGCAAAATCGCGCCCTGAAGCTGCTCGGCACTGGCATTCAGAATCAGGCGCTCCACGTACAGGCCGCCCGGTTGCGGCACCAACGTCGCGTGTACCACCACGTCTTCGGTGCCGTCCATCACGCCGATAATCTGGCGTCCGGCGTAGCGGCCTTCCAGTCCGGCCAGGGCTTCTTCCACGCGCCCCAGATGTTTTTTTACCGTCAGGGCCACGATATTGCCCGTGTAGGCCCGCGTTTCTACCTGCGTTTGTCCCCACAGCTCATCAAGGGCCATTTGGGCAAGGCGCACAGTGGTATCGACGGGGCCGATGGGTTTCAGGTCGGTGGCGTAGGTCATGGCGTGCCTCCGGTGAGGTCTGACGGTTCGGCGGCGGCAAGTCTAATGTTCAAAGGGTCTGAGGGTCTAAGAACACATAACCCTCCAAATCCTAAATCTCTTGACCTCAGACTCTTAGACCCTAGACCCTGAGACAAAGCCCCCAGACTCCCGAACGCCGTCACAGTCGCCGCCAACGCCGATCCGGGCCGATCAGTTGGTCGGCGGCCTCCGGCCCCCACGTGCCGCTGGTGTAGTTGGGGAATTCAGGCGCGTGGTCAGCCTGTCCGGGCTTGGTGTCCCACATTTCCAGAATGCCCGACACGATCTGCCACGCATGATCCACCTCGTCCTCACGCGGAAAGAGGGTGGCGTCGCCCAGCAGGGCGTCCAGAATCAGGCGACTGTAGGGACTTTCCAGTTGTGCGCCGAACGCGTCGTAGCGGAAGTCCATGACCACTTCGCGCAGCACCATTTCCTGGCCCGGCATCTTGGAAGAAAATTTCAGACTCACGCCCTCGTCGGGTTGAATGCGGAAGGCCAGGACGTTGCGCTCCAGGCCGCCCGGAAAGATGCCCAGCGGCGGGCGCTTGAACACCACGGCAATTTCGGTAACCTTTTTGGGCAGGCGTTTGCCGGTACGCAGGAAGAACGGCACGCCCTGCCAGCGCCAGTTGTCCACTTCCAGTTTTACGGCCACGTAGGTCGGCGTGGCGCTGCCCACGCGCACGTTGGGTTCCTCGCGGTAGCCGGTCACTTTGTCGCCGTACATGGTGCCGGGGCCGTACTGCCCGCGCACCGCGACCTCTTTCACGCGGCTTTTGGGAATGGGCTTCACAGCCCGCAAGACTTTGGTTTTTTCGTCACGGATCGCGTCGGCGTCAAAGGCGGCGGGCGCTTCCATCGCGGTCAGGGCAAACAGCTGCATCAAGTGGTTTTGCAGCATGTCGCGCACCACGCCCGCTTCCTCGTAGTACCCGGCGCGGCCTTCCAGACCCAGGTCCTCAGAGGCCGTAATCTGCACATGATCCACGTAGCCCCGGTTCCAGATCGGCTCGAAAATGGCGTTGCCGAAGCGGATCGCCATCAGGTTCTGCACCGTTTCTTTGCCCAGATAGTGATCAATCCGGTACACCTGAGACTCGTCCCAGACCTTGTGAATGGCGTCGTTCAGGGCGCGGGCGCTGCCTAAGTCGTGTCCGAACGGCTTTTCAATGACAATTCGCCGCCAGCCTTCCGATTCGTCCGCCAGCCCCAGGCGGCCCAAACCGTTGCTGATCGGCTCGAACAAGCTGGGCGGCGTGGACAGATAAAACAGCGCGTTCTTGCGTCCGCCATGCGCTTCCTCGGCGCGGTCAAGCTCCTTGCCCACCAGGTCGTACACGTCGTCGCCCGCAAAATCACCGAACTCGTAGTACAGCAGTTCGCGGAACTTTTCCAGGTTGCCGGGCTGAATGGCGTCGGTTTCCTTGCTGCTTTTCAGCGCCTCTATGGCAAAGTCCTTAAACGCCTCGTCGGTCATGTCCTGACGGCCCACACCCACGATATTGAAGGCGCTGCCCAGCAGGCCGTCTTGCCACAGGCCGAACACGGCGGGCAAGAGTTTGCGTTTGGCAAGGTCGCCCGTGACGCCAAAAATAACCAGCGTGGCGGGTTCGGGGGCGCGGCTGCGGCGCATCAGGGCGCGGAAGGGATTCTGGCCGTCTGCACCCGCGTCGCTGGGAGTGCGGGCGCGAGTCTTACGGGGTTTTTTGTCGGCTGGGGCGGATTTTTTGGCAGTAGAAGTCTTGGCCGCTGTAGCGGTGGCCTTCACTGCGGCTTTGGCTTTCGCAGCGTTCGGCGCAGGCTTCTCCGGTTGTTCCGCCCCTTTCGCCTTGCGGGTCACGCCCCGTCCTTCACGCGCTGCTGGCCTGCCTCGCCCAATTCCTGCGCCTCACGCACGCTGCCGTCATCGGGCAGGGTGGGCTTGGTAGAAATGTTTTGCGGGGCAGCAGCGCTGGGGTGTTCCCCGGCCTTCACGCTGGGCACCACGCTTTCCTGCTTGCCGACTTCCAGCTTCTTCACGGCGTGTCCACCAAAGGCGCGGCGCATGGCTGACAGCATCTGGCCCGCGTAGCTCACTTCCTGCTGGCTGCGGAACCGCATCTGGGTACTGAGGGTGATGACCGGAGTCGGAATGCCCAGTTCGATAGAATCGATGATCGTCCAGCGGCCCTCGCCACTGTCGGCCACGTAATCGGACAGGTCATGGAAGGAGGCGTCGCTGTGCAGGGCTTCGGCGGTCAGGTCAAGCAGCCAACTGCGAACCACGCTGCCGTGCCGCCACAGTTCGGCAATCTGGGCCAAGTCCAGTCCGAATTCCTCTTTGGCCCCCAGCATTTCGAAGCCCTCGGCGTAGGCCTGCATCATGCCGTACTCAATGCCGTTGTGAACCATTTTCACGTAATGCCCCGACCCAGACGGCCCCATGCGGCCCCAACCCCGATCCGGTGCGGGAGCCAACACCTCGAACACGGGGCGCAGGCGCTCGATGGCCTCTACGGTGCCGCCCATCATCATGGCGTAGCCTTCTTTCAGGCCCCAGATCCCGCCCGACGTGCCCACATCCACAAACTCTATACCTTTGGGGGCCAGTTCCTCGGCGCGGCGCTTGGAATCCTTAAAGTTGGAGTTGCCGCCGTCGATGATGATGTCGCCGGGAGCCAGTCGGCCCGCCAGATCGTCGATCACCGCCTGCGTAATTTGCCCGGCAGGCACCATCATCCACACCGCCCGCGATCCCGGCTCGCCCAGTCCGGCAATCAGTTCGTCCATGCTGCGTGCGCCCTGAGCGCCGTGCGTCTCGATGTTGACGACGTTCGCCTCGGTGCGGTCATAGCCGACCACCTGTTGACCACCCTGCGTGAGGCGCAGCACCATGTTGCCGCCCATTTTTCCCAGACCAATCATGCCTATTTTCATGCGCGACCTCCCGGCACGGAACCGCTTCCAGCCCTCGTGCCATCACTGTCAGGCAATATACGCGGGGTTCCACGTGGGCGGACGGCCCATGTAGAGAGTCGCTTAATCAAGTTGACCCGTTGCAGGCTGACCGCAGTCTTACTTTTTGCGTTTGCGGGCGGCTTTCTGGGCCTCTTTCAGCGCCTTGCGTTCCTCTTCCTGTTTCTTTTGCATGTCGCGGCCCACGTCTTCCATCAGTTGTGCGCCCTGCGCGTCTACGGTGCGTTGCAATGCCAGCAGGGTAGACACCACCATGTTGTTCAGCATGCGTTCCACAGGCGTTTTGATCCAGTTGTAGCGCACGCGGCCATTCAGGGTCATCGTGACTTCGGTGCCGCCGGGCGTGGCTTTAAATGTCCAGCCCTGGGTCAGTTTTTCCAGCGGGCCGACATTCCGCACGCTTTCCCAGCCGCCCCGCTGCGGGGCCTGCAACTGGCCGTATTTGGCGGTGAATCCCAGCCCCAACAAGCGCCGCGAAAACTTAAAGCGCACCAGCACGTTGTTGGTCAGGCGGGCGTCGGCCTCCGAATACTCCGCTTTGGTGAGGTTGGGATCCCATTTGACGCGCCGCTTGGGTTCCAGCGCGAGGCGGTATAGCACGTCCGGGCGCGCCCTGACCACGATATTTTGCTTGATACTGATGGTTTCCGACATGAGTGCCCCTACTGTAGCGCGGGGAGGCCAAGGGAGCGGGGGTGTCGGTTAGGGGTGTGCGGCCTCAAGGCATTCGCTGTCCTGACTCACCCCCTCTCCTGCGGAGCTTGACCAGCCAAGGCAGAGGGAGCAACAGCTTTGAATACCGAGTCTCCAGGCCTCCCCCACTCCCCGTTCCTCACGCCTGCGGGACTTCCGCCTCTACCACCGTGCCGTGTCCGGGCGCACTCAGCACGCGGTAGCTGCCGCCTCTGGCCTCCACGCGCTCGCGCATCTGCATCAGGCCCAGGCCGCCCGCACTGCTGACCCGCCCACTGACCTGCTCCGGGTCAAAGCCCGCGCCGTCGTCCTGCACACGTAGCGTCACTTGGGAGGCTCCGTGCAGGCTCACTTTCACCTCATGGGCGCGGGCGTGCTTGGCGATATTGTTCAGGCTTTCCTGCAAAATTCGGAACACGACGGCCTCGTCACTGGGAGAGAGGGTGATGTCTCCGGTCACGCTCAGCACGCTTTTTACGCGGTTTTGCTGCCCAAAGTCCTCCACATAGCGCCGCACGGTTTCCAGCAGGCCATAGCGTTCCAGATCAATCGGACGCAGCGCGAAAATAGAGCGCCGGACTTCCCGAATCTGTTCGCGCAGCAGGGCGCTGGCGGCCTTCACCTCGACCTCGGCCTGCTCCGGCTGGGTACGAACCTGGCGGGCCACCACATCCAGTTTCAGGGCGGCAAACGCGAGCGACTGTGCCACACCGTCATGAATCTCGCGGGCAATCCGGGCGCGTTCGTCGCTGATGGCGAGCTCTTCAGAGTACAGGTAGGCGCGGGCGTTGCGAACGGCCAGCGTAGCCTGCCCCGCCATCAGGGCCAGCAGCGGAATGCGGGCGTCGTCGAAGGCATCGGCGCGGGCGTCTCCCAGCACCAGCACGCCCACCAAATCTTCGTCGTCGCGCATCGGGAAGCCCAGCGCACTGGCGGCTCCGGCAAACACTTCGGCGGCTTCCTCGGGGGTGGCGACCAGCGGCGTTCCGGCCTGTGCCACCCGCAAGGCAAAGGCTGGAGCTGGCGTCCCTGCACCCGATTCTCCGGTTTTATCCTGCGCGTATTCCAGCCTCAGCAGCCCGTCCTGGTCGGTCAGGTAGGCGGCCCGCGCATCCACCCGCAGGCGTCCGGCCATATTCCGCGTGACCCGCGACAGCAGGCGGCGCATATTGCGTTCGGCGCGAATAGACTGATCCACCGAATACAGCGTCATCAGGTCTAGGGTGCGCTGGCGGGCGGCTTCTACACCGTTGGCAACCTCGGCGGCTAGGGCTTGGGCCAGGGCTTCCATTTCCGGCGTGGGCGGGGTTTCAAAGTGCAGGGCCATCGCGCCGCCGCCGGGAATACCCACTTTCAGGGTATACAGATCGGCGCTGGGAGAGGCCAGCAGGGTGTCGCCGCGTGCCGTGCCGCTCAGCCCACCCGGTACGGTCAGGGTGGCGTACGTGGCCCCCGTGACCCGTACCGCGCCCCGTGCCGCCACTTCCACGACAGCGCCCATATCGGGAGCGTCGGTCAGGTCGCGCATCAGTTCCTGCACCGCCCGCAACCGCGCATGGGACGCACTCAGTTGACCGTACAGGTCGCGCAGTTCCCGCTCGGCCCGCTCCCGCGCCCTCGTGCCTTCTGCAATCCATTCCACACTGAAAAAAGTGACGGCTGGCCCCAGCAGGCCGTAAAACAGCAGGTGCGCCCACGTCTGACCCGCCGTATTGGGGAGCCGGGTAATTAGCACTTCCACGACCACCACCACCAACACGATCAGCGGCGGCAGCGTGTTGCGAACCAAGCGCACCCGGTCAGACAACTTCACCTCGCCCGGTATATGGGCAGGCGGCGCGGCGGGCATGGGCGCGGGTGCTATCGGCGCTGGCATGGGTGAAGGGCGGGCGTCGGTCATAACAGTAGCATAGGCAAACCGGGGGCCAGGAAGGGTAATGGATGCGGGGGTGGGGTCAGGTTTCCGGCGTGTCGCTGGCCTCTCCTTCGGCCACTGCCTCCGTGCCCCGCCGCCCCGCATCGCCTATCTTCCAATGCACCTGACGCAAAAAGCCCCGGAACAACCGGCTTTCGGCGCTGTTCATCAGGGCGCGGTCAAGCATGGCTCGCCACAGCCGCAGCGTATGGCGGGCACGCACGGCGTCGGTGTAGCCGATCAGGTGCATGGTTTCGTGCAGATGGCTGTACATGGCTTCCATTTCCTCGCGGGTGGCGGTTTTGCGCTCCAGATCGGGCACGTCGTCCAGCCCTTGCAGGAATTCGTAGCACACCAGCAGCACCGCCTGCGCCAGATTCAGGCTGGCGTAATCGCCCGTCGGAATCCTGACCGTCGCTTGGCACTGCTCCAGATCGCTGTTGATCAGGCCGGTTTCTTCGGGGCCAAACACCAAGGCGGGGGCGGCGGCGGCCCGCACCAGGGGTCGCAACTGCGCTGGATGACGCGGCGGTGGAAGGTCTCCGCGTTGCCGGGCGGTGGTTCCGACGCTGATATCGCGGTCTGCCAACGCTTCGCGCAGGGTCGGATAAACGCGGGCCGAACGCAGCAGAGTATCGGCGTGGACGGCCATCGCCACCGCCTGAGCATCCAGATGGTTGCAGCGCGGGGCCACCAACCGCAAGTCGCTGGCCCCCATATTCAGCATCGCCCGCGCCGCAGAACCGATGTTGCCGGGGGTTTTGGGCGAAACCAGCACGATCGCCAGATTCAGATGACTGCTCTCGGTGTTGCCCCCGCTCCTGCTTCCATTGCTACCTTCGTCGCCGCTCACGCCGGGAATGCTAGAGCATCTGGGGCGGGGGAGGGGTGGGACGGGGGTGGGATACGCTTTGCGGGCAGTCTAAGGGTCGAGGGTCTAAGAGGGTGTTTATAAAGGGTCACTGATAGGATTAAGGCGTCTGAGCATGAGGCGAATACTGGCGATATAGCACCAAGTGGCCGAGGTTTGACCTCGGCCCTCGGAGTCTCGACTCAAGCGACGTGAGCGTGTCAACCAAGCCAAGGAGCGTTCCACGACCCAACGCCTCGGGAGGACAACGAATCCCTTCGCGTTATCCGTGCGCTTGATGATCTGAAGTGTCCAGCACAGGGTCTGCTTCACCCCATCCACCCATTGGCCCGCATCCCCACCATCGGCCCAGAACCAAGAGAGGCGCGGAAAGCGCCTCTGAGCGTGCTGGAGCAGCGTTTGAGCCCCATCACGATCTTGAATATCTCCCGTCGTGATCCACACCACCAGAAGCAAGCCCATCGTGTCAACCCGCACATGACGTTTGCGTCCATGGGTCTTCTGGCCCGCCTCCACTCCACGTCGTCCCGCTTGCGGGCGACAGCGCACCGGTTGGGCATCAATGATGCCCGCACTTGGCTCTGGGTCGCGCCTCGCCGCTGCGCGGGTCTTTCTCACCAAGAGGTGGTTGACGGCTTCCCAAGTCCCATCCGCTTCCCAACGGCGGAAGTCGGACTACACCGTCTCCCACGCCGGAAAATCATGGGGGAGAGTGCGCCACGCCATCCCCCCGTGCAAGATGTACATCATCGCGCACCACACCTCGTACAGGTCGACCGTGCGCGGTCGACCTCTCGGCTTGGCGTGCGGTAAGTACGGCTCCAAGCGCTTGAACTGTTTCTGGGTCAGGTCGGTCGAGTATGCCTTGCGTTTCACACCTTGAAGCATGTCCGATTCCCTGACCCTTTATAAACACGCTCTAAGGAAAGGCAAGGGCAATCGCTGGCGCTTATTTCCCCTCTCCCGCTGCTGTGCAGCGCCCTCTGCTTCGCAGCTCTGCGAGTCCCCCGCAAGGGGAGCAGGGGCAAACACCACCACCCCAGATCGTCCCCGCCCAATTCCGTGTGAGGCCCCAAGGTGCGTGCAACGCGCCGGCCAATTCCAATTCAAAGACGACCGCTTCAGATGAACGGGGAAGCCGAGTCTGGAGGCGACAAGATCACTCCTCAGCAGAGCGACCAACGTCCCTGCATCCTCTTGGGGGGCGGGGGAAACGTAGGACAAGCCCCAACAGGCCATTCCAAAAACCAAGCTGGATCAGGGAGCCGAATAAATCGGCGTTTCATCCACCACATGCAGCCCCAGCCTCAGGTCGTGCGCCAGTTCCGCCGCCGTATCGCCCCAGGAATCGAGGCTGATCTGCGTGATGCCCGCCGCCCGCAGCCGCGCATTCACGGCGTCCAGCAAGGCGGCCCGCAGCCCACTGACCCGCCACTCAGGATGCACCCCCGGCGAATCCATGCGCCCCAGGCCGTCCTCGATGCTGGCGCGGCACAGGCCGATGCCCTGGCCCTGCTCGTCCAGCGCAATGATGCTGAGGTGCGAATCGAAGCCCGCTGCGCCGTCGGCGGCAAATTCGGGCAAGACGGCGTGATGGCCTACCCGGTCTTCAAAAGTAGACAGCGCGTCCATTCGGACGGCCAAATCCTGTACGGCAGCCAGCGGGTGCAGCACAATTCCGGGTGGCGGGTCAAGGTGACGCAGCGGCATCCTGCCAGTCAGGCGGCGGTATGCGCCCACCTCGCCCCAGCCTGCACCCATCAGGGCTTCGTAGGGCCACAGGTGCGGTTCGGCAAAGGCGTACACGCGGCCCAGGTCGGCCTGTGCCGCGTGGGCGAGGGCCAGCGCCGCCGCGTGCTGGGTCGGCCCCGGAAACGCGCCGCCCACCAATTCCGCGCCGTGCCGGGGGCTGGGGCGTGCGCCAACGGCCCCCAGCACCACTTCTTCGTCGTTCAGGGCCACCCACGCGGCCACACTCGCCCCGGCCATCCACGCCACCGCTTCTTCGGGGGCCTCGTACAGGCCAGCCAGCAGCGGCGGCAGGTCTTCGGGCAAGAGGGCCAGCACGCTTAGAGTCGCGCTCACCCCTCACCCAATCGGCGGTACAGCGCCAGATACTGCGCGGCGGGGCCATCCCAGCTGAAATCCAGCGACATGGCCCGTTCTGCACGTCCTGTCCATTCGGCGCGGTCATCGAACACCTGGCGGGCCTCATGGCAGGCGGCGGCCAGGGCTTCCGGTGTGGCGTCGGCAAAGCGGAATCCGACATCTTGCGGCACAGTGTCTACCAGTCCGCCCGTTTCGCGCACCACCGGCAGCGTGCCGTAGCGCATGGAAATCATCTGAGACAGGCCGCACGGCTCGAAGCGGCTGGGCATGGCAAACGCGTCGGCCCCGGCGTAAATACGGTGCGCCAACGCTTCGTTCAGTCCCTGTGCAAAAGCCACCCGTGGATGCTGGCTCCACCCGGTCAGGGCCGCCGTCAGCAAGGGGTCGCCGCCGCCCAGCACCACCACATTCCAATGGGGCACGAGGTCGCCCATCGCCTCGATCAGCAGGTCAATCCCCTTCTGGTCGGCCAGGCGGCTCACGGTAGCCAGAATGGGCGCCTCGTCCAGTCCAAATTCGGCCCGCAATATTGCCCGCGCCGCCTCTTTGCCCTCAAGGTCGCCAAACGCCGGAACATGGGGGTCGGTGCGGGGATCCCAGCGCTCCTGATCCAGCCCGTTGATGATCCCGCTCAGGCGGCCTTCGCGGTTCAGGCGAATCAGCAGCCCTTCCAGCCCTTCTCCGTACTGCGGTGTCGTAATTTCCAGCGCGTAGGTGGGACTGACGGTGGTCACGTGGTCAGCAAAAATCAGTCCAGCCTTCATATAGTTCAGGTCGCCGTGAAATTCCAAGCCGTCCGGCCCAAAGGCCCAGGCAGGCAGGCCCGTCCAGCGCGAGGCTTCGGCCAGATTCCACTTGCCCTGATAGGCCAGATTGTGAATGCTGAAGGTGGTGCGGATTCCAGCCAAGTGTGCGTGTGCCACCGTCAGGCCCGCCTGCCAATCGTGACCGTGCAACACGTCTGGCAGGGCGTCCAGCAGCTTCAACACTGGCAGCACGGCTCGCCCGAACAGCGAGTAGCGCCACACGTCGTCGGGGTGGTACAGCCCCGGTCGGTGAAACTCACGCAGGCCGATAAACAGATAGCGCACGCCGTCCTGACGGATCTCGCCCAGCGTCACGTCGCCCGCATCGTCCCCCAGTTCGGGCAAACGCCCGCGCCAAAGCTCCTGCGGCGTTCCGCTGAGGCTGGCGTACCACGGAGATACCACCGTGACCTCATCGTCCGTGCCCGTGAGAAGTCGGGCCTGCACTGCCGGGAGTGCGCCCAGCACATCGCCCAGACCACCCGAACGCGAAAAAGGAAAGACTTCTGCTCCCACATGCATGACCCGCATAGGTCGCACTCTACCCCGTCTGACTGACTGTATTGACACGGCCCGCTGTCCAGCAATGCCCCCAGTTTGACAAGGCCCGCCCCCGTTGCTACACTTCCTCTCGCTCGTCTGGTCAATCTGAACAAGGTTGCCTTGCCCTGTGTTGCTCAACCCTGTGGCAGTCCGGGCTCTTAGCTCAACGGTCAGAGCAGTCGGCTCATAACCGATTGGTTGCCGGTTCAAATCCGGCAGGGCCCACCACGGTTTCTGGGGCGGCAAGTGCAGAACAGCAACACGGTTCCGGGCGGTTAGCTCAGTGGTAGAGCATTCGCTTCACACGCGAGAGGTCGTAGGTTCAAGTCCTATACCGCCCACCAAAGAAAAACCCGCCCAGCGCGGGTTTTTTTAGTTTGGGAAAAAGGTCAACGGTGCGCCGTGCGTAACCGCCTCTTTCTTCCTCTCCAAAAGATCACTCAGATTCAGCGCCCACCCCTCCCGCTCCGACTGAAAAACCGTCCGGTACTGAGTCAAGGTAAAAGCGACTGAAGCATGACCCAGTTGCTTGCTCACCACTTCCACCGGAATGCCCCGGCGCAAGGTGAGACTGGCATAGGTATGGCGCAGCCCGTGAATCGGCAAATGCCTGATGCCCGCCCTGTCACAGATCTGCTCCATATCCCGCTTCAGGTTGTTCGGATCCAGCGTGGCCCCGTAACTGTTGGTAAAAATGCGCCCACGCTCTCTCCACACCCGCTTGCGCTCATACCCTTTGGGGTGCCCCTTCACCGAGCCAGCCAGCGCCTCCCGCTGCACCGCTTGATCAGCCTGCACTTCCCTCAGCAGCGTCACTGTATCCGGCGACAGATAGACAGTGCGCTGACTGCCCTTAGTTTTCGGCGTGGTGACAATTGGCCCCTTGCTCGCCGCGGCCACAATCTCGGTCACCTCTGCCGTGCCTCTGGCCAGATCCACATCCTGCCAGCGCAGGCCCGCCACCTCACCGCGCCTCATGCCGGTGCTCAGGGCAAAGATGAAGTCCCCGCCGCGCTAATCCTCTTTCGCAGCGGCGAGGAACTGGGCGGCTTCCTCCGGCGTGAAGGTGGGCAGCCCCTTGCGCTCTTTGCCCCGCAGCGGCGCAGGCTTCACGATCTCAGCCACATTACGCGTCACCAGTTCCAGCCGGAAGGCGTCACCTAAAGCAGAGATCAGGAATTGATGCACCTGGCGCTGACTGGACGCGCCGAGGTCTTCTTTGTTGAGATGGTCGAAGAGGCGGCGCAGGTCAGCCGGAACTAGCTTCTGCAAGCGCTTGGTGCCGATGGTCGGGGAGATGAAGCGCTTGAGATGGTCGGCCTGAATCTCGTAGGTTCGCACGGCGCGAGCTTTCTCTTTGCTGGCCGCCCGCCGCGAGGGTCTCAAGCGGTACGGCGTGACGGGACAAGAAGTGGATGTGGCGCTGAACAACCTCCAACCCTGGCGCGGGAGTGACGACAACGCCCGAGCGGCGGTGGCCTACCTCAATCAGTGGGGCAAGGCGCTGAAGGATCAGGCGGCAGAAGAGGCCCAGCGGGCCACTGAGGCCGCCATGACCGCCGAAACCATATTGACCCCAGAGCAGCGGGGACAGTTGCAAGCGGTTGTCAAAGCCAGCGGCGCTCTCAGCAGTGAGGAACGGTACGCGCTGTGGGGGTACATGTTCAACCACCCCACGCCGATGGCGACCAACAATCTGAGCGCAGACCAGGCCGCCGATCTGCTGGACACCTTCAGCGCCATGAATCCGGATGAGCGTGCCCAGTGCCTCACCGAAGCCCGCACCAAATTCATGGTGGCTGCGTCGTGATGGCTCCCCCTTCTCTTTGGCAACACGGGCGCCGGATCCTGATGAATGCTCTTGACCTCACCGCCAACCGTCTGAACGCCGGCCTTGGCACGGTAGGGCTGGGGTCAGGCTAGCCAAACAGCCCCACCACGGTGTGCTCCCTCGATTCAAGCATGATGTCCGGGCACAGAGGGGTCACGTAGTACCAGCGCCCCTCCACCCGCGCCCCCAAGGGCTTCTGGTAGGGAGGATGCCAGGTAACCTCTGGTACCTCCTGCAACCAGCGGGTCTCCAGAGCGGCGAGACCCTGAAGCTGCACATCACGCCCTGGCTTGTCGGTCGCCTTCTGAAATTCTTCCGGCGTGAGTGCCGAGAAGTCCAGCGGCACGCTAATTCCCTTGGGCTGCAGGACGGCCGTATGTCCGTCATAGGACGCGGTACTCAAACAGGGCACATCGATGAGGCCTGTTCGCGGGAAGGTTTCCGAAGTGATGGGATACACCAAGAACGCCATGTGACTGAGGGTACGCCCAACCGGATGGACTGGACGCAGCACAGCGAGGGCGAAGGCGCGGCGAGGGTAACGCCACGGGCAGAACTGGGGTCAACGCTCATCCCTGACGGCGACCACCAGTTCTACAGCATCTTCCCGAAAATGCAGGCCCAGCGATGAGCGCCCCTATTCCCGGCGTGCATACGGCTCTCAAGCGTGGTCAGGACACCGTCATGCCCAACTGGGCACTTGAAGCCTTCGACACCTTGACCCTGATGAGTGACGCCAAGTTGCTGGGCTGGCTCACCCGCCACCGCCAGTACCGCGCCAACAGTTACAGCACCAAGCAGCTGGCGATTGCTTTGGAGCTTGATCCCAGAACGGTGCGAGATGGACTGGTCAGATTGCGCGAGGCCGGGCACATCTTGAGCATCGATGGGCTGCATTGTTCGGTGGATGCCCACAGCCGATTGACCCCGAGCCAGATCAAGGCGGCGGCAACGCCGGTGCAAGCCTCGCGCAAGCCTGCTGCAACGCCCGTGCAAATATACCCCGCCCAAAACGCTGAATATGGCGTACAGGACGAAGAAAAACAACCCCTGAAGAAAGGAAGAAAGGAAGACAAGAATTTAAAACCACAGGCGCAGGAAGACGCTGCGCCGTGGGGTGAAGATCCTGCTGCTCCTGTTCAGGATGAAGTTCAAGGCCCGGCACGCCATACCCCCATAGCAAGCCACCGACAAGCCAACTGTTCCGCGCCGCGCCGAGGTGGCCACGCCGTTTCAGGAACTCTTTGCCGCCCTTGCGCTGGCTTGCTATGGGGGTCAGGAAGACCTGACCAACAGCGCCAGCGTCCGTCTGGCCAGCGCTGCCAAGAGCTTCGACAAAGCCAAATTCGTGGCCAGCGACATCCCGCAACTGGTGGCCTGGCTGCACCAGACCGAAAGCTGGCGGGACGCCGTGACGCCCCAGGTGCTCGAAAAACGCGCCCCAGCATGGCGGGCTGTCCTCAGGGGGTCACTTCCAGCCCGACCCGTGAAGGCCGCCCACGTCGTCAAGTTCACCCCCCGCCCACAGACCACGGAGCAGGCCAACCAGCAGGCCGCAGACCGGGCCAATGACATCTATGCCACCTTGCAGGAGGGAACCCATGCCGTTTTCTGATCAACACTTTGCCGCTGCCTGGACGGTGCTCGAAGACCGGTTCAACCGGAAGCACAACGCGCAGACCGTCAAGATCTACCACGACATCTTGGCGGCTGAACTCACGGCCGATCAGTTTGCCGAGGCGTGCCGCGCGGCGTTCCGGTTCGAGCAGTTCATGCCCAGCCCGCAGAAGTTGATTGATTACGGCCTCGGTGCAGGCGATTTCCAAGCGCGTGCGCTCAGTGTCTGGGATGGACTCGTCGAGCGGGTGGCCCGTGGGGAGCAGGCGACCACTGAACCCGGCCCCGTCCGGAGCCTGCTCAACAGCGTGTGCAATGGCCAAGCCCTGGGCATCGTTGACATGAAGCACTTCCCGTTCCTGAAAAAAGAATTTGTGGAGCGGCACGCCCAGCAGCCGCTGACCGAAGCCCGTACGAACACACCTGCCCTGACCCCTATGCCGGAGGTGGCCCGTGTTCTCCAGTAACGAGCGCATGAACCGTCCTGTGACGTTTGGTGAGGCGGTGGGAGCGAAGGAAGGCGAGGCGTTGGAACTGAACACCATGCAAGCCGCCACGTGTGCCCGCTGCGGCGAAGAACCCCGCCTGTATCACCACGTTTCTCCCAAGGGCCGTGATGTGACGGTTTGGATTCCCGCCATCCACTCTTGCTCCGCCCTATTCTAACCGCCATCGGGGGAACCACCATGCAAACCTACGGAATTTTTGGCCTGACCTTCAAAACCGCCACCATCAAAACCGACAACGACGCAGGACGCGTGCTGGATGCCAAATACAAGTTCGCTACTGGGGTTCGGGCTGAGTGCCGATTCATGCTGGAGCATGTGCCTGTCCTCAAGGGTGCGGAACAGGACGGCGGCAAGCTGCGCCTGGAAGTGACCCCCATGATGGACGGCTAGGCCTTCCCCGCCGTCGATGTGCCGGTGATCCTGCGCGGGAACATCACGAGTGATGAAGCCGGAGACGTGCTGGTCAACTTGCGGGTGCAGTTCTCTGAGTTGGAGAACGCGGGCCTGGGCGTGGATGCCTTGCTCACCGCCAGCTGCTGCCTGGAATGCACGGTGAGCAATCAGCCAACGCTAGACGAGCAGATCCGAACTGAGCTGAAGGCAGAAGCGCAGGTCAAAGAGGACGTGGCTGACGTGCTGAAAGACACGAAGGCGCTGTTCGAGAAGCCTGAGACACCTGCCCCTTACATTCCGCTTGGCCCGGATCTGGAAGAGGACATGCCTTTCCCCACCGATGGCGGCGACGACTTCGGCCCCAGACCCAGCGCCTGAACAAACTGGGGCGGGCACGAAGGCCCGCCCTGTTGGAGATCCCTATGACGATGACTGAGCAAGGCGTGACGCCACTGGCCCCGGAAGAACAAGAGACCCTCATGCGGCTTGAAGCTGTGGTGCGGCAAGGCTGGGCGGGGTTTATCAGTGTCGGAAAAGCCCTGCTGAGCATCCGGGATGCTCGCCTCTACCGTGCCGAGTACAAGACGTTTGGTGACTATTCCGAACAGGTGTGGAGTTGGTCTCGCCAGCGGGCGCAGCAGTTGATGGACGCAGCGGAAACCAGCCACACGCTGACAACCATTGGTTTACGCTCAGAGAACGAACGGCAGGCCCGCGAGTACAAGGACGCGGCCAAAGTGGTGGCGACTCTGGAACCCGAACTGCAGGTGGCTGTGGCCACGTATTTGAAGACGGCCACCGGCAGCGAGCGGCCCAGCACGAGTCAAGTGAAAGCAGCGGCAGAGGTGGCAGCGGCCATTGATGCACACGGCACGGTGGCGCATCCAGATACCGGCACAGAGGTGCCCTTCTATGCTCTGACCGGGGAACAGCGGGCGACTGCACCACTGGAACGTATGAACGGCTGAAGCGGCAGGAAGGCCACATCCAAACCAGCATCCAACAGACCAACAGCACCGGGAAAGGGGGCTGGGCGGATTGGTGCCCGAACTATGCCCAGCAGCAACTGACAGACACCCAGGAGCTGCGGATCGTGGTCAAGAAGGACACCAGCGGGAACGTTCAGGTGCAGGCCTTGATCTTCGATTCGGAATCACATGCCACTGTCGCATATGGAGATATGGCCCCCTACCTGAAGAAAGCCGTGATGAACTTGGTCGAAGAGGTCAAGGGGTGACGCTAAAGCAAGCGGTACAGGGCATAGCCCACCCGTTCAAAATCGTCATAGCCCGATGTGTGGTTCGGAGCATTTCGACACATCTTCGAACTCACCTGCGTCCGAATCGTCGAGACGGAGTATTTGGTGCGGTTGGCACGCATCGCATCCAGCAATTCGCTGACATGAAACGTTTTGGACGTCCGGTCTTCCACCAACGCCTTGGCGGTTTTGAGGGCTTCGTCGCGGCAGGTCATGGGCGTAATTTGATCCGATTGGTGGGTCAGTAATCGTGGTCAAAACCTCTCTCGCTTGGCAGGCACGTTTTCCGAGCCTCGCGCACGTCGAGCGCTATCTGAGCAGCATTGCTGACCCGACGGTGCGGGCCAACACCCGGCTGAAGTTGGGCCTGCTGGAAGCGCTCCAGCCAGTACTCGAAACGAGTCCACCCGCAACCTTGACCTTCACCCTGCCTTACCCGCCTTCTCTGAATAGCATCTGGCGTTCGATCCTCGTGCGCTTCACGCCGAAGAATCCGAACGCCGTCCCGTACCGGGTCAAAGTCCTGCTGAGCGAGGAGGGTCGCAACTACCGTAAAGCCGTCATCTCGTGCGTGCAGAACGATGGGCAGCCCACGACCCCACCCGGTGCGCGGCTGGCCCTGCTGCTGATCGTCTCGCCGCCAGATCTGCGGAAACGCGACCTCAGCAACATCCCCAAAGCCTTGGAAGATGCCCTGACCCATGCAGGCGTCTGGGCGGATGACTCGCTGATCGATGTGCTGACCGTGCGGCGTGCCCCGGTGCATCCCGGTGGGCGGGCCATGGTGCAGATCACACCGTTGACCACCACGCTCTTTGCCGGTGGCGCGTGAAACTCAGGAGGGAGCGGATGCCGAACAATGCCGAACAGTCACAACTTGACGTGACAGCAACTGACATCAACTCGAGCGCTCCTAAGATCGTTGCGGTCGTGCTGGCCCACATGAGCGAGGCAAGAGGATGAGGCTACAGCAAGCGGTAACGGCCCCGCGCCACCCGTTCAAAGTCTGGATATTTGCCCGCACCCTGGCCCACTGCGTTCTGGCACATCTCGCTGGCCACATGACGCCGAATGGTGGTGTCGAGGTGTTGGGTGCCCTTGGCGCGCATGGCGGCTACCACGTCTTGAGCGGAAAACGTTCCGTCTGCTTGTTGTTTGCTCAGCTTGCGAGCCACAGCAAGAATTTCATCACGGCACATCATCCCTGTATTGTGCCTCAGCCGGTGGGCCAGTGACGCAGTCAGGGATCTCTATGAGCTTGACGGAAGTAGGCTCCGTGAGTGGGCATCAGGCGACAAAGCTAGGGCAGCTTTTTACTTGTCACTGCGCCAAGAGCTGCTCCCAGACTGACCCCGAGAGCCACACCCATTCCGATGTTGTCAAAGACGACGCCCAGACTTGTTCCGATCGCCACACCGATGGCCAACCACAACGTAAACGCTTCTCGCTTTGTCTTCATAAGGCCGAGCTTACACCTCGCAGGCATGAGTGCCGCCTGGTTTTACCTGCCCTTCTGGCGTTCGGGCGTTGGCAGGTGCTGCAATGACCCTTATCCTTTCCCGCCTACAGGAGGCGCACTTGACGAACTCAACCAAACGCGCCCGCGCCTTCCGGGTACAGGGTGAACGCCCTGAGATTGACCGCTTCTTGGCCGAGCGCACCCAGCAGCAGGCCGCCCGCCAGTATGCCGAGGCGTGGCATCAGGCCTTGAGACTGTGGCGCGTGCGCGTGCCGGTGATCTTGCGCCCCACTTTGCCTTATAGCAGGGGTGGGCTGGATCCCATCAGCACGCTGGGAGAATTCCTGCCGGATCAGAAGACCGCGCTCATCACGCCGATGGGAGAGGTGCGCGAGGGGGAAGCAGTGGCGCACATTGCCCAGATGCAGCTGAGTGGGGTGCCAGATCAGGTCGTACTGGCGGGCTTTCTGGAGCGGTACAGCCGCAGCAAGCCCACGCCTGTCAGTTTGAGTCACCCACGTGGCGGGTGGGCTTGGCCGCGTGCCCGGAGCGCCGCCTACGCTGTGGCAGCACTGTCGCTCGCTGCACGCTTGGGGGATCCGCACGCGCAGTTAACGGAATACCTGCGGGCCTGCCGCCTCGCCTTCGGATCAGATGTTGCAGAAATACCTACTTGACGCTAGTGTATGTGTAGTCTCAAATTCTTGACTCAATTCAAACGTCCAGATCGCCCTTCGGGGCGTTTTTTGTTGCCGTTCTGATCCGCCATTCACTCTCGGAGGAATCACCATGCCTAAGACCCGCGCTAAGTTCTATTGCAGCTCTGTCACGCTCGCCTCTAGAAGCTGTCCGTTAAGCGAACGTAGTTTGGCTATCGGAGTTTGATCCCAGCAGAATAGTTGGGTGACCCGCCGTGCTTCCCCCAGTGACATTGACGAAGACATGTATCACTTCAGGGTGCCGTATTTGGTGTGAAAGCCAGAACATGCGGCGCAGCGAAAGTATCCGCTACGTGAGGGGTTGAATGCGCTGTTTTGGATGGCCCGGACGGGGAGTCAGTGGGCCTATTTGCCACATGATGTTCCACCGTACAAGATCGTCCATGAGCAGGCGATGCGTTGGTTTGAGCGGGGGTGTTTTGAGACGCTGCGCCATGATTTGCGCCTCCTGACGCGTCAGGAGGCACTGAAGAACAACGAACCCACGGTGGCGATCATCGACAGCCGAACGTTGCAAAGCACGCCAGAGAGCGGCCACCGAGCCGGATATGATGGTGGCAAGAAGCGTCACGGCACCAAAATTCATAGGGCTGTCGATACGCTGGGCAACCTCATCACGGTGCTGGCAACCCCAGCCAATGAACAAGACCGGGCACAGGTCCGTGACCTGTGCCGCCACGTTCAGGACGTGACCGGAACGAACGTCGAAGTGGTCTACGCCGATCAAGGGTATACGGGCGATCAAACCGCTCTGGATGCCGCAGAGCGAGGGGTTGAACGACAAGTCATCCAACGGCCCAGCGGGAAAACGGGAGTTATCTTGCTCCCCCAACGCTGGATGGTCGAACGCTCGTTTGCTTGGACATCCCGGTTTCGACGTCTTGGAAGAGATTTGGAACCGTTGTCTTCCACCCTCATCGGCTTTCACTTCGTTGCAGGCTGCCTTCTGCTCCTGAACACACGTCATCCGATTTTCGGTTCGCTTGCCGGATAGCTTCTAGTGATCCGGCATTTGGGGAAGTCGGTCAAGCTTCACCCCATCACGAGCGGCTCTGAGGAGAACAAAGAGTTCCGGAACCACACGCCCGCTGGTGAGATCACCATGAATATCAGCGAGCCTGATGCGGCTAAGAACTTTGAGCCGGGCAAAGAGTTCTACGTAGATTTCACTCCTGTTGACGGAAGTGGGGTGCGCTATCTCTGCGGATCAAGCCGGAGTGCTGAACGAGAGGGCGCGTTAGAACATCTCTCCGAGCATAGGCCGTTAACTCAGCTCGGTAGAGTGCCAATCTCCAAAACTGGATGACGGATCGGGTTCGAATCTCCCACGGCCTGCCAAACCTTTCGGCTGATGGTGACGAGACCATTGCGTTATACAGTGGGTTTACTCCACAACTTAGGCCGACCGGGTGAAGTCGGCGGGCAGCCTCGCCACCAGCGGGGCTTTTTGAGCGTTACCTGCGCCTGTCCCGAGCATTCGTTCGGTTTCGTTGAGCAATCAACGGCGTCATCAGGTGCCACAAATCATCGACTGTCTCTCGAGTGAGCAGCTCGGCGGGCTCCGTCTGACGCACCATCCACTCGAAACGTCCCTGTAAAGTCCACTGCCCGTGTTCTGTCCAGCACGTGACCTCGACCCCTTGTTGCTGTAGAGCGACGACGGTGGGGTGGGCCCATGGCGGCAGGGAAGCCAGTGCTTCTTTTAAGGGAATCTCAAGAGATGTCATTCCTTCAGAGTGCGCGTTGTCCGTGCTAAAGATTGCGAGGCAATCCTTTTTGGACGGGTGGCTCTCCCTCACTGGGCTGTTTGTCGTAGGAGCCAGCGTTCACGGAGTGCCATTCCTCACACGCCGTGAGCTTAAACTCATGTCATGACACCGAAACTGCGCATCATCCAAACGAACGGCGAACAGCTCGTAGTCAAATCCCCCAGCGAAGAATTCGTTGCTGAAGCCCAGAAGGCCTTGAGTACCCAGAAGGGGGTCTTGATCTTTGAGAAGAATGGGTGGGTGCACCATCTCTCTGGCAGCCACATCATTCGGTTGGAGCTGTCGCAAGAGCACGATGACCAAGAGGATGAGACAGACAGCTGATGGTGATCGCAGGGATAACGTTCCTGTGACGGGTTCACCTCTACAGTAGGCGCATCCCCAACAACTTATGCCGACCAGGTGAAGTCGGTGGGCAGCCTCGCAGATGATCGCGGGGCTTTTTGCTGATCCAGTGTGTCAGTTCATCAACGGATCTGAAGGCACTTGTTCAGAACGGTTCTCCATCGTCTGGAGTGCTTGCCTCAATTTTTCAAGCTCAGCGCTCAGGCGCTCTGCACTTTCTTGAAGGTCAGCGCGAATCGAATCTGCTCCCTTCCCCAACACAGCTTCTACCCCTGTTGGATTTGGCATAGACGGAAAGACGGGGTGAGACAAGATGCGGGCGGAAATTATCTCATATTCCTTCACCAGTTCAGCCAGCTCCTGCCCCAACTGCGCCAACGATTTTTCTTCCATCCCTCAGCCTACCAATCACAGCATCTGAGACATTCCCCTGACGTTCTCTCGCTAGACTCTCCGTATCCCAAACAATTCAAGTTGTGCCCGCCGACTGTGGCGGTTTTTTTCTTGCCCCCGTCCTCGTCCAGCCGGTCATCAAGAGTTGAGGCTTGGAATCACTTGGAGGCCATACATTTCCAGTTGGGTGGCGGCATCACTGAGGGCCGTGACCACCACCGCCGCTTCATCTGTGCTGTACCGCCTGTACTCCACCAAGATTTCATCGTTGTGGTACACGGCAAAGGTGTAGAACTCGCTGGCCTGGACATTCCACCCCATTAAGCTCATTTGCTGTTGAAGGAGGCGGGGGTCTCTATTCAAGGGATCAATCCAGTGGGCTGTGACGCCGAGAGCTTTCATCTTCTGCCAGACCTCAGCGGTAAGGCCAGTGAGGGACATTTCCCACCTGGCATTGAATTCCTCCAAAAGCGTCATAGTTCAACCTCCCGAGATCTGACCAGAATAGGTGACATTCCTGTGACGACTTCTCAGTAGGCTTTCTTCATCCCAAACAATTCAAGTTGTGCCCGCCGACTGTGGCGGGTTTTTTACTCTTCCGGGAGTGCATCTATCTTTGTCAACAAGGGCAAGGCACTTTCGTAGGCCGCCTCAAAGAGCTGTTCTACATCCTGCCCAACATGGGTGGACACCAAGGTGTCGCCATTCATCAGTTCGGTCACCAGGTGTTCGCCCAGGGGTTGGGGCTCACCGTCTTTCACCTGAACTTGTACGGAGAGCCCATGGCGCTTCAGATGACCCAAGAGCTCCCGATTTTCTGGACTTAAAGCGACGTACCACGCCTTCTCTATTCCATGGGGGTATCTCGACATTATTCACCACACTCAGGAAGGTGATTTATGTGGGTCAGCTCTCATGACAGAGAGGCAGAAAGCGAGTGGTGATTAAGATTTATCTCAGTTCAGAGCAATGATCCCCACCACGGCGGTGGGTTTTTCTTGCCCGGAGGCTCCATGTTCATGCAACGGTTCCAACTGATCAGGACTGAGGATGTCAGCGGTTGCAGCGGTACCGGGGCAGTGGCTGAAGGCGTCATTTTCAGCGACGGCTCAGCGGCCATGCGCTGGAACAGGCCACCTTGCTCTACGGCTTTCTACGCCAGCATTGATGACCTGATTTTCCTGCATGGTCACGAGGGCCTCACCACGGTACAGGTGATCGACCAGCCGATCCCAGCTGAGTTCGCCAGTGGCTAAGAAGTCACTGAACCGTGCGGCCCGCCGTGCCCACCTCCAGCCGATTGCCGATGAGCGACGTGACTGGCTGATGGAGCAGGAAGCGCGGGGCCACGTCCAGACCACGCCGAAACAGTGGAAGCAACGTGACCCCGCGCCCTGGTACCTGCCAGAGTTAGAGCTGGAGTGCGAGCCGTTCATGGGACTCGTGCCGAGATATCAGGCAGGGGTGATTATTCGGAAGCGGCGGTGTCCTGCCGCTCTTTGTTCTGAACGTCCTGGATAGCCTGAATAAGTTCGCGGGCCATTTCATCCGAAATTTGAGACGACGGGTGTGATTTCACCACCTGATCTCCGAGCCAGCCAGCCAGAACGAATTGAGGATCACTCCCTCCGCCGACGATGTATAGGCCGACGTCATCCGCCCCAAGTTCACGGGCCTCCTGAAGAGCCGCATTGAAGAGCACATCCCCTTGGCTCAACTCCATCCCGATTTGTCTGACCCCGGTCAGGGGGTAACTATTGTCGTTCAGCCCCAAGTCAATCTCGTGGGGGTTTGAGCTTCTTTCGGTCGTTGCCATCCCGCCACCCTACACCTGAGGAGGTGAACCGTATGACCCAGCCCGAACTCACACCAGCCGCCGGATGCGGCTGAATGGTTGCAGGTTCGACTCCTGCCTGATCCACCAAAAATCTTATTGGGTGTGATCGATATGATTCCGCGCACCCTGCAGGTATATGTCCATGACCTCAGGTGTGGGGAGTGGCTGCGGCTTCGCGATGGCTTGCCCGTCTATACACACTTCAACCATGGGTCCGACAACAGGACTCCCGACGCCTTCCGTTTGGTGTGAGGGGACAGCACGAATTTCAATGGTCTTGCCTCTGTAGATCTCAGGTTTAAGAACCATTCCCCACCCTACCAAGGAGGTGACCCGCGATGCCCATACCCCATGAAGGATGCACCAAAACGCCAGCCTCGCGAACAGCCCACCCCCCCGGATTGAGCGTGTGAAGCTGCCCTCCTGTGGAGCCAAGACCCATGCGGGCTCTCCCTGCAAGAGCCCTACTGGACACGGCACCGATCAATGGCTCAATACCCCCAGTGCTGACGCTTGTGGAGGAAGAGGTGGCGTTCTTCAAGGGCGGGTTTCATCCGTTGCCAGAGGTCATCCAAGCTCCGCCCCGTAAGCACCTGCGCAGGCCGAGTTCGGGCCGTGCGGCCTTCCAGATGGCCCTGGAGGATCCAGCGTCCATCTTCCCTCCAGCACGTCACCTCGACCCCCTGCTGCTGCAGTGCAGTGACGGTCGCCCAAGCCCGCGTGGGAAGGAAAGCCAGGGCTTCGTGGAGCGGGATTTGAGCGGAGGTCACCGCTTCAGCCTGCCCGTTCCGTGCCGTCAAGACTGCAACCCAGACCCACTGTTGCGCCCAGCGTTCCCCCGTGTTGCAGGCTCAGCCGTCGAACTGCAGGATGCGGAAGCTGGCTCCGCCGCCGATAGAGGTGACTTTGACTCTGCCCTGAATGCTGAAGTCTGGCCCATGCAGCAGCACCACTTTGTTGTTGGTGCTGGCGAGAATCAAGGCTTGGGCCTCTTGGGACAGGGGTTCATCGGGGTAGTCCACCCAAGCGATGTGCGAACCATTGCGGGACATCTTGCCGTGGGTGATGGTCATGGAGGTTGCCGACATACCGCAGCTTTGCAGGTCACCTCTGACTCTTTTGACACAGGCGCGGCCTGAGTTGAGCGTTCCAGCGCAGTTTTGAAATTACTGGGGGAATAATTTTCCCCCATCCCTTTCGAGGAGCATTCCGCGTGCCTGGCCCCCACGCCTGAGCGTTCCCCGTCCACCTCTGGAGATGACCCCCGCCGATGCCGACCAAATCCACTCCGCCGCCAAAGCCCGTGCAGAAGCGGGTGAGTCCCCCCACGACACCTCAGCCTCAACCGCAGGCCCGCTCTGAGCATGACGCGGCCCTGGCCCCGCCCTCCGGCGTGCCGGACGGAGCCAAGACCTACCGGCAACTGCTCGCGAAGCTGACGGCCAAGCAGCGCCAATTTGTCAAAGCTTACGTGCAGGAACCGAACGCCACCAAAGCGGCGAAAAAGGCCGGCTACAGCGACGCGACGGCCTACGCCATCGGTGCCGAGAACCTCAGAAAACCTCAGATTGCCGAAGCCGTCGAACTGGGCTTTGAGCAGACCATGGGCAAGCACGAGGTTCGGGCACGCACCGCCGAGGTGGCCGCCGCCTCCTTGGAAGACTTCCTGACCATCGAACGGGTGCCTTACACCGAAACCGTGGTCATGGACGCAGGGGAAGCCCTTGCCCTGCTGACGGATACGCTGGCCGACCTGAGTGAGGAACTCGGCAGCGCGGGCGGGGAGCGCTCCGAGTGGATCGCCAAGGAAATCAAGCGGCTCAAACGCCTGGAGCGCAAATGCGGCCGCGCCATGGAAAAGGCGGAGGAAGACAACGGGACGCCGGAAGTCGCGATTGATGTCGAGCACAAAGAACGCGTCGTGGTGCGGATCGACTTAGAGAAGGCCCGTCAGGCGGGCAAGCTCCACCTCATCAAAAAGCTCAAGGAAACGAAGTTTGGGCTGGAAGTCGAGCTGCAAGACGCGGCCAGTGCCCGTGAACTGCTGGGCAAGCACTACCGACTGTGGGGCGACCGCCTCGCTCTGGAGAACGCCGATGGTTCGCCGATGAAGTTCCTCGTTGGGATTCCGGAGAGTGCCCTGTGACCGGGCAAATTCAGGTGCAGGGGCGTCAATTCCCACCGGGGGCCTTGGTCTACGAGCCATTTGGGTCAGCCCGCGAACTGTTTTTCGCAAGGGAATCCGAAGTGGTACTTGACGGCCCGGCGGGTACGGGAAAAAGTAGAAGCATCTTGGAGAAACTCAACGCCCTGGCGCTGAAGTACCCCGGGATGCGCGGCTTGATTGTCCGCAAGACGCGGGCCAGCCTGACCGACACCACCCTCGTGACCTTTGAAGACCATGTACACCCCGCCTGCGACACCGAAAACCAGCAGCGCAACGTGCGCCGCAGTTACAAGTATTCCAACGGCAGCGAACTGGTGGTGGGCGGGATGGATAAGGCCATCAAGATCATGTCCTCGGAATACGACGTCATTTGTGCTTTTGAGGCGACTGAGTTCCACGAAGACGACTGGGAAAGCATGACCACCCGTCTGCGGAACGGCGTGATGTCCTACCAGCAGTTGCTGGCCGACTGCAACCCGGCGGCACCGACCCACTGGCTCAACCAGCGGCAGCGTCGCCACCGTCCCCCCACCCCCGGCCCACAGGAGGGCAGCATGAACCCCAAGATCCAAGCCTTGATGGAAAAACATGGCGTCACCACGCTCGACGCACTGAAGGCCAAAGCGCCCGCTGAGTACGCCAGCGTGCTGGAAGAACTGATGCAGGAGAGCCTGAATCCTCTTGCCCCCAAGCCCAATCCTGCCCCTGTTCCTGCTCCCGAAACGGGCACGATGAGCCTGGCCGATTACCGGGCGCTGGAATCCACGGTGGTCGAATTACGTGGCACGGTGAACACGCTGACCGCTGACAATCTGAACGCCCGGCGCGACGCGATCGCCATCACTGCGCTTGAAGCCGCTCGACTGCCGAGTGCGGGCAAGGTCAAGCACGGTGAAACCAAAACTGATCTGGACGCCAGCTTCCGCACCGAACTGATCCAAACCGCCCGCACTGCCGAGAACGACGACAGCGCCAAAACAGTGGTAGACGAGAAGATCGCGACGCGCCGTGGTGTCCTCGGCCAACGCGAAAGCGCTCCTGCACAGCGTCCCCAGAATGGACTGAAGCTGCCTGCAGGCGACAACAGCTGCACGCAAACCGGAGCGGAGCGCACCCAGACTGGGCAGACCCGGCAGTTTGAGAGCATTCGTAGCCGCTCTGGATTAATTTAAGATCACTGTTTGTGAGGCGGCGCTCAGGCGGCAGCCCGTACGCTCAACAGATGACTCAATCCGTTCAACTTCGCCTTTCAGTACCCTCGCCGGCCCGGCCGTGAGGCGCCCGCTCCAAGTGCTGCTGGTCGATGACAGCCGTATGGCCCGCGAACTGGCTGAAGAAGCCTTTTCTCTGACGACTCAGCCCTGCGTGGTCACAACGGCGGCCAGCGGTGAGCAAGCGTTGGCCCTGCTGATGGCCCGAGACGCCGTGCGGCCCGATGTGGTCTTGCTGGATATCAACATGCCAGGAATCGGTGGGTTCGAGGTCTTAGATGCCATGAAAGCCCAACCTCATCTGCGTCCCATTCCAGTGGTCATGCTCAGCATGTCCTCTGCGCCTCAAGACATCAGTAAAGCCTATACCCTCCACGCCAACGCCTATTTAATCAAATCCATCGAGTTTCAAGCATTCCTGAACCAGATTGAACGGTTTGTCGCTTTCTGGAGTCAAGCGCGGATGACGCCGCCAGAGTAGGGCAGCTCTCCCTCCTTTGGTTTCATCCCCAGTCTCACCCCTCATCTCACCCGCCTGCCCCGGCGGGTGTTTGCTTTTGGAGAACGCTTATGAAAAACAAGAAGCATTGGGCCTATACCGGTGGTGCCATTACCCTCGCCCTGATCGTTGCCGCAGGCACTAAAAGCGGTGACATCGTCAAATTCGGTGCAGATGCAGATGGCCTATATGGGGTGGCCCAAACCGACGTGGCCACCGCCGATCAGGTCACGAAAGGTCTGGCTCCCCAAGGCCTGGTCGAGAACCAGGCCAGTGTGTTTCTCCCCGGCATCGTGATGAGCCTGAGCGTGCCGCCTGCTGCCCTGACGGGCATTGCCGATTACGCCAAGGTCTACCTGGCCCCCGACAAGACATACACGGTGACAGCGGCAGGCAACACCTTCGTGGGCTACCGTCTCGGCGCCACCACCCTCGGCCTGCGCTCGAACTAAATCTCCTTCTGCCCTCCGGCCCCTCACCTTGCCCGCTGCCTCTCTGGAGCGGGCCTTCTTGTTGCACCCTTAGGAGGGCCGCAATGTCTATTAAAGACATCAAGCACGAGTTGACCCATCTCGCTGATAAAGGCGTCATCCCTGAGCACCGCGTCACGGCCCTGACCATTCAGACTGTGCTGGAAGCCGCTCAGCAGCACTTCCACAAGGCCTACTTCGGTGAACTGCTCGACAAAGAACTGGACAACGTCCGGGCTCTGGATCACAGCGCCAAAGAAGCCGCGCTGCTGGTCATGGAAGGCCTGATTCTCGATTTTGAGAAGACCCGCCGTGCCCACCGCGGAACGCTCACCACCAGTGACTTTCCCTTGGCGGTGGCCCGTGCGCGTCAAGCCGCCCAGCGTCCCAGCTATACCTTCCCCGAAAGCGACTTGCCCAAGTTCGCGGCCCGCGCACGGCTACCGACTTCAAGGTGCTCAAAGGCGCACGGCCTGGCGCAATCGGCCACCGCTTCTTGCCTGTAGGTCCCGAAAGCACGAATATCGAGTACTCGAAGTTCTTCACCAGCGACGAAGGCTACACGGTGGCCGACTACGCGCTGGCGCTGACCTTCACTTTCGAGGCGTACCTCCACGATGATCTCGGCGACTTCACGGCGGCGGATCTGGGCAATGTGGCCCGCCGCACGCGGGCGTCCGTGATCGTGGATACGGCGCTGCGCCGGGCCACCCGCATTCTGCTGGTCGATGGGGAGCAGGGGCCCACACCGGACAACCTAGACAAGATCGCCGAATTTTTCGGGAATCAGGTGGACAGCGCCACGGGCCGTCGTGCAGGCCGCCGCATCACGGATCTGTTCGTGCCCACCCGCTGGGATCGCAAGGCCACGGCGAGCATGGCCAGCGAATACCTCGTACCTGTCGGTGGTGCAAGCTCGCCGCTCGCGCTGATGTCCAACCGCAACCCCGCCTATCAACTGGGCACCGTGCACGTCGAAGACCTGATCGCTGACCTGCTGGCGGAATACCCCGAGCGCTACGCCGCCAAGGGCATCAGCGCCGACGACTATCTGGTGATAGACGGGTGCAACCTGCCGTTCGAACTGGCGACCCTCACCGGCTATCAGGGCGGGCCGAAGGTCTTCACCCGGATCGTGAACGTGGACGAAACCGACCTCGAAGGCGATTTCGAGAACCGGAACTTCGCCATGAAGGTGCACGACATCGTGGGCGCGACCGCACGCGATCCCTACGGCGTCGCCATCGCCCAAGGCAACTAAAGCCCCGGCCTGAGCTTTTCCCCCTCGCCTCTTTTCTTCTGGAGCTCACATGAAAAACTTACAGACGCCCACCGGCCTCTTTGCGGGTGGAAAGTGGCTGCCTCCGGGCAGCCCGGTGCCCGGCGACCTGCCGGGATTCGATTACGAAAAGCACGCCCGCAAAGGGATGCTAGAAGATACCCAGGGCGCAGAGATCGTCAATCCTGCCCACCAGTTCCTGAGTCCATGCTCGCGACGCTGGAAACCACTGGGACTGAACCGGAACTCCAGACCACCAGAGACGCGCTGACTCAGGCGCAGGCCGAGGTGGAGCGGCTGGGGGCCGACCAGACCCGCTTACAGACCGAACTTGCCACGGCCCAGGCGGCAGCGGCCAAGCCCGAAGATGTGGCGCTGCTGGCCGACTACCGCGGGGCTGTGGGTGAGTTGCTGCCCCCAGGGTTTCCAGCCCGCAAAATCCTGTTCGACAACGGGTATTACACTCTGGACGTGGTGCAGGCCAATGACGACGCCACCCTGATCGATCTGGACGGCATTGCCGAGGGTCTGCTGACTAAAATCCGCGAACTGGCGCCCTGCCTGCCTGCCTGCCCCTCAAGGCAGGTAAGCCGTGAATCCGGTCGACCGCTTGTTGCTCGATCCGGAACCACTGACGCCGGAACGGTTGGGCTTGGAAACAGAGGAGGCCCTCCGCGCGCGTCTCGGAAAATACCTGCACCTGGCCGGGTTCGTCCGCGACCCCGTTCAGCCTGCGCTCCAGCCCACGGAAGCGCAGCGGCAGCACGCCTTGGCCCTGATTTACGGGGCGCGGATCGTGGTGCTCGAATCGCAGGTCGAAGAGTTCGAGGCGGTGGGGGAGATCAAGGTCAAACTCAGCGTCATGAACCGCATCGCGCGGCTCACGGCGTTGCGGGACGTGGCGTTGGCGGCGATGGTGCCGGTGGGCGATGGGGGCGGCTTGGGATTTGCTCCCATGATTACGGCGTGGGGTGTGGAAGCATGACCCGGCTGCCGAAGCTCCAGGCTCTGTCCCGCGGCACCTTGATCGCCTATGCCGACCTGCTCTACCGGCATACGGGCACCTTCACACTGAAAAGCTCAACCTGGGCGAAGACCCGCTTCAGTGTGAAAGACCCGGACAAGCTGGGCCGCAGTGCGATGGATGCTGCGACCGCCGCCGCGCAGCGCTTCAACGTGGCGTACCAGGACATCCGGCTGCTGAAGGTTCATCCCGAAGACACCCTGCCCGCCGTGGGCGCGTCCATCCACTGGGACGGCGGCACGCTGGTCGTCCGCGAATGGAGTCAGGCCAGCGATTTCACCGGAACCAGTCTTGGTACCTGTGTGCTGGAGCGGTGATGACCAGCCAAGACCCCTTGGTGTTGGTCGTGAGCCGCCTGCAGGGATTGGCCCTGACCGTCCCCCTCCTCTGGCCACATGACGCTCTGCTGCCTGTCGAGTGGGCTGAGCTGGATGACCAAGGGCGTCCCAAGGCCAAGGGCGAGCGCGGCCTGCATCTCTATCTGGCGCAGCAGGCCCCCAACGGGTACGTGCAGGTCTACGAACCGATGGCCGCCCTGACCGACCGGGGTGTGCGCGATCAGCACTGGGGCACGGTGGACGCGGTCGCGTCCACCTGCGTTCAGGCTCGGGCGCTGGCCCAGCTCATTCGGCGCATCAGCGGCACCCCCCGCACCGGGGGCCGCGTCAAGCTCTTCACGCCCGCTCAGGCGACGAGTGACCGCGTCAGCACCCGCGTCACGCTGCAATTTCAGGTGCACACCATCCACGCGAGGTAAGACCTATGCCTATTCCTGTTAAAAAACCCCGGTGTCCTGGACGGCTCCAAATTTGTCACTGCAGGCCGCGAGGTCTACGGCGTCCGTGCGGGCGAGACCTTGATGACCGACTTTGGGTTGATCGAGTCCCTCGAGGTGGCCCGCGACGAAGAGAAGCGGACGTTGACGGGCCACCGCCGGGGCAAGAGCGAAACCTACAAGGAACTGATCGACCGCAGCACGTTCACGGCCACCTTCCAGACCTCCAGCACCGCCGATACCGCTGTCCGCGAGTGGTTCCAGGGCTCCACCGCCATGGTCACGGCCCGCGCCACGGTGGCCTTCACGGTGAGTGACCCAGTAGACGTGGGCGACATCGTGGACGAAGCCGGACGGGTATACCGCGTGACCGTGGCCGGCGTCACGGGAGCAGCCGAACCCGTGTGGCCCACGGCCTACGGCGCCCTGGTCGTCAGTGGAACGGCCACCTTCCAGGATGTGGGCACCCAGGAAGAAAACAGCATCTACGCCTACAGCAACGCCGCAAACATCGCCACAGGTGGCTTCATCATCGTGCAGAGCACCGAAGACAGCGAGGGTGCAGGCGGGCGCAGCCTGATCCGGATCTTCCCGAACGGCAATATTCAGGGCACCGGCAACCCGGACATTCAGGATTTTGACGGCTACGAGTTCACCATGACCGCCACCAAGAACCGGAGCTTCGCGCCGCCGGTCTCCCTGGGCAACTTTGGAAGTGCCAAGCCCGACGGCTTTGTCTACGACGTCCCGAACGACATGCTCGAAGCGGCGCTGACCACGCTGGCCACTGCCCTGATCGCGTACGTCTAAACCCTCTCCCGGCCCGTGCCGCTTGGTACGGGCTGCGCCCCCAACACGAGATAACCATGCCATATGCCCATCCAGTGACCCTGGCCAACCACGTGACTGTCACGGTCACCGGGTGGGGCCTGGGCGATGTTGCCAGCCATGCCGCCGATGTTCAGGCCGTGATTGACGCCCTGACGGCCCCTCTGCGCGGGACGCCGTCCCCCTTGCTGCTTGGCGCCGTTGTGCCTGTGCTGGCGCGGGTGCTTCAGCTGAGCCTGACGCGCCCCGAAGATGCCCAGCACCTTGCGATCTGCGACCTGGCCCCGCTGCTGCAGGCTATCTGGGATGTGAACGGCCTGGCAGACCTGGCAAAAAAGTCGCTGGCCCGCCAGTTGCGGGCGCAGACGAGGTTCCGGCAGGGGTCGCCGCCCTCTCCCTGATCGAGCAAGCACTGGAGTATTTGACTTGGGCGGAAGTGCAGGCCACGCCGCCTGATGTGCTCCGGGTTCGTCTGCAGGCCCTGGAGCGCCGCCGAAAACGCGAGCGCGCTGAAGACCTCATGGACGTGGCCATGAGCAACGAAATCAATCTCGGCCAGGAGCTTAAGGGCCGGGTTCCGGCGAGCACCTTGCCCTATAAGGTGCTCAACACCCCGTTTCAACGCTGGCACCGGGCACTTGAGCGCGAGGGGTTGGGCCTGCCGCCCGAGGAACTGTTACTGGAGCGCGGCGCTCGTCTGGCGGCTGAGAACCGCAAACTCCGCAATGCCCTGCTGAACTGAGGGAGCCCATGAAAGTGACCATCAAGCGCGGGCAACGCAACGTGTTTCAGCGCCGGGCGGCCCTGCTGAGTGCCAGTTTGGGATTGATTGCCGCGGATGGGGCCAGAAGTGCCGAGCTGCAGGCCAAACGCTCATTGAATTTGAACGTCTATGGCACTCTGCCTGGGCAATACACCCGCACCAATAACTTGCTGAACCAAATCTACGCCTCTGGGCAGGCCAATCTGGGCACGCTGGGCATCCTCGTGGGCGACCGCGCTCCGTATGCCTCCGAGGTCGAGTACGGCACAGGGCCACATGAACTCTCGCCCGCCCAGCTGCAGGCGTACCTCGACACCCTGCCGAGGGGCGGTCTGCTGCGGTTTGGCCGCACGGGGCAGGCGTACCTCCTCCCGGGGCCGTACCTGGGGCCAGCCACCGTGTTTGCCCGCACCCTCACCCGCGAGCGCCTGCGCACGCTGATGCTCACGCTCTGGACCTAAAGGACACCATGAGACACACCCTTGAACTTTCCGATGGTCTCCCCCTGACCGTGCAGGCCTTGCTCCTGGACGACCTGCTGGAGCACCCTGACGTGTTGCCGGATCTGATTTCCGACCTGAATGCCTTGATCACGGGGCTCGGATCGCGGCTGACCCACGAACGCCTGACGGCGGCGGAGGCCTTGAGTCTGCTCGACCGTGCCGAGGTCGAACGAATCCGTGCCAGCGACCTCCCCGACATGCTCGAAGCCATCTTTGAAGTCAATGGGTTGCGAGAATTGACCCAGCAGGTGCTGCACCTGAAGGTGGCAGGGCACGGGGCGCAGGGGGAAGCGCTGCAGGCGTTTGAGCAGGCGCCGTGAGCGCAAAAAGAGGCCCGCGTGATGGCGGGCCTTTTTCTTGGAGGAAACGATGCCGACAGGTTCAGCTGAAGGAAGGGCACTCGTCCAGCGGCCCTTTGCCGAACTGGTCAGCCCTGACAAGACATCAGATCCTCATCACCTGAAGCGGCAATGTTGAGCTATGCGATTTCTCCTGTTGCCTGGCCTCTTGATCACTGGCCTCGCCTCCGCTCAAGCTGTCCCCGCGCCCTTGAACGGCATCTGGCAACTCAAAGATATGAAGGTGTTCGGGAAAACCGAACCGAACTTGCCCCTCACCCAGCTGGTAATTTCGGGCGGGCAACTTGGAGGCAATATCGGTTGCGGCACCTACTCGGGTACCATCGCGGCGGCCAACAATCAGCTCAAGATTCGGGTGATGCCGTTGCCGCCTCGCCCGAATGAGCGGTGCCTATATGCCCTGCCGGGCGCCTTTCATGGGGCCTTGAATGCGTCTGAAAGCTACATCATCAGTGGAGATACCCAGTTGTTGGTGCTGTTCTCCAAGACGACCCAGCTGACGTTGAAACGGATTGGTTACGTCACTCCAGTCAAGCCCTAACCGCCCTGAAGACAGCAGGAGGGCCCGCAATCACGCGGGCCTTTTTCTTGGAGGGAATGATGACCAAGGAAAAGCCCCCGCACTGGGCGGGGGAAAGGTAAGGAGACTTATTTCCTGTGGAGGCCTTTGTTTTTCCTCCTCGTCGTGCTCCCCAACTGCTGGCCCTTGAGGTAGCTGGCTTCCATCTTCTGACGCGTGGCCGCCGCCAACGCTTGAAAGTCTACGGCCCCAGATTCGATGCTCTCTAAGGAAACCTGAACTTTAGAGTTTCTGCTTTTTTCCAGTTGCGCGTTTGTTTCTTCAAACCACGCTTCAAATTCAGGTGTCGCTTCAAACATCATCTCTCTGACCGATTTGCTGGACGCCTTGTCTGCATCTCGACGCTTGAACTGTTTGGGCAACTCAAATCGGACGCCCGGCAGGTCGACTGCTTCAAACTTGCCTTCACGTACTGCTGTTCGAAATTGCTTGATAAATGCATCACTGCGTTGGGGATTGCTGAGTTTTTGAACCTGCTCACTGAGTTTGAGATACGCCATAAGGTGTTGTATCAGGTCACTCAGAGAGAATGAAGAGGTCACTTATGGAGAGGAAGCCCTCTTCCATGCTTAGTTTCTCTGGGTTTGTTGCAAAACGAGCAGAAACAAAACGAGATCAATGCCGAGAAAGACCTGGGAGAGGGCCGTGATCCACCGGTCGGGCAGGAGCCTCCGGCGTCGTTTCCGTCGTGTGGTCTGTCTGCGCTGCATAGCGTCGCCAACTTAGCACTGGTGAGCGGCAGACCCTGACGGGAGACCCTCTGAACTCAGGGCAAGACTACGAGGTTCACTTGATTGCGGGCCTCGTCGTACCGGCCTCACTTGGCTTCAAACACTCTGAAGTCTATAATTTTGCCGTTTTTGACATCGCAAGAAATCCAGGCACGGGTGGGGTCGGGCTTGCCATCATTTTTGCGTGCCTCATCCAACCAATAGAACTTATCTACATCAAAGTCACTCCTGTTGACACGGTTTGCATCGCCATTGTTCGTCCACCTGTCGATGGGGCCGTATTCAGCCTGTGCCCGTGCTTGACAGAGCTGGACGACTTGAGCCCGTTTCGCTTGCGTAAAATATTTGATGTGGAGTACGCCTGTGTCGACCATGAACCACACTGCAGCGCCTGCCCCAAGCAGGATGAGCCCCACCAACCACAGGGGGGTGGGTGCTCTGGTTTGCACTGGAGCGGCACGGTTGGCCAACGGTTCTTCCTCGCGGGCGGTCACACGTGGCGGTGGGTTTCTGTCCATGACTCACACCCTACCTGTTCATCCTTCTGAACCTCAGCATTGCTGCTCCCTTATCCGGTGACGCAGCCGCCCTCAACCCATTCAACTGTTAAGAGCCGCCCTCTATGGGCGGTTTCGCTTTGCCCTGAAGAGAGGTGGTACGAACATGGCGATTTTGCAAGATCAGTATCTACTGGACGTCAACCACGCCCTGACCCAGCTCAAGCGGGTGGACGCCGAGATGATCCGCATCACGGCAGTTCGGAACATCAACCTGAACACCACCAGTGTCACGCGGGCGCTCTCGCAGGTTGCTACGCTCCGGACACAGCTCAACGGGCTGGGCAGTGCCAACGTGCGGACGATCAGCATTCGGCTGAACGCGGGCAACCTGACCGGCTTGCCGGGCCAACTGGCGCTGGTGGAAAAGGGCATCACGCGGGTGACCACTGCCGCTGCCATGAATCTGGGGGTGACGAGCCGACTCACTGGTGTGTTCGGGTTCATTCCGGGGCCGATTGGGCTGTTTGCTGCTGCTGCCACGACTCTCACGGGGGCGCTCACGGGTCTCACGGCAGCTCAGAGTCTCAATAGCAACAGTGGGCGTCAAGCAACTGGGGGAATTTCAGGCAGCAGTCAACACCCTGAACGCGCAGGGGCCGGGGCTAGGGGACGGTCTTGATGAGCAAATCCGTACCCTGCAAGACGCGGGCGGACGGGTGGGTCAGCAGTTCACCCGTGCTCAGCTGGGCACCGGCGTGGCTGACCTCACCAAACAGGGTTTGGAGTCTGCGGACGCCCTGAAGTTGGTGGCCACCAGCATAAAACTGGCTGGGGCAGAAGGCCAAAGTCTGACAGAGAGCAGCAAGCTCTTGCTCGGCAACCTGCGCCAGTTTGGGTTGGATGGCCCGGAAGCTGCCGCCGCTGCCGCCAAGTTCGGGGACGTGTTTGCCAAAGGCTCTTTGCTGGCCGCATCGGGCGCGAAAGAACTTCAGCAAGGTTTAGCTGTGGTTGGCCCTATCGCGTCACGGGCAGGCTTCAGCCTGGAAGAGACAACTGCCATCCTGGTCGGATTGGATAACAAGGGGTTGAAAGCCAGCACGATTGGGGCCAAGGCCTTCCGCGCCGTTTTGCTGGCGCTCGCCAGCCCGACCGCCGTTGCCCGCAAAGAGATCGAGGAACTCGGCGTCTCCACCCGCAATTACGACGGATCTGCCCGCGACGTGCGGGACAGCCTGAATGATTTACGTAAAGCCGCAGGGGTGTCAGGCAAGAGCTATGACGCCGCGACTGAAGCGACGCTGAGGCAGGCGGACAGCTGTGAAGAATCTTGCCACCTCGTACACCGACCTCCTGGGCCAAATGAAAGGCATTCAGGATGCGGGCGCGGAATTGCGGAAGGTGGCCTTCGGAGAAGACAAGGACGGAAAGCTTGCCAAACCCTTCAACTTCAACGAGGAAAGAGCCCGCCTGCTGGCCATCGAAGCCCGGCGGGATGCGGCCCAAAAGAATTGGCAGCAGCCATCAAGAGCGGCGACAAGCGGCGGATTCAGGCGGCCACCCAGGAACTCGCCACCCAGCAAGACCGCTACAACAAGCAATACGACGACTTCGCTAAAAATGGCGGCCAGATCGCTAAAACGGGCCAGAAGGAAACTGAACGGCTTTCCAAGCTGGTCGATGAATTGGGCATCCAATATGACCGGGATGCCATCGCCCTGCAGAAGCGGGCGGATCTGGTGCAGCAGGAGAGTGAAATCGCCCTTGATCTTGCTCAAATCCTGGTGGACTTCGGCATGGATCAGGACGCCCTCTTTGGGCAGCGGGTGGATCTCGCCGCGCAGGAACGGGCCAGCATGGACGTCTTCAGCGAGGCGGTCAAAGCTCTGGCGGCAGCAGCAGTCCAGTTGCCGGCCCCAACGGCGACGGTGGCCCAGACGGCTCCCCAGGTCGCCCCTCCCGCCCTCAGTACTCCCCTCGCCACTGGAATCGATGCCTCCCGCTGGGCTGAGCCACTTCAAGCGGGAGGCCAACTGGCGGGCCAACGCTTTGCGGAACAGGTGCAGGCCGTCCTAAGCCGTCCCTTCAACATCACCCTGGACGTGAATGCCCGCCTGAGCGGGGCCATGCCGAAAGCCAATGTCCCCACCGGATCTAAGACGGTGACGATCCACAACAACTACGACCTCAAGGTCGAGAACCACGGGCCTGAAGTGGATGCCCAAGACCTTCTGAATCAACTCAAACGATTGGCTTCACGCGATCAGGCGTGGACTGAGGACACCTGTTAATGGACACCGATCCCCTGCTGCTCTACCCTATGATTCTCCGTATTCAAACGCCGCTGGGCCTGGTCGATTTCGATTGGAGCGAACCCGCTCTGGATTCGGTTCAGGCTGAGACGGTGCGGGCCAGCGAACTCAAAACCCTGCTGAACGGCATGGGGCGCTTCGCGGTCGCGGGGCAAGTGACGGCCACCCGCCTGCGCATTCAAAGTGGCCCGCCTCACCACGCTGTTGGGCGGCAACATTCTGATGGCCAAGCAGTAAGGGGGACGTATGCCTGTACCCGTCAACGCCAGAACCGATTTTTCTATGATCCGCCTGATCAAGTACGCGGAAACCTTTCAGACGCCCACCGGAACGGGTAAACCTGGTCAGACGTTGACCAATGCCCGCCCCCTCTCTGGGGCCGTCTACCCGCGTCCGACCCGCTAAGTCCCGCCCACGCTTCCGGCAAGCTGGGCGACTTTTCATGCCGGTAGGAGGCCCATGAAACGATGTGATTCAGAACAGGGCTCAGTCGGCTCAGCGCAAGACAGCCCACACGGTTACGCCCACGACCAACGCCACAGCCAACATCAGCCAGACGAGGCGGTTAGGTGCGGGCTTGGCCACCGGGGCTGCCTCGCCTGGCAGAGTCCAAAAGCCCTGCGCCAAGCGCTTGCGAGCGAGCGCCTGTTCAGGGGATTCCGGGGCCGCTGGCGTGTCCTTAGGCGGAGCTGTCTCAGCCACCACGGGTTCAGGTGGGGCAGCGTCCACCTCATCCCAATCTTGGAGCCGAGGCGCATGCCGTCCGACCTTTGGTAACTGATCCATGTCGATTACTTTACATTCTTTCAGGGGTCAGTCGCTAGACCCGACCTCACATGATGATTCATCCTCTTCCCCCGCCCAGCAGGTCAAGCCTGAGCGGTTTTCCTTGCCGATTGGAAGCCCATAAAATTCGTTCTGCTCGCCTCGCTGTTGGTCGGCAGTGCGCCACCGCTCACCCACCCCCCATCCGCCTCGCCGCCCGTTGCTGTGCGGTTGCCGCTGCCTTCCCTGCACCTGATCCAGCCTGCCTGACCGTGCACCTGAATCTGCAAGGCGGCGTGCTGGCCCTGACTGCCGCTGAACCCACCGCCCCGCTGTTGGGTTGCACCGACACTCCCGCCCCGACCTTGCAGTGGAGGTCTTTGAGCTGGACGGTTGGCGCACTTGCCCGCAGCCAGAATGATTTGCCCTTCATCCCACCGCCCATTGCGACCACTTCTTGAGGTCTCGTTCATCCTGTAATTCGGCGAACTTTTCCAGCAACGCGTCCAGCGAAGATATGGCCCTTATGGATCGCCGTATTCCTCAGACAGAGCTGACCAAAGGACGCAGGCTGTACGTTCGAAATGGCTGGGCACGTCTTCCGGTGACGGTGTTGGATGTCACGGCAGAACGCATTGTGGTGCGCAACGCGGCTGGCCTCCGAGAAGAATACTTACGGGATGGACGTGAGGTCTTGTGGGCCCTCCCCGTGGTGGGGGCTGTTTCAGAAAGTTATCTCAGTCTGACCTGACCTCAGTTCATCCTTGCCCGCTCAAGCCTGACCGCTGGGCGGTTTTCCTTGCCGATTGGAGGCCCATGAACCGAACTCCACGCCTCTTGCCGCTGATGCTCCTGGCGGCTGCACTCACCCTGGGACGGGCACCCCTCGCTGCCTTCAGCGCCCCTGCCCCACCCCCCTCCTGCACCGTGCAGGCCAGTGCGAAGCCCACCATCACCCCCGGCATCTACACCGTCACCGTCGCCGTCACGTCCGCCTGTCCACCCAACGGGCAGGCCAACGTGCGACTGGAGTCCTACGTGGGCGAACAATTTCCCCGCAACAGTTGGTTCAAGGTGCGGCCCGGTCTGCCTCTCATTCGTTCCGGCACCCCCTGGTACTGGCGGGCGCGGGTACGCAGCCAGAGCGGCGCGGCCAGCTACCCCGTGATCATCCCTGGCATGACCTCTCCGTTCTCTCCTGCAAGGCCTTCACGATGAGGAGGGGCCGTGACTCCATCTATTTTTGCTGCCGTGGACTGGTACCTGGTGCTGTACGCGGCAGGCATGGGCGCCGTCATGTCACTGCTGATGATCTGGCGCGAACGCAACGCCCAGAAAAGCTGCAACCTCCCACTCAGCCCGTGGACGGCGCTGATTCCCGACGCCCTGATCGCCAGCTTCAGCGGCACGTTCGCGGCCCTGCGCACGTTCGAGGGCATCGGGTTTATCTCGGCGCTCGCGGGCGTGCTGGGGCCGCCGCTGTGGGACTGGATCAAGCTCAACGGCAAAGACACGCTCTTCGAGTGGGCCGAATCGGTGGCCACCGGGGGCCTCAAGAAACTGGCCGAAGCGGCCAACAAACGCAAAGGAGGGCCGCTTGATGACCAGCAAAGCAAGCCCACAACGCCCGACGACTCCACACGCTGAGCGGGCCAGCCGCTTCCTGCGGGCGTACAACCCACTTCAGCCGCCCAAGTTGCGCTTCTGGCATGCGCTGCTCGGCTTCGTCCTGTTGGTGTTCTTCCTGGCCTGCGTGGTGGCGTCCGGGGTGGCCGGAGAACTGGGCCGCATAGCGCTGCAGGACAACAGCTGGAAACTGACGGTGCTCTGGATCGAGGGGATCGCGGTGCTGTGTCTGGTGGCCCTGGTGGCCGTGCGGTCGATGAGCGCCCTGATGTATGTGGCGCTGACCTTTCAGGTGATTGCTATGGGCTTCTGGCTGGGCATCACCCGCACGGAACAGCTGCCCTTCACGCTGATCAATTTCTTGGTGTTGGTCATCCTCACGCTGATTCCGGTGCGGATCATCACACGCCCAAACGAACAAGACCAGCTGGTGCAGACGCGCCAGGATATGCATTTGCCCAAAGTGTTGGCCGTACAACTGATGGTGAATTTTTGAGCTGAAATGGGAGCGCCGACCACACCCTGAATAGGTGCATTTCCGCTATCTACAGCGCTGCCCGTGGTGGTGATGGCCGCAGGAGCCATCAGCTTCACGTTTCCGAGGGGCGGCGGCAACACCACGGTGACTTCCAGGCTCACCTTCCGCGTTCCTCCGCCGACCGAGGTTCCTTGAGAAGACAGCAGCACTTTGGAGCCGTTGGCGGTGGCCGTAACGACGAAACTGCCGCCCTCCAGCGTGCCGCTGCCTGTAGTATTGAGGGCCGCTGCCAAGGCCAGAGCGCCTGCTGCAGAGGTGGTTGCCGTCACAGCAGGCGGGGTTCCCTTAAGCAAGTAGTTCATTCGAGCCATGCTGCGTTCTAAACCCGCGTTGGCGACATAGAATGCAGGAATCTTTCTGGATTCGGAGTTCACAGCTTGTAAGGTAGTCACTGAAGTCGTCGTGGTCACGAAGACAAGCATCAACACCAGCATGGTCAGACTCAAGACCATCACCAGCACAAAACCATCCTGTCGTGCTTGTTTCATAGGTATCCTTTTGACTCCGTGACACTTGTGAAAATGCCTTTTAAGATGAAAAGTGCTTCGCCTCAATTCCGAGGCTTTCATAAAATATTAAACAATTTTCTATTTATGACATACCTCTGATTGGGTGTTGCCATTATGTTTAAGCCTATCCCGTAAGGAATTTTTAACCCAAAGGTCAGCCCGGCTCGCCATTTGATTGGTTTCCGCTGGTTATGGAAGTGAGCATGATTAATCATTAAGACCCGCTGACCCCGCCACCTCTCACACGCCTTTACCCTCAGCCTATGCATCCGCGTGACCTGACGCCTGTCGAACTTGCCGACCTGCTGGACGCCGCCTACCGCCAAGACCGGGGTCTGACCCGCGAAGGGCCTGATCTGGAATTGCGCGTAGAGCTGGCCGATTACCTCGGCTGTCATCCCGACGTCCAAGCTGAAGCGTGGATGGCGTGGCAAGAGCTGATGGCCGACGGCGGTGACGTGGACGAAGACGAGGCCGAATACTGGCTGGACGTGGAGTTCGTGGAGCCGTGTCCCAGCTGAACCGAACTCGACGGCGAAGCGCTGCACCTGACCTTCCCAAGCGTGGCCACAGCATGCCAGGGCAGAGCCCAGCGAGGCAACAGGAGATCTGGTCTACCCCCCAAGGCTAAAAGCCTTGACCTCGGGCGTTATCCCTGGCGTGCTGAGCCAACGGACGGGACAGCACGTATCGCAGTCGCAGGTAGAGCGATGTCATGGGGGAGGAACTCTGTGGGACGGCACAGCCACGGCTGTACCATTGGAACAATCATGACCGTGACGGTTCACAACGCCCGCAAGCCCCTTCCAGAGGGGTATACGCCGATCTATGTGGGCCGCAAGACCACCTATCAACCGGCGTTTGGCGCAGACTTCAGCCTCCTCGGCAACCCCTTTGTCATCAATCAAAGGGCCACCCGAAGGGAAACGGTCATCCTCTACCGCCAGTGGCTTCCGACCCGCCTGCAAGCCGACACCCCCCAAGCCCGTGCTTTAGAAAGTCTAGTCGAGCGCGTACGGTCAGGGGAGAGCCTGCTGCTCATCTGCTGGTGTGCGCCGCTGGACTGCCATGCCGACGTGATCAAAGAGGAACTGGAGCGACTGGTGGGCCAAGCCGCTCAAGATTGATGCTGATACTGATGAGAGAACCCTGCCTGAGCGCCGAAACGAGGATTGGGAATCGGTTGAGAAGAGCATCTCCGTCCTTCTGACTCAGCCACCCTTCAGTTACACTCGGGGATGAACGCTCCAGACTTCGCACTGCATGAGGCTGGACATGACCCGTGTCTTCAACCGTGACTGACATGCTCAGGGTGTTGCTGATTGATGACGATCCCATCGACCGGCTGTTGGCGGCTGAAGCCTTTTGCATGCTGGATGAGTCGTGCATTCTGGTGACCGCAGACAGTGGCCGGGCGGCGCTGGAACTGTTGGGCTGGCCCCAATGTTTGGACGACTGCGAGTAGAGACTCGGCTCAGATACAGGGTACAGGATGTGAAGCCGATTGAGCCAGCCAGGTGGCGGCGAACTCGTCTGGCGTTTGGTAGGACAGTGAAGAATGTGGCCTATGGGCGTTATAAAACGCTCGCCAGCCTTCAATGAGGACGCCTGCATGTTGGGCCGAATAGAACACTTCTTGGCTTAAACATTCTTCTCGCAAGCGGGAATGGAAGCTCTCGGCAAAACCGTTCTGCCAGGGTTTCCCCGGTTCTATGAACCGGGTACTGATGTCTTGCACGGCCAACCAAATGCCCAAATCACGAGCAATGAACTCCGATCCATTGTCGCTGCGCAGAAAGTTGGGGGCACCTCTTTCTTTGATGACTTCGTCCAGGACGGCTTTCACGTCTATGGACGTGAAAGCCTCTGCGACGCGGATGGCCAGAGATTGCCGGGTGAACTCGTCCGTAAGTGTCAAGATTTTGAGGGTGGTGCCTCCAAGGGTTTGGTCGAAAATGAAGTCGTAGGTCCAGACGTGATTGGGGCACTCCGCTTTCATAGGGATGGTGTTGCCAGTGCGCATTTTCCGGCTGGGGTTCTTCTTGATCGTCAGCTGCTCCTCCCGCCAGATTCGTCTCACTTTCTTCCTGTTGACCTTGTTGCCTTCTTTGACGAGCAGCGCGTGGATGAATCGAGAACCACGTCGCGGATGTTGCCCCGCCAGTTCGCGAATCCGACGACGAACTTCATGGTCCTGGCGCGGTTTGGGCCGATAGTGCCACGATGATTTAGGCAGACCTACCAAGAAGCAAGCCCGTTCGGGCTTGACCCGCTGCGTGACCAGTTCTCGCACCAAAGCACGCTTCTCAGTGGTCGTTATCGCTTTTTTGCCAAGACCTCCTTGACCGCCTCGATTTCGAGGCGCTGCTGGCCGACGATCCGCAATAACCGCGCATTTTCCTTCTCCAAGTGGCGCAGCCGCTTAGCTTCATCCGGTGTGGTATCGCCGTACTTCTTTTTCCACGTGTAGTACGACGCTGGGCTGCATCCGAAGTCCCGGCACAACTCTTCTATGGGCTGTTGACCTTTCTTGGCGTCCTGCAGCAACTTCCCGGATCTGGTCTTCCGTGAATTGCTTCTGTTTCATAACATCTCCTCGCCTTCCAACCTGACAAATCAGGGCTGGAATGGCGAGCTTTCGTCTCTACTTCACGCCGTCCAGTTTTTGGGGGGCACTCCACTGTTGGAGCACCCCGACACCCTCATTCCAGATGTCGTGTTGCTGGACATCAATATGCCGAAGATGAATGGGTTTGAGGTCTTGGCTGCCCTGAAGCAACACCCTCGCCTGCAGACGATCCCCGTTGTGATGCTGTCCACTTCTCCGAACTCTGAAGACGTGACTCAGGCCTACACGCTGCACGCCAGCGGGTACCTGATCAAATCCGTCCGGTTCCAAACCTCGCTGAAACAAGTCGAGACCTTTATTGATTTTTGGCTGAAGCAGCGAACAATCCATTGAGGCAGGGTGAACTGAGCGTGTTCCCAATCCACTGTTCATACAGGCCATCAACAAAAAACCCGCCAATCATCGCGGAGCAGCTGATGGAAAGCTCTACTCCCGCCGAAGCGTGCGCGAACCAGAGCAGGGGAGGGGGCCGAATCGCTGCGGACAACTTCGGATCTCTGCCCAAGCTGGAGCGGGGGCGATGAGAGCTCTGACTTTTCCTCTGCGAGAGTTGCGTCAGAACCGGAGCTTTAGGCTGAGCCATGACACTCAGTTCTGCCCCTTGCTTGTGGCGTGTTCAGCCCTGCACCCCATGAGGGAGAGCGAATGGCGCGCTTGGTTGGAGAGTTTGCCTTCCACTCGCCCTCACCTCCACGAAGTGGGAGCAGAGCTGGAGCGGCAAGCGGTGGTCACTGAAGCCCAATTGAGGGCCGCCATCTGGCAAGGCAACAAGGCACAGGAGCGGGCCGCCCGAATTCAACTGAATGAACTCAACAGCAAATTGCTGCTGATCCACGCCCGCGTGCGGGTGAACTGATCTTTCCCGTCACCCCCGCTTTGACTCCGACTCTTCGGCTGCATGGCGGGGGTGCTGTGGCAGCATGACCCATGCCTGCTGGTGTCAAGATCACCATTGCCCTCACTGCTGAAGAACTCCGCCGCGCAGAGGCCGCGGCCCAGCGCACCGCCCTGAGCCTGGAGGCATCTGGACGCAATGCCGTCCTGAACGCCTGCCGTGACATCCAGCTGGCGTTGCCTTAGTACAAACTCGCACCAACTCACGCATATCCATAAAAAAGCTGCCTCCGAGGACAAGGTCTGGACAGAGGAAGAACTCCGCGAGCGTGGCCTCCCCTTGTATTGGAGCCGGGCCTGGGTAGGCGATGAGTTGGCGCGTAGGCACAGCCACGCCGAAATTGCCATCAATGCGGGAGGGTACCGAGTGATGGCAGTCAGCAAACACCTGCGCCGCATCCACGGCATTGTCCAGATAGAGCAGAAGACGCTGGGGCAGCAGCAAGACATTTACGCCCGCATCGCGCAAGGGGCCACCCGTGAGCAGATCATGCAGGAATTCCGGCTGAGCGAATTTGGGGCCGCCAAGTACTTCCAGTTGGCCGAGGCCGAGCAGGAACTGAAATTGCGATTCCGGCAGGAGATCGAGCGCGTGACCTGGCCGGCGACCCGGCCTGAAATTGTTCAAGCCCTGTTTGTCGAAGCGGCCCACCGCACCACCAACTGGCTCAGCGTGCGGATGAAGAAGGGTTGGCTAGTGCGCCTTCAGCAAGGGGTGTATGAGCCGAGTGTGGAGTTCTTGAAGTCCCTCCCTCGTCAGACTGATTAGAAGGACTAACTCAAATGGATTGTTAGAATTTTGTTAGAAGCCGTAAATTGAGATGTCTCTACCAGTCAGCGAGTGCTCACTGCCTGCCATACCCGTCCAACCAGACTCATCTATGCCTTATCTGGGCGGCCACTCAGGAGACACCCATGAAGAACCACACGCAAGGCTTTACCCTGATCGAACTCCTCATCGTGATCGTTATTATCGGGATTCTGGCTGCAGTCTTGATCCCTAACCTGTTGGGAGCCCGCAAGAGCGCTACTGTCCGTGCAGGACAAGCCCACAACACCAACGTATACAAGGCCGCTGTTGCTTCTTTGGCTGACAGCAGCAGCGAAACTGCGGGAACTATCGTGACCGACCTCGGCGGCGCTGATTGCGCAGACAGTGTTACTGGTACCTTCAGCGTTTCTGCAGCCCCCACGGGTACGACCTCTTGTATCGTTGGCCGCAGTGGGTGACGACGACTTCACCGTCACCACCGTCATGAGCGCCGCTGGCAACTCCAAAACCTTCCTCAACGGCAAAGAAACTCCCTGAGCTAACCCAGCTTTTAGCCGCCCTTCGGGGCGGTTTTTTTACCGCTATGCCGGGGGCAGGCGGCGCTCGAGCACCCAGCCGTTGGGGGTCTGGGCCAGTTGCACCGCTGACCACACCGTCACCCCCTGCAGTTCCAACCGGCTGCGGCCTCCCGCTGGGGTGCGTTCAACGCCCGTCACCACAGCGATGACGTTCAGCTGCCGGGAGACCGCCAGTAAGAGCACTTCCAGCTCGGTGATGCCCTCAGCCAACTGTTCAGTGACGAGGATGGCATCTCCCGTGACATCTGGGTCGAGGTTCAGCAGCGTCCAGTGTCCGCTCTGAGCGTCCGGCGTGGCATTCAAGGTCGGCACGCCGCGGGCCTCACTCAACAGGGAGGCCAGGTGCGCAGCACTGGGGAGCGCGATCACGGCGGCGAACTCGGGCAGCAGGGCGCTGAAACGGTCGGCGACCCCGGCCCAATCCTGGAGTTCTAAGCGGGCCAGACGGGCCGCAAGCGTGTCCTCTGAGCGCAGGGCCGCCGCGATGACGTTCTGGAAGTGAAGGAGCATTCGCTGAGCATACGGGCTGGGAGGCTCCCGGCGAAGAGGGACACGCTTCCGTCCGTCTGGACGCTGCCGCGGCTGACGCTAAAGCGGGCTGCCGCTGTGCTCTCACTCTTGACAGCGCCCCTGCCCCAGCTTCGGCTGTAGTCATTTGTTTTATTTAAGAAAGGGACTATGTGTCAGTCCCCAAATTAAGTCGAGTGGGCAGGACAGCAGCCTCTCAGGCTCAGGTGCTGGCGTGCTTCAACGATAGCCTCTCACGCCCACTTCACTGTCCTCAGGCCCAGTGTGTTCCAGTACAGCGATGAAACCCCTTACCCCTGCCTACACTCTGTTCGCCGTCCTGGCTTTGGCTCCAGCACCTTACGCAGCGGCAGCCACCCCTCCCACGCTGGTCGTTGCCGGGTGGAACACCGCCCAACTCGCGACAGCGTCCTACGCCATCTTGGAGCCTCAGGTTGAAGGCAACAGCAATTTGGTGAGCGCCGAACAGCGCAGCAGCATCCTCGCGGCCATGAAGCGGGATTCAGCGGGCGCCATTGTTCGCCGGTATCCGAGCGCCAAGATCGTGGAGGTGGCCACGCCTGGTGCCATCAATGTCACGCCCACGTTCGTCGCTCCCAACAGCCTGGTGCCGTGGGCCAAGCTGGGCGGACGGCTCGCCTTTCAGTTGCCTGAGGGCCAACAGATGGTCGTGCAAGAAACTTTCGGCCTGGGAACTCTGTTTCAGCACGGCGGTGAGTTCGTCAATTTTATGTATGACACACTGGCCAAGCGCCTGCCCTAATCGAAGTGGCTCTCTTGCCTTGTTTTAGTCCGCGACTCACTTGCTTCCCCTATCGATTCCGGTTTAAATCGGAGTTGCCGCCATGAGCCGTTGTGGCAAGCTGATGTATCGCACTCGCTGCCAACCCGCACGGAGCCGCGCCTTGAGTTCTTTGGTCGTCTTGGCACAAAAATTGCCTAGTACAGCGTTTTGCAATTTAGTAGAGTTAGTTATGCCTCGCCCTCTGCTGTACAAAGTGGAATTGAGCCCTGAGCAGGAACAGACTCTCAAAGCCATCACAACGAAAGGGACCCACAAGGCGCGGGTCATGACCCGCGCTCAGATCTTGCTGATGGCCCATCGGCAACTGGGTGATCTGGCGATCAAGGAAGCCCTGGGGATCAGTGTGCAGATGGTGCAGTCGATCCGAAAACACTTCGTGCTCGGAGGGTTGGACGCGGCGCTCTATGATGCCCCGCATACCGGCCGACCCGCGAAATTTACGGGCCAGGATCGGGCGGCCATCACGGCACTGGCGTGCCGTGAGGCCCCGACAGGCCATGCCCAGTGGAGTATTCGCCTGCTGGCTGAAAAAGCCGTGGAATTGAACGTGGTGGACGGCATTGCGCCGTCCACGGTGTTCTACATCCTGAAAAAAACGCGGTCCAGCCGCACCGCAAAAGGTAGTGGTGCATCGCGCAGCTGACGGCAAAATTCCTGTGTGAGATGGAGCGTGTCCTCGACGTGTATGTCCGGCCCTACGATGAGTGCTTCCCGGTGTTGTGCTTCGATGAGCAGCCCTGTTTCCTGATCGGCGACGTGATGGCCCCGGTTCCAATGGAACCGGGACGAGTTGCAAAGCAAGATTATGAATACGAACGATTCGGGAGCGGCGCGGTGCTGCTCGCGGTGGAGCCTCGGACGGGTCGACGGTTCGTCAAGGTGTGTGCCCGACGAACGGCCGAGGAGTACACGGCGTTGATGCAGGAGTTAGAACAGGCCTATCCAGAGGCGGTTCAGATCACCCTGGTGCAGGACAACCTCAATACCCACCATGGGGGCAGCTTCTACAAATGGATGTCCCCAGACCAGGCCCACCGGTTGGTGGACCGATTCGAGTGGATCTACACGCCGAAACACGCCTCTTGGCTGAACATGGCGGAGTTGGAATTCAGCGCTCTTCAGCGGCAGTGTTGACATCGGCGGATTCCTTCGCTGGAACGACTTCGTTCCGAAGTCGAGGCCTGGGTCGCCGCGCGTTCACGCGCGGCCATCACGCTCAACTGGCAGTTCTCGACTCAGGCCGCCCGACGAACCCTTGGATGCCACTATGAAACCATTCGTATTAATTGAACGTCGTACTAGAATATTGCGCTTGACGTACGCCCAGACCTTCTCAATGGGATTCAACTCTGGGGAATAGGGCGGCAAATAAACCAAGGTCAGCCGTTCTACAGTTTCCACGAAGGCCGATACGGCCTTCGCTCGGTGGATGGCCGCGTTGTCCAGCACCACGACCATCTCGCCTGGAACCTGCTTCAAGACATGGTGCAAAAATGCCAGCACATTGTTCGTCTTGCTGGTTCCTGCCTGCGTGTGTTGCAGGAATTGACCCATAGAAGTGATTGCCAAGGTGGTCGACAACTTCTGCCAACTGGCCGGAAGACGCACGATGGGCGTCTTTCCCTTTGGGGCCCACGTTCGGCGCACCACACCCTTCAGACTGAAACCCACCTCATCCAGATACACCAGGGTCGCGCCGAGCGCGACCTTTTTTTTCGACCTCTAGGCGCGTGGTCTGCACCCAGGTTCGCAGTGCCGTCTCGTTCTGCTCGAGCGCTCCTTTGCTCGGTCGTTGAGGTGAAAACCCGAGGCCATGGAGCAGTTTGCGAACATGATCCGGGTGGTACCACACGCCGAACCGACGACCGATGACCTCACGCACGCGAGGCGTCGTCCACGTGTCATCCGGAAACTGGGAGGCGTGAGCACCCTCCTGCAGGAGGGTGCCGATCTGTTGCCGCTGTTCCGGCGTCAAGCGGCCCGGCCGACCGGGCGTGACGGTGGCTTCCAGACCACCCTGCTTGTTGAGACGCTGCTTCCAGGTGTAAATGGTGTGGATGGAAACGCCGAACTGATCGGCAATCTGCTGGTTGGATTGACCACCGGCTTGAATCACGGGCAGAGCGGTGAGCCGTCGTTCTTCAAGTTGAGCGCGGGTGTACTTGGAGGGTTGCCAAAGGGCCATACTTCACCCAAAATAGCAACTTGTATTTGAACCGCTATCAATAAGAGACTGTCTGGAAAGCGTGCTGGTTGGGGAATGGCCTGTAGGATACTCTTTTTTAATGACGCGGCGACCCACCTACCCCAGCGACACCAGCGATGAAGAGTGGGTCATTCTCGGCCCACTGATCCCTGCCCCACGACTTGGCGGACGGCCTGCTCACCTCGCTCGCCGTGACATCGTCGATGCCATCTTTTACGTGAAACGCGGTGGCGTGTCGTGGCGCATGTTGCCCGCTGACTTCCCGCACTGGAAAACGGTCTACGATTATTTTCAACAGTGGAACAAACATGGCCTGTGGGCGCGCGTCAATGACACGCTCCGCGTCCGCACGCGAGAGGCTGTGGGACGCAATGCGGTGCCCACAGCGGGGATCGTCGATTCGAGGAGCGTGAAGACCTCGCAACAAGGGGGGTCCGAGGGTACGACAGTGGCAAGAAAGTCAACGGACGAAAACATCACCTGATCGTTGATCCTCAGGGCTTGCTGCTGGGGGTCAAGGTCTTGCCCGCGAAGATCACCGATCGGGAAGGCAGCCAGCAACTCCTGCAGGAGTTGCGCCAGAACCAGCCCCAGATGAAGCTCCATCTGTTCGCCGACGGTGGAGACACAGGCAAATGGGAGGGCTGGGTCAAAACGACCCTCGGCGACACCGGAGAGACCTTCTCAGCGCTCCGATGCCAATACCCGGGGGTATTGGCTCCCAGAGGGGCAGAAACTGACGGAGGAGCAGATCAAAACTTTTCGTGGCCACCGTGGCTTCGTGGTCATCAAGAAGCGTTGGGTCGTGGAGCGCAGCTTCGCCTGGCTGTCCTTTGACCGTCGACTCAACCGTGAATATGACCTGCTCCCCCAGACCACTGAAGCCTTTATTTTCCTGGCTTTCATTCGTTGTATGATTCGCAGACTCACTGTTTTTGCCCAGCCAACCGCAGTTTCTCTCTGATCCCTGCCTTTCCAGACAGTCTCTAAAGCTGTTGAACAGTACCAGCCCCCACCCCAGCTTCGGCTGTGGGTAGGGGCGTTTTGCGGGTTTTTCCGGCCCCACAGCGGCGGTACAAGAGACCCGTCCGGCCCGTCCCGCGATGCTGACCTAGCGCAGACAGGGCGGACGCTCATTGGAAGAATCAGTGACGGCCCCCAAGAACAGGGCGATCAAGAACTGAATTCACCTGACGCGGCAGCCTCTAGCTCAAAGGTGGCCACTTGATAGCCATGTTTGGCAGGAGTGAACTGAAGATTCCTGAGAATAAGAATCTGCTGGTTATAGACAATGGCATCCTGATGGCCTGACACAATTTATGAGAAAGCGTCCCCGGTAGGGGACACTTTCTGTTTGTGAAGACCGAAAATGCCACCGGGGACGCCCCCCGACTGTACCAAGCGATCCTGCCCCACCTCCACCCCGCCCTGTGGAACGACGTCCGCAACGCCCGTACGCTGGCCTGGATGGTCAGCGGCTTGGTGCTGTCCCAGAGCGTTTCCATTCCCTCCTGGCTGCCGCACATCCACTCCCAGGCCACGGTCGCCCAGAGCACCGAACGTCGCTGCCGACGGTGGCTGGAGAATCCAGCCATCGCCCCTGGCAGTGTGTATGGCCCCCTGATTACCCGAGCCTTGCGGGATTGGGGCCCGCATTCCTGACGCTGGCGCTGGACACCAGCATCCTGTTCGGACGCTTCTGTCTGATCCGGGTGGCCGTCCTCTACCGGGGACGCGCGGTACCGCTCGTCTCCCGCGTCCTAGAGCATGCCAGTGCTCAGGTCGGCACCGAACAACTCCTGCCTGTCCTCGCCGAGGTCAAAGGCCTGCTGGATTTTCTTGGGCTGCACGATGTTCGACTCCTGGCGGATCGGGGTTTTGCGACACGGCCTTGATGGGCTGGCTCCGCGTCTGCGGATGGCACTTCCGCATCCGCATCAAATCGAGCCTGATTCTGGCCGCTCCAGACGGGCAACGGGTCTGCACCATCGGGGAAATCAAACTCGCAGCGCGCGAAACGCGCTGCTTCCACAACGTCACGATCACCGGACACCGATTTGGGCCGGTGCATGTGGCTCTGGGCCGTCCACGGACGGCCCAGAGCAGTGGCAGGTGGTGAGCGATGAACCCACCAGTCGTGCAACGTTTGCTGAGTACGGCGAGCGCTTCCAAATAGAGGAAGGATTCTTGGATGATAAGAGTGGCCTCTTCGGTCTGGAGGACTCCAAACTGCGTGATGCCGCCAGCCTCGAACGCCTGATCCTGGTGATCTCTGTGGCCACGCTCCTGCTCGTCTCCGAAGGACTCCAGCTCGTGCAGCAGGGTGTGCGCAGAACCATTGATCCCCATTGGAACCGCGCCCTGAGCTATTTGAAACTTGGTTTACGCGGCGTCCACTTCGCGCTGAGCCGGGGGCAGGCAGTACTCAACCGCCTGACGCTCCAAGGAGGCGCCGATCCGGCGCCTCCCGGACGTCGCAAGAAATCGCATGTCAGTTCTGTGGACGCTTTAGAAGGCGGCTGGGTGCTCAGATTTCGCTCTCCCTCATAAATTGTGTCAGGCCGTCAGCAATGGCATCTCCTTCAGCCCAAGTTCCAAGCTGCAAAGAGCAGTGTTGAGCAACAAACAGGGGATGATCACTGCCTAAGATTTTCCACTCTTTGTAGCTGAGTGTATTCTCTTCACCTTTCACTCGAACGATGACGGTCATGCCGAAGCATATAGGTTGAGTGCACTGTGTGGTGAAGTTGAAAATGAACCGGCACGCTATTTATGTGAGGTTCCCTAGAAAATCCATTTAGTAGAGTCTGAGTATGTGAAGTAGAGTAGTTGAGTTAAGTCGGCATTTGCCGCCGTTGGTAGCGAGAATAGCAACCCAAACACGCCCCGGAAAGCGTGAGATCTCCGTAAAGTTATGAATGTGCACAGAAAAAGGCATTATTAATAGCGTCATAAGTTCAAGACATTCTTTAGAGACGCTGGGCTCTTCTTCAGAGCCCCGTCTGTTCCACACGCTAGTCAACATTGCTAACTTTGGGAGTTGTCCATAACGATGCCCTCAACTCAGCCTTAGCTGTGCGGAGGAGCTGGACGGGAGGCTTCGGCTTCCTGCTGAATGGCTTGCAGTTCAGAGAGTACGGTGCTTTTCAAGGCGGTCTCCAACAGAGAAACCATGCGTTGAAAGACCCTGACCTCGGGAAGAGGACTTCGGGTCAGGGCTTGTTGAGCGTGCAAGATCGCCACCAGGGTGACTTGCCGTTGTTCTTCTAATGGGGACAACTCGGAGTCCGTCTGTCGAGGAGTCACGTCCTGTAGCGTAAGAGAACGTTCGCAAAAATCGCACAAACGATGCTCCCCAACGATCAAGACTGGCGTCTCTGAAGAGTCTCCTCCGTCGAAAGGCCCCCGCTCCAGCTTCGGCTGTGGGGACGGCCGGACGAGAGGCTTCAGCTTCCCGCTGCCTCGCTTGCAGTTCAGAGAGCGAGGTACTCTTTAGAGTCACCCCAGAAGGTGCACCATGCTTTTGAAGACCTCGCCCTCAAGAGGATGACCTCAGGCCATAACCTGTTGAGTATGCAAGAGAGCCATCACGCCCAGAAGTGCCGGGGTTGCCGAGCCGCTCGGGTCAGATAGTGAGCGGTGCAGTACACCTGACGAAGCTGGTGGGCGCACTGGGCCGAACTCGGGTACCGCGTTTTGAGCCAGCAGGCGAGGTCTGTCTCATAGGGAGAGGCCGCCAGCAAGGCCAAGACTTCAGCAACTTGTCGTCGGGTTCTGTGTTGCTGGAGAGGAGTGGGTGTCGCGAAGGCAGTCGGTGGAGGGAGCACACCCTTCAGGGTAAGGAGAACGTTTGTAGAGAAAATAGTCCCAGCGTAAAGGTTGGGTTAAGAGTTGGTGCCCTTCACCGGACTGGACTGATCCGACATTGCTCCCGCCCCAGCCTCGGCTGGAAGGCGGGGCCTCTGATCACCTCTCTTCTCTTCATGAGGTTCTAGGAGTCGAGTCAGCTTCCCTCTCTACCCTGAGAAGCATGAGCTGCCTCACTTCCTCGCCTCACTGGGGCCTGCCTGTAGGTGCACGATGAAAACGGGAGAATGGGCAGCGTGGGTGAACCATCTGCCAGCAGAGCCGAGCGAACTCCAACAGCTCATGGCCCAACTGCAGCGCCAAGTGGAGCAAGCAGAAGACCGTTTGGCCAACGTCTTGATCATGGGGGGCAACAGTCAAGCCCACCGGTACACCCTGATTGAGATTGCGGAGCTCAACAGCAAACTCCTTTGGCTTCAGCGTCAGGTGGCTCATGCTTGAATGCTGCGCTGCTCTCAACCAGTGGAGAGGCAGGCCGAGTCAGGACGAGCAGCGGACCGAGCGTTGAGTGGGGCTCAATGCACCCGCGTGATCTCACCTCTGTCGAACTCCCTGACCTGCTGGACGCGCCTTACCGCCAAGACAGAGGGTTGACGCATGACGTGGTGTTGCGCGAGGCCAACGCATGACCACGACCCTCGGCGATACGCTGACTGACGCTTACGGCCTCCCTTCTCAGACCTTGCTGCTGGAGTGAACCCAAAGTACCGGGCCAGCAGGCAAGTCACTTCTAGGCGCAATGATAGTGGGTGGCGAACTCGGCTGGTGGGACATACCCCAAACTGGAATGCAGACGTTCTTGGTTGTACAGCTGACCGATGAAGTGGTTGATGTGGCGCTGTGCGTCGTCGAAGTCGAGATAGTCCTGGAGATCAACTTCTTCTGTTTTCAGGGTTTTGTAAAAACTTTCCATGCGGGCGTTGTCGTAGGGGTTGCCCTTCCTGGACATGCTGGGAATCAACCCGGCCTCCCGAAGCCGATCCACGTAGACGCGACTTGCGTATTGAGACCCCTGGTCAGAATGGTGGAGGAGACCTGGAGCTGGGCAACGCGCCCCAAGCGCGTTGTTGAGTGCCTTCACGGCCAGCGCCGCGTCAATGCACCTGGACATGGCCCAGCCCACGATTTCTCGGGTGAAGCTGTCGAGGACGCAGGCGAGGTACACAAAGCCATGCTTGACCCGAACGTAGGTGAGATCGACTTGCCAGACCTGGTTGGGTTGCTTAGGGACCACGGTTGGCAACAGATTTTCAAAACGACGTTCGCTGTGCGTCGAGTCCGTGGTGGCCTGAAACCGCCGTTTGGGACGGCATAACAACCCTCCTGCTCGCATCACGCGTAAGACGCGTTTGTGATTGGTCGGGCGTCCCCGGCGGGCCAGTTCATGGGTGACACGACGGTACCCGTACCCGCTCCACTTCAACACCACCGCCTCAATCTCTTTGGCCAGCCCAAGATCCGGGTCTATCGGTGTCCGAGTCTGCTGACCCAGATACCACGACCGACTGACCGCGTGCAGCTCACACAAGCGACGTACCGACACCCTGGGATGCGCGACTCGCGCATCCGCAATCATTTGGTGCCGTGTTTCGAGCGGTACGTCGCCAACGATTTTTTCAGAATCGTGTTCTCCAGAGCGAGCTGACCACAGTACCGTTCCAGCTCGGCAATCCGGAGTTCGTCGCTGCGATCCGTCGTGGCACCATCGGTAAACGCGGCTTCCCCACGTGCCTCAACCTCTTTGCGCCACCGATGAATCAAGCTCGGAGCCAGTGAATGAAGGCGACTGAGATGGGCCGTGGTGTGCTGCCCGCTGTTGATCTGGCTGACAACCTCAAGTTTGAAGTCGCGGCTGTGATTTCGTCCTGGCATCTGATCTCCTTCGCGATGCAATCAGCGTATCCGCTGAATGGGGCAAAGTGTTTTGGCCTGTGGTCCTGTCAGATGGGGTCAGTCCACTGCAGATGGCAGCCTATAGCGTGTCCAGTGAGCATGCCGCGCTTCTCCGCTCCGTGCCTGAATACACCTTTCAAGCGGCGACAATTTTGACAGAGAATGATGGGCGACTTCTCCAAGACATCAGCGAAGGGATGACCACGCTGGGTAGTGCTCCAAGAACTTCTTCAAGCGGCGTTACGAGTGTTCGCCGATGAGGTGAGTGTAGACCAAGGCGTGGCGTAGCCCAGCGCCGAGTGACGGCGCTGGTGGTTGTACCAGTGATGAACGTCGGGCATGGCCGCGCGAACCTCGGCCATCGTCTGCCAGTCGTGACGGAAAGCAAATTGATATTTATAGGTTCTGTTGAGTCGTTCTAGGATTCCAGTGCCGCCGGGTTGGGAGACTTTTGAGCGCACCCAGCGGCCGTACTTCAAGCAGCCCTGTTGGAAGACCTCACGGGTGAAGTCGCTGCCACCGTCGCTTTGCACGAGGATGGTGTCCGGGTGGCCCTCGGCCCGCAGGACGGCAACGGCTTCGTCAAGCGTGAGCTTGGCGAGGTGCATCGACAGGCTCCGCACGACACGGCTGGCCAAGACCACCCGTGAAAGGACGTCCAGCACGAAGTAGATCCAGCAGACACCATCCGGGAGCGAGAGGCGTGTGGCGTCGATCTGCACCCGGCGGCCTTCGGGCCAATCCTGAGGACTGGACACTTTAGGGGAAGGGTTTCTTGTTTTCCGAGGTTGTGGGGGATTCAACTGCAGCGCACCGAGCGCCACTCGAATCTGGTGTAAGCCAATGGCTTCGCCTTGAGCCTTGAATTCCTGATAGAGCAAGCGGTAGCCAGAGGTGGGGTGCAACAACGCGGTCTGGCGCACCTGTGCGTACAGTTCATCCCGATGCTGCTGGCGCGCACAGCGCACCGGCGCGCTGTGCTCATGGTCGCGCAGTCGCCAATACGGGATTTCAGCGTAGTGGGCGAAGCGCCGCAAGCTGAGCTGGGGATGGCTCTGCCGGAGGACGATCGTATCAATCATCGTCAGAGCCGCCGCACTTTTCGCGCGATATCCAACTCCAGTTCCTTCTCCGCCACAATGCGCTTGAGTCGGTCGTTCTCCCGCTCCAACAGACTCACACCTTGATCCGGACGATCTCCGGCGAGGCGGGCACGGCCCGCCTCCAGGAACTGGGCTTTCCAACTGTGGATCAGGCTTTCATGGACATCATGCTGTCGGGCGGCTTCTGCCACGCCCAGTTCTCCGCGCAAAACGCTCAAGACCATGGCTTCTTTGACGTCGGTCGTCCAGGTTTTCCGTTGTTTCCCCATGATGCTCTCCAGTGTGCTCGTCCCTCGCTTCAAGAGGGTCAGATTCTGGAAGTCATTCTTGGAGCATTACCCTGAGACGTGCAGGAGCTGCACCATGACGATCACTGTCCACAACGCCCGCAAACCTATCCCCAAGGGCTGTACCCCCGTCTATGTGGGCCGCAAGACCACCTACCGTCCAGAGTTTGGCGCAGATTTCAGCATCCTCGGCAACCCCTATACGCTCCGCAAACACGGCACGCGGGCAGAGGCCATCGCGCTGTACCGTCAGTGGCTCCCACTTCGCCTCAACGCCGACACGCCGCAAACCCGTGCCCTCGAAGCGCTTGCAAACCGCATCAGGGCAGGGGAGAGCCTGCTGCTGATTTGCTGGTGTGCGCCGCTGGCCTGCCATGCCGACGTGATCACAGAGGAACTGGAGCGGCTGACGCAGGAAACGAGCGTCTGAACGAGGCAGCGAGGATCTGAACTTCGGTTCGGGAGGCAGCCTACCCGCGGGCAGGAGCCACCTCGTAGACTGCGGTATGATCCGTCCTCCCAATGATGACCTGCCGGGTGAGCTTGATCCCCGTGAAGAATGGGCCTCGTTCTCAGCAGCCCGGCGGCATGTGGGGGAGGCGGGATTCATTCAGCAAGATGTGCTGGAACACATCATTAACGCGGGCCGGGAACATCTCGTGGTGACCCAAGCGCTGCGACGGGTAGTCAACGCCACCTTGGAGCAGCTGCGGGTCACGCCTTTGGCCGAAATTGGCTCTGCGGCCGCAGTCCATGTCGCCACCTTAGAAGGCATCGTCTCTTCCGGGCGCAGCCAAATTCAGACGGCCTATGACCTGCAGGTGATCATCCAGCACACCTTGATCCAGGTTCGGGCAACGCCTCTGGAACACGTCAGCGGCCACCTGCTGAACACCCTCAGCGAGGCGGTGCATCAGCAGGCCAGCAATTTGGAAGACATCATCTCGGCAGCGGTGGCCCAGGCCAGCTCCTTGATCCAGATTGCCGAGCTGGAGCGGGTAAGGGCCGAAGCGGCCGAGCGCCTTCGCCAGGCACAGCATCGCCAGAGCGAACGCACCCTGGTGCATTTGGAACGGCAAGCGGCCGACACCCTCGAGCAGATCCGGCAGTTGGAACAGCAAGGCTACACCCACGCCGACCAGAGGCATCACCTAGTCAACCAGGCCGAACGAGCCCAAGCGTACCTGGCCCGGCTCGAACACGCCGAAGTTCAAGACCGGGTGGAGCTCACCCGCCTGGAAGAGCAACGGGACGCCAGCAGTGTTCAGCGGCGAATGTTGGAAACGGCGGCGGGCGAGACGCAGGAGGCCCTGCAGGCGCTCCAGTCCTCAGCAGAATCCCCTGAGCCGTCAGAGGCTGGTCGGCTGCCGTCAGCCTCTGATCAAGCGCCTTCCACTGAGGATGGATGACTGAATTAACGTCCTCTCCCACCTGTCGGGTCGATCAGCCGACAGAAAGGCGACAGACATGGAGTGGCCAGAGGATGCGGTTGAGTTGGGCCATGACGTTGGGTCAACGGGCTTGGGTGCTGGGAGAGGACGTCATCTTTACCTGCATTTGAGCGGCTGGCCGGCCAGTGACCTCAGTGGCTGAATCAGCCCGCCTGTGGTCTCTCCAGAGCGCACTGCATCGTGACTTCAATTCCACGGAGCCCCAATGGAATTGTAACGATACCCAGCTTTGTTGATGAAGCTTCAATTAATCTGTAGACATGACCCACCACCCATTCATGCAGCCGGTGACCTCAGGTGTCCCGCGGCTTCAGCCATGACTCACGCCCGACCCCTGCGGGTGCTGTTGGTGGATGACAACCTGACAGATCGCCTGCTGGCCGAAGAAGCCTTTGGCTTGATTGATCGACCGTGTGACTTGGTCACCGCCGAGAGCGGTGAGGCAGCGCTGAAGCTGCTCACCCACCCGGAGACCCTGTTGCCGGACGTGCTGCTGCTGGACGTCAACATGCCGGGCATGAACGGCTTTGAGCTGCTGGCCAAGCTCAAAGACACTCCACAGTTGCTGTTGATTCCTGTCGTGATGCTGACAACGTCGGCCATTCCTAAAGACGTCTCTCAAGCCTATATCCTGCATGCCAGCGCCTACATGATCAAATCTGCGTCGTTTCAGACGTCCTTGGAGCAAATCGAGAAGTTCATTGAGTTTTGGATTCAGGCCCGCGTCACGACGCGGTCCGAAATGATCACTCCCTAAAGGGCTCAAACTAAGCTTTCTGTTAAGCTCCTAAAATGTGGCCGTTGACCAGTGGGGAGAGGCACGTATTCCTCTAATCCGTCAGGTCTTGATTGTCGAGGACAGCGCTGCAGACACCCTCTTACTTGAGATGGCGTTTGCAGAGCAGGCTCCGGACGTTGAAGTGCACTCGGTGATTGACGGCACCACGGCCGTGGCGCGGTGCCTGTCGAGCGACCCCCCGCAGTTGGTGGTGCTGGACATGCATTTACCGGGAGAGGCGGGCTGGGACGTCTTGGCCAGTTTGCGGCGCAACGTGGGTGCGTCTCTTCAGGTGGTGTGTTGGAGCAGTCACGCCCACCCGGACGAAGTGCAGGCCGTGCTCGATCAGGGCGCACTGGCGTACCTCGAAAAGCCGTTGGGATTGACGGGCTTTGCTGATCTGGTCGACACCATTTTAACTCTGTAACAGAGCTGTGGCTTGCCGCAAGGTCTCAGCGCGGGCCTGTTGCTGCCAACTAAAACCCGCCCTGTTCAGAGCGGGGCGGTGCAGCTGATAGGGAGATCTACTCCCGCTGAAGCGTGGGCAAAGTGGTTCCCGCTAGTACACAATTTCCCGGATTGCAAGCGTAAGCGCGTTCCCGCAAGGTTTCCCACACAGTCAAAAAAGGCCGCTTTAGACATAGCGCATCAGCCCAGTGGTATTTATTGACACAGTTGTCCTGGAGCCTTCGGGCGAGCAATTCATATCCACTGGAGGTAAACCCATGAAATCTGAAACGAAGACTGTTCTATTGGCGCTCTCTCTGCTGCTGGCCCCTGGCGTGGCCCAGGCTCAGGACACCACCGATACCACCAACACCACCGCGACGGCCAACCAGAACGATGACAACAACGACGGATTTGACTGGGGCTGGCTCGGTCTTCTGGGCCTGGCGGGTCTGGCGGGCTTGCGCCGTCAGCCGGAGCAGGAACGCGTCGTCACCTCCACAACCCCGCGTTAACCTTCAGCCACAAGAAGTCCGACCCATTCTAGCGGTCGGGCTTTTTCTTGGCGTTGGCGTTCTGTGCCTTGATGGCGCACGAAGCACGTGGCAAAGGAAAAAGGCGACCCGTGGGGGATCACCTTTGGTCTCTCCAAGAGAGCGCGGTATAGAGCTCATATGTAAGGCATGCATCGGGCTTCGGCGAAGAAACCGCCCTGTTCAGAGCGGGGCGCGGTGGCAGTTGGCGAGACTTGCTCCTGCCGAAGCGTGGGGGACGCGTACCGCAGCTGGACGCCGTCCAGCTACCGGACAGGTGAGGTGTCGTCAGGTTCCTGTCACAGGATCAGGCGCACGCTGAGCCATGCCGAAAGCAGACAAGCCTACGCCGCCTACACCACCCGTACCTCAGCCAGACAAGGGCGGAACGAGAGACGGGTGATTCAAAGAGAGCAAAAGAAGCTCTTGCCTGCGCTGGTGTGTGGGTGAGAGCTTTTTTTGTCCACAGGCTGACCTTGGGGGTGTTGATAACTTTGGGCGTGCGTAATGGGTGGAGTTTTCAAACGTTTTCTCATGTCTCCACATGTCACAACTCAATTCGAAATATGCTGTCTGAGAGGGCGGTGATGGGCTTGAGCGTTCTCGAATGTCACGGTATGTTTCTCGTTTTATTCCGCTTTACACGCGAAAGGTCGTAGGTTCAAGTCCTATACCGCCCACCAAAGAAACACTCCCACTTTTGCGGGTGTGATCTTTATTAGTTGCTCAGCTTATTTTACCCACTAGGCCGTACTCCGCCGCGCCCGCTTCTCCGCTTCTATGGCCCGTTGCAATTCCCCGATTTGGCGCAGCAAGCTGAGTTGCTCGGCGGCTTCGGCTTCGGCCACCTGCCGCTTCAGTAGGTCTACTTCGGCCCGCATGGAATCGATGCTCATGCTGACCTGAATATCGTCCACGGCGGCGGCGGCGTAGCCGTTCACTTTCTGCTCGTACATCTGGTTGGTGTCGCGGGAAATGGCCCCAGTGTCGCGGCCCTCGAACATCAGGCGGATCAGCAGTTGCTCTTCGGGTTGGCCCCGGAAGATTTCTAGGATGGAATCGGCATTTGCGCCGCCCACGCCCTGCCCCAGCGCGGCCAGCATCACCTTGCGTACCGATTCGTTGCGCCAGGGCGTGCTGCCGTCCAACTTCGACAGCAGGCTGGGGTCGACCAGCAGTTGCCGTAGTAATGACAGTTCCCGGTCTTCTTCGCCCCGGTGGGCGCTCATGCCGGCCATGTGGGTGTCGGTCAGGGTGCGGCGCTTGGCCTTCGAACCGATCCATTCCAGCAGGGCTTCGGGCTTGATGCCCAGCGTGTGGCAGGCAATCGTGCGCATCTGCTCCGCGCCCTCGTCCAGCGGATCAAGGTTTTGCATACGGGGCAGCAGTTCCATCAGGATGCTGCGCTTGCCTGTGGTGGTGCCCACATCGTATTTTTCTAGCGCGGCCTGCACCCGGTAATGCACCTCGTCTAGCCCGCCCAACAGCGCCTGACGGATGCCCGCCTCGTCTCCGGCCAGCAGCGCGTCGGCGGGGTCTTTGCCGCTGGGCACACTGGTGGCCCGCACCCGGAATTTTGCCCCCAACACCTGATCCAGCCCCGACAGGGTGGCCTTCAGCCCGGCCTGATCTTGGTCGAACATCAGCGTCAGCTTTTGCGCCCCCAGCCGTTCCAGCAGCGTGGCGTGTTCGGCGGTCAGGGCCGTGCCGAGGCTGGCGACTGCGCCCGTGAAGCCGTGCTGGTGCAGGCTGATCACGTCCATGTAGCCTTCCACCACGATCAGTTCCCCGCCGCCCGCCGTGCCCGTCCCAGAAATAAGACTTCTGGCCTTGTCCAGCCCGTACAGCAGTTCGCCCTTTTTAAAGGCTTCGGTGTCGGGCGTGTTCAGGTACTTGGGTTTGCTGTCGTCCAGCACGCGCCCGCCAAAGCCTACTAGTCTTCCCAAGTGGTCGCGGATGGGGAACATGACCCGACCCCGGAAGCGGTCATAAATTCGGCCCGATTCCGGGTTTTCGGTGGTCAGGCCAGCTTCCAGCAGCAGGCGGTCTGTAATGCCCCGGCTTTTGGCCCGCTTGACAAGGCCATCCCAGCCTTCAGGGGCGTAACCGATTTCGAAGGCGGCGATGGAGGCGTCGGTCAGGCCACGTGCCCGTAGGTAGTCCAGCGCTGGCCCCGGCAGATGCTCCTGAAAATAGGCCAGCGCAAAGGCGTTCACGTCGTACAGGTCACGGCTGGACTTCTCGCCGTATTTGGCTTCCACCTGCACGCCTGCTTTTTCGGCCAGTTTCCGCAGAGAATCGCCAAAGCTGAGGTTCTCGGTCTGCTGCACAAAGCTGAAGATGTCGCCGCCCGCCTTGCACCCAAAGCAGTAGTAATAGCCCTGCTCGGTGTCCACCTGAAACGAGGGGCTTTTTTCCTTGTGGAACGGACACAGCCCCTTCATGCGCCCCTTGCCCGCAGGCGTGAGGCTCACATATTCTCCGATGACCTCCGCGATATTTAGCCGCGAACGGACGTCTTCTTTGGTTCCCACGTTGTTGCCCCACCCCCCGGCGTTGTGTCCGCTTCGTCTGAACTTCTTCAGAGTTAGAGCTGTAGTGTACGCCCCCAAACGGCTTCTTGCCAAATCGCGTCAGATTCAAAAATATACCGTTTAGAACAGCGTTTTTGGGTTTCTCTCTGCTGACTCCCGGACAAAATGCGTGGGCGTCGGCCTTGCGGCTTGGCGGCCAAAGCTCTGCCGCCCTGAAGCTTCCCCTCACCCCGGCGCGGCCATTGGGGCGCAGGCTGAGGCATGACAACCCAGACGTACAAGGTCAGCCAGAGTGACACGCAGCACGGCGAACACGGCGAGCATCACCTGATTCGCGGCCAAACGGGACAGATGCGCCTGTGGCACCGCGAGGAACCCGACCCCGCCAAGCCCGAAAGCGTGAATGACTACGAAACACTGGGCTACGTGATAGAGGGCCGCGCCGAACTGATCGTGAATGGGCAGACGATCTCGCTTGCGCCGGGGGATTCGTATTGTGTGCCGAGTGGGGCCAGTCACACCTACCGGATCACGGAGACGTTGACGGCGGTAGAAGTGATTTCGCCGGGAAAATAAGTTTTTTTGGTGACTGCGATGGCTTCCCCCAGCCCTCGCCCCACAGGGGTCAGGGGAGGTTGCCGCTCTGCTGAGGAGGATTGGATTGATCTTGTCGCATCTAGACTCGACTTGCTCGTTCATTTGAAGTGGAACTGCCAGTCGTCTTGAACATGGAATTGGCCTGCGTGTTGCACGCATCTTGGGGCCTCACACGGAGAGGGGCGCTGCGCCAACAGCGGGGTGAGGGGAAGTGAGCGCCAGCGAGTGCCTCTCCGCACACTTGCCCCCAAAACACGCCTTTCCACACTTTGACCTTCGCCCTCTGCCCCTTACACTGCCCCAAATGCCCCTTGGTGACGCTCCCAACTACTCCACGCCGCGCACGCTGGGCCTCGCGTTGGTCAGCATTCTGGGGTCGCTGGCGCACTTTGGATTGGGGGCACTGGACTACGGCAATGTAGACCGGTATTTGGGGTTGTGGGGCATGTTGCTGGCGGGACTGCTTCTGGTCTTCGGCGTGCTGAGTCTGATCCGGTACGCCGAGGCGCACGACGCCATGACCGATCCCAGCCCACGCACGCCCATGTATTCCACGCCGCACGAACGCCTCACCTTCCTCATCGGTACAGGACTGAATGCGCTGTGTGCGTTAACCGCACTGGCGTGGGCCGCAAGCGGGCAACTGGTGCCGTGGCATCTGGCCGCCGCTGCTGTGAACCTATGGGCAGTGTGGCTGGCATGGCAGGGAAGGCCAAGAAGGGGAGAGGAATAGGCCCGCTCAGCCTACAGGGTTCAACGCCGGGTGCTTGGCTTCCGCCTCATGCCGGGTCAATTGAAGCGCCGTCCAGAGATCCAGCATCGTGATCCCTACAACGGCAGCGAGGGCGGCAGCGGCGTTGGCCCGCTTCTTATTCTGCGGCCCCAGTGCAAGGGCCAGCGTGGCAATATCCAGCGCGTCACCTGCCACCCGCGCCCAGATCCACTGCGGCGTGGTCGTCTGCGTCAGAATCGCCCCGCCTGCGGTCAGTTCGCGCACCCCGTATAGGCGCAGCAGAGTCTGATGGCGCTCCAGTCCCAGCAGTTGGCCCAGGGCTGCCGGGGCCACCGCTTCCAGAGTGCCGAGGCTGATGCTGAACCAGCCCAGAAAGTTGGCGGCGCGGTTGGCGGTGTTCAGGGTGCGTGGATGCATGCTTCAGGCTGTCGCCCTGGCATGAGCCGCAGCCCAGAACCAGATTGGCGTTGGCTCCTGCCGAGTTAGGGAAGGGCTGAACAAGGGTTTAAGCGGGGTGGGAAAGATAAACGGAAGCGGGGCCATTCTGCGCTGAACGGCCCCACCTTCCTAAATGCCTTTATTCGCTCAGTTGCAATTCTGCATACTCGCTGATCAGTGGGCAGCTACACACGAAGTTCCGGTCTCCGTACACGTTGTCCACGCGGTTCACGGCGGGCCAGTACTTCCACGCCCGCTGCGCGGCGGAGGGGAAGGCGGCCACTTCACGGCTGTAGGCCCGGTTCCAGTCATCCGAAATCAGGTCGCCCTGCGTGTGTGGCGCGTGCCTCAGCGGGCTGTCCTCGGCGCTCAGCAGGCCATCTTCCACTTCCTGAATCTCGCGGCGAATGCCCAACATGGCGGCCACGAAACGGTCGAGTTCGGCTTTCGGCTCGCTCTCAGTAGGTTCGATCATCAGCGTGCCGGGCACGGGAAAGCTCATGGTGGGCGCGTGAAATCCGTAGTCCATCAGGCGCTTGGCGATGTCTTCCTCGCTGATGCCGCTGGCCTGTTTCAGGGGCCGAATATCCAGAATGCATTCGTGGGCCACGCGCCCGCCCAATCCGTCGTGATCTGGCCCGGTGTACAGCACAGGGTACGCGCCGCGCAGTCGGTGGGCGATGTAATTGGCGTTCAGGATGGCAATCTCGGTAGACCGCTTCAGGCCCGCCGCTCCCAGCAGACGGATGTACAGGTAGGAAATAGGCAGAATGCTGGCGCTGCCATACGGCGCGGCGCTCACGGCTCCGGTCTGGCTCTCGGATGTGGCTCGGACGCTGTGATTGGGCAGATAGGGCGCGAGGTGGGCCTTCACCCCAATCGGCCCCATGCCCGGTCCGCCGCCGCCGTGCGGAATAGCAAAGGTTTTGTGCAGGTTCAGGTGGCTCACGTCTGCGCCGATAAAACCGGGGCTGGTGAGGCCCACCTGCGCGTTCATGTTGGCCCCATCCAGATACACCTGCCCGCCGTGCGCGTGGATCAGGTCGCACACCTCGCGCACGTTTTCCTCGAAGACGCCGTGCGTGCTGGGATAGGTAATCATCAACGCACCGAGGTTGTCGCTGTGCTGCTCGGCCTTGGCCTTCAGGTCTTCAAAATCGATGTTGCCGATGTCGTCGGTCTTGACCACCACCACGCTCATGCCCATCATGGCCGCGCTGGCCGGGTTGGTACCGTGGGCGCTGGCTGGAATCAGGCAAACGGTACGGTGGCTGTCGCCTCTGGCCGCGTGATATTTGCGAATCGTCAGCAGGCCCGCGTACTCGCCCTGCGCCCCGCTGTTGGGCTGCAAACTCACGGCGTCGTATCCGGTCACGTCGGCCAGCCACGCTTCCAGTTCCGCCAGCAGGTGCGTGTAGCCTTCGGTCTGATCGGCGGGGGCAAACGGGTGAATCTGCCCGAATTCGGGCCACGTCACCGGAATCATCTCGGTGGTGGCGTTTAGCTTCATGGTGCAGCTTCCCAGCGGAATCATGCCGTGCGTCAGGCTGTAATCCTTGTTCTCCAGCTGTTTCAGGTAACGCAGCATGCCGTGTTCGGAGTGGTGCGCGGAAAAGGTCGGGTGTGTGAGGTAGGGCGTGGTGCGCTGAAGATTGGCGGGAATGCCGAGCAGGTATTCGGAATCTAGGGCGTCGAGATCGGCAGGTTCTCCGGTCAGAACCTGAATCAGATCGGCAAGCTGTTCAGTGGTTGTCGTCTCGTCCAAGCTGACGCCGATGCGGTCGTCTTCGTAGCGGACATTGATGCCGCTGGCTTCTATTCGGAGACGAAGTTTGGCGGTGTCTGCCTCAAAAGTAAGGGTGTCGAAGAAAGTCAGGTTCGGCTCGTACTCCGAGTTGACCAGAGCCTTCGCCAGCATCCCCGTCATAACATGCACGCGCTCTGCAATGGTTTTAATCCCTTCTGGCCCGTGCCACACGGCGTAGGCGGCGGCCATATTTGCCAACAATGCCTGTGCGGTACAGATGTTGCTCGTGGCTTTCTCGCGCCGAATGTGCTGCTCGCGGGTTTGCATCGCCATTCGCAGGGCGGTTTTACCCTTGCTGTCCTTGGAAACGCCGATCACGCGTCCCGGCATGCTGCGCTGGTACGCGCTGCGGCAGGCCAGGAACGCCGCGTGTGGGCCGCCAAAGCCCATCGGTACGCCGAAGCGCTGAGAGTTGCCGATCACGATGTCGGCTCCCTGCTCGCCCGGAGGAGTGACTAAGGCACAGGCCAGCAAGTCGGTTGCCACGATTAACGCCGCGCCGCCCGTATGCACCCGCTCAGCAATATGGGAGAGGTCATGCAAATCGCCGTAGGTACCGGGAGTCTGCACCAGCGCGGCAAACGTTCCTTCTGGAAGCTGTGCGTTTGCCGCGCCCGTCTGCACCTCGTAGCCAAAGAACTCGGCCCGCGTGCGGATCACGTCCAGCGTTTGCGGATGAACGTCGTCGGCCACGTAGAACACGTTGCCTTTGGCTTTGGCCGTGCGCTTGGCCAGCGTCATCGCTTCGGCGGCGGCGGTGGCTTCGTCCAGCAGCGAGGCGTTCGCCACTTCCATGCCCGTCAAATCCATCACCATCTGCTGAAAGTTCAGCAGCATTTCCAGCCGTCCCTGAGAAATCTCGGCCTGATACGGCGTGTAGGCGGTGTACCAGCCGGGGTTTTCCAGGAGGTTCCGCAGCACCACGGGCGGCGTGTGTGTGCCGCTGTAGCCCATGCCGATATAGGAGCGGAAGACCTTGTTCTTGGCCGCCACCGCCTTCAGATCAGCCAGAGCCTGGGCTTCGGTGACTGGCCCGCCCACCTGCATCTCGGTAGGCCGCACAATCGCCGCCGGAACCACCGTGCGAATGAAGGTTTCCAGGCTGTCGTAACCCAGCTCATTCAGCATCGCGGCCTGCTCGCCCTCGCTGGGGCCGATGTGACGGCGGGTGAAATCGTCGGTCTGAAGGAGTTCGGTTAATGGGCGCATGGGATGGCTCCTGTTGGGGTCTAAAGGTCTAAGGTGCAGATGTTCGGCGTGGCAGGGCGGGCGGGTACAGGCCAAGACTTGGGGCAAGCCAGCCGCCCCACTGGTCTTTCAAGCTGTTCTTAGACCCTTAGACCGCCTTTTAGTTGTTAGCGGCGGCGTAATCCTCAGCGCTCAGCAGTTCGGCGCTTTCTTCGGTCACGTCGATCTTGAACAGCCAGCCATCTTCGTAGGGGCTGCTGTTGACCAGTTCAGGGCCGCCGCTGAGGGCGTCGTTGACGGCGGTAATGGTTCCGGTGGCGGGCGCGTAGATGTCGGACGCTGTCTTCACGCTCTCCACGACGGCTATGGTTTCGCCTGCGGTCACGATCCGGCCCACTTCGGGGAGTTCCACGTACACCACGTCGCCCAACTGATCCTGAGCAAAGTCGGAGATGCCCACCGTGCCGTCCTCAGACAGCCACTCGTGCGACGGCGCGTATTTCAGTTCGTTGGGGGTTTGCATGGTTTATTCTCCCTAATTCTGTGTGGTGCTGTGTGGGATCGGCTATGGCGACTTGCAGAAATCTTCAGGAGCTGTTCAGGCCCGCTTGTAGAAGGGCAACTCCACGCGCCGCGCCGGGTGCAGCTTGCCGCGCACTTCTACCTCATAGGCGTCGGCGTTTCCAGCCTCAGCAGCAACCAGCGCCATTCCAATCGGGTGACCCAGCGTGGGGCTGGAGCTGCCGCTGGTGACATGACCTACCACCGCGCCTCCGAGGTGCACCGGGTAGCCTTCGCGCACCGGAACCTTGTCCAGCGCCAGACCGATCAGCTTTTGTTTGGGCGCGGTCTGAATGTGTTCTGCGCCGAGGTGGGCGGTGTTCTTGACCACCCAGGTGTACGTGCTGCTGAGCGGGTGAATATGATCGGCGAACTCATGGCCGTAGAGGGGAAAGCCTGCTTCCAGCCGCAAGGTGTCGCGTGCGCCGAGGCCCGCAGGCGTCAGGCCGATCGCCAGCATTTTGTCCCAGATGGTTTCGGCCTCCGAGGCGTCGGTAAAGACCTCGAAGCCGTCCTCGCCCGTGTAGCCGGTACGGGCCAGCCACACATCGAAGCCAAACAGTTTGGCAGCAAAATAGGCGTTCTTTTTGGCAGCGTTCAGGTCTACGCTGCTGTGCGGTTGCAGCATGGCCTCGGCTTGTGGCCCCTGCACCGCCAACAGCCCCCAGCGGTCTGATTCGTCGGTCAGGGTCACGTCAAAGCCCGCTGTGTGCTGCTGCAAATGCGCCCAGTCCTTCTCTATGTTCGACGCATTGACCACCAGAAAGAATTGCTCTGCGGCCACGCGGTACACATAAACATCATCGACCAATCCGCCCGAATCGTTGGGCAACCAGTTGTAGGCGGCGCGTCCGGGCTTCAGCTTGGTCACGTCGTTGGTGGTCACGCGGTTCAGGAAGGCGGCGGCATCTGGCCCAGTGATCCGGAACTCGCCCATGTGGGACACGTCGAATACGCCTGCCCCGGTTCTCACGGCGTCGTGTTCGGCCTTCACGCCGCTGTACTGGACGGGCATATCCCAGCCGCCAAACGGCACCATTCTGGCCCCGGCACGCAGGTGGGCGGCGTGCAGCGGCGTGCGCTTCAGCGTCTGTTCGGGGGTCAGGGTCACCCGTCAACTGTAGCGAATGGGGGGCGTGGTCGTCCGGGTGGTACGGACACCCAGTTCAGTTGCCAACCACTGTCCCCGCACGTCATGGGCCTCGGTGGGCAGTGTGGGCACGATCAGGTCTGCCCACACCACGCCCACCGTCAGGCCCGTAAATCCGGGCAGCAGGCGGTCATAGAAGCCGCCGCCGTAGCCTAGGCGCACGCCCTGTTCATCGAAGGTGAGGGCGGGCAGCAACACGGCGTCCACACTGCCTAGCAACACACGCGGCGCACTTGCAGGCGGCTGAAGCGCCCCAAAGCGGCTGAGTTCGGTGGCCGTCTCCCAGGCATGGAGGGTCAGATGAGGCTCCGGCTTCCAGCGGGCGCGGGGAGCCAAGAGTTCAAATTGGCCTGCCAGCGCCGACACATCCGGCTCTCCTGGCAAGGCCCGGTAAGCCAGCACACGCCGCGCTCTGTGCAAATGCAAAAAGGCTGCTAGATGAGCGGTCAGTGCCTGTGATTGATCTGGTAAAGCTGCCCGAACTTCCCGCGCCCACGCCCGCCATTCACTTTTGGATGCAGTTGGAATGGGGAGATCTGAACTGGGCGGCATCCCCAAAAGTATGCAACGTCTACCCAACAAAACAGAGCAAGCCGGGACTGCTCCCGAACTTGCTCTGATAGGTTCTGGCTTACTTGGAGAGCGGGGTTGCGGCGGCGGGCCGGGCCGGAAGGCTGACGGCAAACGTCTTCAGGCTGCCGTTGATGGTGGCCGTCTGGGTGGTGGCTCCGGTGGTCAGGTTGACGGTATACAGCGTGGCGGTATTGCCAGTGCTGGTGCTGAGGTACGCCTCGTTCGTGCCCACGATGTCAAATCCGGTTGCGCCGTCACGGGCGTCTATGTTCAGGGGCCCAACCGTATTCAACGTGCTGAATGCTGGCCCCACCGTATGCATGACCAGTGAATCCGTACCTGCGTCGATGGAGTACAGGACTGTGGCGGTGTCGGCAGCCGTGAACCCAGCAAACGAGTTGGTGTAGGCGGCGGCGGTCAGCATGGGATTGGTTCCGGTTTTGGAATCGGTTGCCGCGTAGACCAATTTGCCGTCCGCAGTAGTTCCAGCGGTGGCGGGGCTTCCCAGCGGCGTAATCCGGAAGTTGTCGTCGGTGCTGTTGAAGACGCGCAGGCGGCGAGCAACGGGGTTGAAGTCCATCGCGGTGGGCGTGCCCAGCGTCGTGCCGACATAATCCTTAGTGAGTGCGCCGGTGGCCGGGTCAACCTTGTACAGCGTGCCGTTGCTCGACAGGCCATACAGGGCGCTGTCTACGTTCCAGAAGTCCAAGTCCACCAGGGTTTCGCCCGCGCCCAGACCTGTGAAAGCGCGGGTGCTGTAGCTTGCGCCCGCGTTGCCCAGGCCAAAGCTGGCGAGTTGCCCGGTGGCGTCGATCCCGTAGGCCATGCGCCCGGTGGGGGCTTCGGGAACAGCAGTGAAGTTGCAAGAGGCAAGGGCAACAGTAGAAACAGCGGCGAGCAGGGCGAAGCGGGTCAGTGTTTTGTTCATGGGTGGAACCTCCGGGTGGGGCTTTAGATAGGTATAAGCGAAAGCCGCCCATTTGGATCACAGGGCGGCTTTGGGCGGTACTTTAGGTGTCTCTCATGCCTGGAGTTGTGATAAGGATTCCGGGAGATGAACGGACAGGCGGTGCGGTTCTGACCGTACGGGAATCATACGGAATCCGTACTTTCTCGTACTCGCTCCGCTCGAATTGGATCCCGTAGTTTTGGGATTCAATCGGAGTCCGTATGAAGAATGCTCAGATTCAGCCGATCTCTTTTGGCCCCTTCAGGCCCGTTTTGCCCTCGCGGGTTCGCAGCACGGCGGCCACATCGGCAGGCGCGACGCCCACTTCGGCCATCGCAAACAGCGTATGAAAGAGCAAATCTGCGACTTCGGTGGCAAGCTCGGCGCGGTCTCCATTTTTGGCGGCCAGCAGCACTTCGCCGCTTTCCTCACTGATTTTCTTCAGCACCCGGTCTAGGCCTCCGGCGTGCAGGCGGGCCACATAACTGGTTTCGGGCAGCGTGGCGAGGCGCTCGGTGATGGTGGCGTACACGCGTTCCAGCGTGCCGTCCAGTCCGTTCTCTGTGGCGGCGTGATGGGCTGCCGCTTCCGGTTCACCCTCCAACAAGGAGCGGTAAAAACAGCTGTATTCCCCGGTATGACAGGCCCCCCCGGTCTGTTCCACGCGGTACAGCACGCTGTCTCCATCGCAGTCCATGCGCACATCCACAATGCGCTGGGTGTGGCCGCTGGTGACCCCCTTGATCCACTGCGCTCCCCGCGAGCGGCTGAAATAGGTGGCCTCGCAGGTGGCGAGTGTGCGTTCTACGGCGGCGCGGTCTGCGTAGGCCTGCATCAGCACTGCGCCTGTGCGGGCGTCTTGCGTCACCACGGGAATCAGTCCATCGGCGCCAAAGTTAAGGTCGGAAAGAGAAGCGGGACTCATACCGTGTAGCCTCGCACATTGTCAGAATCCGTATCCTGCCAGTCGGGGCGCACCGCGATTCCTTCGGCCTGTAGGTAGGCCTTGACCTGCGGTACGGTCAGTTCTCCAAAATGAAACACGCTGGCAGCGAGGGCCGCGTCGGCGTTCCCACCCTCATCGCCGCCGCGCAGCACGTCGCGGAAGTCGGTCAGTTGCCCGGCCCCGCCCGACGCGATCACGGGCAGGTCTACGGCGCGGGACACGGCGCGGGTGGCGTCCAGCGCAAATCCGGCGCGGGTACCGTCGGCGTCCATGATGTTCAGACACAGTTCGCCCGCCCCAAGCTGTTGCCCGCGCACTGCCCACTCGATCAGATCCAGCCCGGTATCCACGCGCCCGCCGCCCACATGCACCGTCCAACCCTGCCCATTGGCGCGGCGTTTGGCGTCTATGCTCAGCATCACGCACTGCGCCCCATGGTGGTCGCTGGCCTCCCGGATCAACTCTGGGCGCTTCACGGCCCCACTGTTGACACTGATTTTGTCTGCGCCCGCCATCAGCAGTTGCCGGAAATCCGACAGGTGGTTCACGCCGCCGCCCACCGTCAGGGGCATCATCACCTGTTCGGCCACCTGCGCGGCCACGTCCAGCATCAGGCTGCGGCCCTCGTGCGTGGCGGTGATGTCGTAAAATACCAGCTCATCGGCCTGCTGCGCCTCGTAGGCCTGCGCCAACAGCAGGGGATCTCCGGCGTCTCGGTGGTTTTCAAAAAACCGGACGTTCTTGACCACACGCCCGTTCTGGACGTCGAGGCAGGGAATGATGCGCTTAGTCAACACGTCCCCAGTGTAGGGCGGCGACCAGAACCAGAGGCCGCACCCACCCACACCTGGCCTGCGCTCCACTGGTGACCCCCAGTCATTTCTTGATCAGGTTCATATTGCACCCTTGGTGTAGGTAAAGAAGAATTTAGAAATCAAATCATATTTTGTGTTTTGAGCACATAAATCTGATCAAACCTTGATATAATCTTCATAGTCTAGGGATAGACTGCAGTTCAAGACGCATTTTCACGAAAAGGGGGAAGGGAGAGACTGTGGAGCAACGCCGAATTCTGCTGGTGGACGATAACCCCAACGATGTGGAGTTGGCACTGACGGTGTTGCGTGAAAGCGGCGAGCATCAGCAGGTGTTCCACAACGTAACCGTGGCGAGCAGCGGGGCCGAGGCCATTGCCCTGCTGAACGCCAGTGGGACGTCCAATCTTCTCCCCGACGTGATTTTGCTGGATCTGAAAATGCCGCAGATGGACGGCTTGGCTGTGCTGGACGCCATTCGCGCCACCGTCCGCACCCGTGATATTCCAGTGGTGATGCTGACCACCAGTGGTGAACCCCGCGACATCAGCGATTCTTATGCACACGGGGCCAGCGCCTACGTCATCAAGCCGCTGGATTTCACTCAGTTTCGGGAGGCCATGACCACCATTACGGCCTTTTGGACGCAACTGAACCGCCGCCCGAATCTGCGCTAGAAGCTGGCATTCAGGGGCCCAATTGCGTCTCTGACACCCTCCCCAGCGTCTCCTTCACGTAGCATGCAGGGCGTGAACGTGGCGCGGTGGGGATTATCGGTGATTGCAGGGCTTTCGGCGGCGCTGATTGCGTTCGGCGTTATCTATGTGCAGGGCGACCTCGGCGGCGTGATGCGGTTCCTGCGGGCGCGGGGCGACCTGCGCGACATCATTGCCAGCGGTGCGGGCGCGGCAGAAGTGGCGGCGGCCAAAGCACAGGCGTTGGCAGTGGCCCAGAGTTTTGCCGTGCCAGACGTGGCCGTGCGCCTCGTGCCGCTGGAACTGCTGATCGGGCTGATGGTGGGCGCGTTCGTCTGGTGGCTGTTTGGCCGCCGCGTGGGGCGTGCGCTGGGTGGAAACGAGCGCCCAGACGTGCAGGAGCGCATGGTGTACCGCCTGGCACACCGCAAAGGCGGACGCTTTACGCTGGCCGATCTGAGTGCCAGCAGCCCGCTGACGCCCGCGCAGGCCCAGGCCGTGACCCGGCACATGGTACAAACTGGCCGCCTGCTGAACGATGGCGACGGCATATACCGCCTGATCCAGCAGCATCAAGCTCAAAATCGGCGGTCCTTATGACTGTGGTCTTCTCAGCAGATGCTCTGGCTACGTTGCTGGACGAGGCCAACCAACATCCTTGGGAGAGTGTTCGCTCGGCGTTGGCGGGGGCCGAGGGACAACCTCATCCCCGGATTGCGGCGCTGGCCTCGCACCTGACGGCCACCAAACGGGCGTACTGGACGCTGATTTCTGGTGTCGCCAGTGCTGGGAGCAATACTGTGCCGCCCCCACCCGGCGACGCGGGCCTGACCCGCCTGATGGCATGGGAAGTGGCCGCCGCCCGCGCCCTGCCCGAATCGGCGCTGAGCCTGCTGGTCACGCATTCCGGCACGCCGCTCACCGTATCCGAACTGCTGCGCCTGAACGCCCGCCACACCGCCTGGCACGCCGGACAGATTGCCGCGTTGGCTCGCCGCGAACGCTCCGCTTAATTCAGGTTCTTGCCTGATGCCCACCGAGCGCCCCTTTCTGCACGACCCTGATCCGGGTGGCACGACGCCGCTGGGGGCCGTGCCGCCCGCGCTGTTCGATCTGGCGGTCAACCGCGCCGACGCTGCTTTGCGCGGGCTGCGCCCCAAGCATCCAGAAACGGTGCTGGCCGCGTGGCACGCCCGTACCCGCTTTGCCCGCCGCGTGCCACTGGCCGCAGTGCTGGCAGCGTTGGCTCAAAAGCCGTCCGAACCGTCAGTATCGGGCTGGCACTGGGCCGGGGGAGCGGCGGGGGGATGGGTCGCGGGGCGTGCGCCGTTTCCGTAAGTGGTTTGGCTTCCAAGTCCGGTTAAAGTCGCGTGTAGACCCCCAGTCTGCTTCACAGCCAGCCCCTTAAAGGGGAGCGAAAGTGCTTTTGTCCTCCCCTCTACGGGGGGCGTTGCACAGCAACGGGGGTTCACCTTCCGCCTTCACGCACTTTTTACCCCAACACCCCCGCCGCCACCCGCACCGCCCGCGTCAGTTCTTCCTGCGGCAAATAGGGAAGCGGCGGGCGGTCCGGAGCCACTGCCAGCGCAACTTCGGCATTGGCGGGCAGATGCAAAAACCCGGCGGGCACGTGGGCGCGGCCCTGCGTTTGCAGGATGTAAAGCGCGTGGTACATCACGTAATTGCAGACATACAGACCCGCCGTATTGCTGATGTCGCCCGGAATGCCCGCCGCCCGCCACGCCGCCAGCATGGCCCGCATCGGCAGCGTGCCCAGCAGCGCCGGGGGGCCAGCCACTTCGGCAGGCTGATCGCGGTAGGTTTGCCCCGCGTTGTCTGGAATCTGAAAATCCATGACATTCAGGGCCACCCGCTCCAGCGTCACCTGTGGCCTGCCTGCCGCGAGACCCGTCAGCAGCACGGCGTCTGGCCGCAGTTCGCCCAGCAAGGGCAGCAATCGGGCGCGGGCGGGGTGAGGTTCGACGGGCAGGAGAACCGAATGAATACGGAGGTTACCCGGCAAGATCAGACCGTCCAGAGCTTCGGCAGCGGCGGCACTGGGGTTGCTGGGGTGCGTATGAAACGGCTCGAAGCCCGTCAGCAGGAGAGTACGGCCAGCGCGGAAAGTCATGGGTGCAAGATACGGAATGCAGGCTCATGTCGGGGTCAAAATCTCCCGATGTGTGGTGGCTCTGGGCCGTGAACTGTGAACCGTGAAGACCCACAGTCTTTGCAAATGATGTTCCAGCACGCACTGCCCCGGCCCGCCGCGTCCTATGCTCGCCCCATGCCCGAACTGCCGGAAGTGGAAACGACGCGCCGCAAAATAGAGCCGCTGCTGCGGGGCCGCGTGATAGAGCGCATAGAACACGACGCGCCGCACAGGTACCGCGACACCCATCTGGCGGTGGGCCGCCGCGTGACCGGACTCTCCCGGCGCGGCAAATACCTGATGCTGCAACTGGCCGCCGCCGAAGCAGACGGCGAGCCGGACGCTCTACACGACCTGGAACTGATCGTGCATCTGGGCATGACGGGCGGCTTCCGGCTGGAGGCGGGCAAGCACACCCGCGTGACCCTGACCACCGACGGCGGCACGCTGCATTTTGACGATGCGCGGCGCTTTGGCAAGATGGCGGTGGTGCGCCCCGGCCAGTACGCCACGATGCCCACGCTGGCCGGAATGGGGCCAGAACCCCTCACCGACGACTTCGAGGTGGCCGATTTTGTGGCGCGGGCAGTCACTTGCGGGGCCGTGAAGCCCTGGCTGCTGTCTCAAAAACCAGTCAGCGGGGTGGGCAATATCTACGCCGACGAGAGCCTCTGGACGGCCCAGATTCACCCAGCCCAGACCCGCCTGAACGCAGAAGAAGCCACGCGCCTGTATCACGCCGTCCGCGAGGTGATGGGCGCGGCGGTAGAGGCGGGCGGCAGCACCCTCAGCGACGGCACCTACGCCCAGCACGACGGCGAGGCAGGAGCCTACCAGCACCGCCACCATGTGTATGACCGGGCCGGAAAGCCCTGTGACCGCTGCGGCACCACCATCGAAAAAATCGTGCTGGCCCAGCGTGGCACCCACTTTTGCCCACAGTGTCAGAAGGTACAGCGTCAGAAGGTGGGGGCGGTATGACCAAGCTCCCCGAACATGATTTGACGGCGCTGCGCCTGAGCTATACCCGTGCCGAACTGCGCCGTGCCGACCTGAACGCTGACCCGTTGGCCCAGTTTCAGGGCTGGCTGGACGAAGCGATTGCTGACGGCCTGCGCGAACCGTATGCCCTGAGCCTCGCTACCGCCGACAGCGCGGGCCGTCCCTCGGTGCGAACGGTGCTGCTGCGTGGGGCCGATGCACGCGGCCTGACCTTCTACACCAATTACGATTCCCATAAGGGGCACGACTTGGCAGCCAATCCGCAGGCAGAACTGCTGTTTCACTGGGCCGATCACGAGCGGCAGGTGCGGGCGTATGGCCCGGTGGTGCGTGTAAGCGACGAGGAAAGCACCGCCTATTTTCATGCCCGCCCCCGTGAGAGCCAGTTGGCCGCCCATGCCAGCGACCCGCAGAGTGCGCCTACTCCTAACCGTACGGCGTTGGAGCAAAAGCTGGCCGATCTGGAGGCCCGTTTTCCCGAAGCTCTGCCCGTGCCCAAACCCGAATTCTGGGGCGGATTCCGCGTATCGGTGCAGGAATGGGAATTCTGGCAGGGCCGGCCCAACCGCATGCATGACCGCTTCCGGTACGCACAGCAGAGGGGCGGCTGGAACATAGAGCGGCTGATGCCCTGAGTTTTTCCTGATGTGCCGAGTGGCCTGCCCCCAGCGTATAAAGGTCAACGGGGAAGCTGCCGAGAAATTAGCCTGAGCAGAGTGCGGGCAGCCGCGTCTAAACTGCGGGCATGAGTCTGAGTGTCGTGGAGTCCAGCGTGCGTTCACGCATGGGCGATCCTGCATTCAGCGCCGATGTTCTGTTGGTCACACCGCAGATCGTCGCCGTCCTCAGCGGTCTGGATCTCAGCAGCGGCCGCCAAAGCGTGAGCCTGCCGCATGGCCTGACGCCTGCCCGGTTTGCTGCGACGGTGGGCGCGGCGGGCCTGCGTGCCCTGCCCGAAAGGGCTACGTTGCGCGGGGCAGTAGACGCGCTGACTGCGGGGCTGGCCGGAGCCTTGGCCCGCGTGCAACCGGGCAGCTTGCCCCTGAATGTGGGCTTTGCCTTTGCCGCCATCAGCAATGCCCGGCGCGAGGTGTGGCGCGTGGGGCCGATCAGCGTGCTGCACGAAGACCCCAGCGGCGCGGCGGCGCTTCCGCCCTCATTGGCGGCAGTGGCAGCGGGCCGCGCCCTGATTCTGCATGCCCTGTTGGCCGGAGAACGCGAACGCCAGGCCAGTCAACAGAATGGTGAAACCGTGGTGGCCGGAGAGCTGGCCCATAACCTACGGATGCATGACCCCAGTTTGCCCCTCTTGGCCCCGCTCTTGGCCGCCCACGCCGCCCTCGCCAACGATTGCGGCCCGCTGGGATACGGCCTGATCAATGGCCGCCCCGTGCCCGACAGGTTGCTGCACCTCCAAACGCTGGGTGTGGGCAAGCATGAGGTGGTGTTCGCCACGGCGGGCTACCCTCAACCCGGCCCCACCCTGGCCGTCACCGAGCGGCATCTGACCGAACTGTTGCGGGCCGATCCCCTGCTAATAGAGCGGCATCCGTACATCCGGGCGCACCGCCCCGACCATGAGGGCTACGCAGACCGGGCGTATGTACGGGTGCGGGTCAGGTAACCCCACGGGTAACGCCCGCCTCTATCCCTTGCCCTGGCCCACTTCTCCGGCGCATTCTGACCCCATGAGCAATCTCTACACGGCACAAGCAGTCGCCACCGGCGGACGCAGCGGTACCACTACCAGCAGCGACGGGCGCATGACCCTCAACCTCAGCGTGCCCACAGAGATGGGCGGCGACGGCGGCCCCGGTACCAACCCGGAGCAATTGTTTGCGCTGGGCTACGCGGCCTGCTTTCAGGGCGCACTGGGCGTGGTCGCCCGCCGCCAAAAGATAGAACTCACCGACGACAGCACCATTACTGCCCGTGTGGGACTGGAGAAAAAGGGACTGGGCTTTGGGCTGGACATTGAACTGGTGGGCCACTTTCCTGGCCTGAGCACCGAACAGGCAGAAGGCCTGATGCACGCCGCACACGCCGTTTGCCCCTATAGCACGGCCACGCAGGGCAATGCGGATGTCCGCCTGAGCGTGGTGTAAAAAAGTCGTGAGTGGTCAGTGGGACAAGCGTGGTGGTCGACTGATCTGCGCTTTGAACAACAACCACAGAACTGGTTAAAAACTCTCCTCAGAGTCTCCTGTTCCAGAAACATGCCCGCCGTGTTTCTGGATTTTTTTGGACTGTACCCGCAAGTGTGAACAAAGAGTGGAAGATCTTTTCTTCTCTGCCCTGTGACTTTCCCCGGTGTACCGTAACCCTATGACCTTGTTCAGATTAGATGGCAAGCGGGCGTTGGTGACGGGCGGCAGCCGGGGGATCGGCCTCGCGGCGGCGCATGATCTGATGAGGCTGGGCGCACAAGTGACGCTGGCCGCGCGGGGCGAAGACGCCCTGAAAGCGGCGGCAGACGCGCTCGGCGCACGCTGGGTGGTGGCCGATGTGAGTACACCGGAAGGTGTGCAGACTGCTGTGGCCGCCGCCGGGCAAATCGACATTCTGGTCAGCAACGCGGGCGGCCCGCCCCCAGCCCTGCCCAGCGCCGTGACCGAGGACGCGTGGCAAGCGGGCCTGAACACCACCTTTCTGAGTACGGTGCGGCTGGCGGCGGCGGCGGTGCCCGGAATGCGGGAGCGGCGTTGGGGGCGCATTATCGCTGTGACCAGCCTGACGGTGGGACGGCCTGCCCTGAATCTGCCCGTCAGCAACGCGATGCGGGCCGCCGTGACCAATCACCTGAAAACACTGGCCCTCGAAGTGGCTGCCGACGGCGTGACCTGCAACACGGTGGCCCCCGGCTACACCGCCACAGACCGTCTCCGCGCCCTGCACGCCGACCCCGCCGACGCCGACAAACTGACCGCCAAGATTCCCGCCCGCCGCTTTGGTGAACCGAACGAGGTAGGAGCCGCCGTGGCGTTCCTGGCGACCCGCGAGGCTGGGTACATCACCGGGCAAGAAATCCTGGTGGATGGTGGCTGGAGCATCTGAAGTTGGGGGCGTAAAAGCGTCTAAGGGTCTAAGAAAAAGCTGGAACTCAGCTTCAAGCTGTTGCCCTTTCTTGAACCCTCGACCCTTAGACAACGCACCCATAACCTCAGCCGCACCCACCCCAGATCAAGCCTTCATGTTGACAGCCAGTTAACCCACCAGTGATCCAATTTGACCTGCCCCGCATACATTCAGGATAAGAAGGCCGCAGAGGGGCGGGACAAGCTGGGGCCAGCCCGCACGGGTGAACCACCGAAGAACCACAGAAAGCAAGCCCACACAGCCCTTCATAGGCACGCGCTACCCTACACTCAACCGCTTGGCCCACTCCGGGCAACCCATCATCGCAAGCACAAAGGAGTCAACATGTCATTCGGGCCACTGGAAATTATTCTGATCGTTGTCGTTATCGCCCTGATCTTTGGCGCACGCAAGCTCCCCGAACTGGGCAAAGGCCTCGGGCAGGGCATTAAGAGCTTCAAGAAAGAAATTCATGACCCCGTGGCCCCCGTTGTCACCGACGTGCATTCTCATACCCTCGACCCCGTGCGTACCGCAGATGGCCGAATCGTAGAAACGACGGTTACCGAAGTCGAGCGGCGTTAAGGACAGGGGCAAGCGGTCATGATGCAAGACCTGAAAAGTGCGCCGCTGTTCGACCACCTCGACGAACTCCGCAAGCGCCTGATTTACAGCGTCATCTTTCTGGTGCTCGGCATGGGCGTGGCGTGGAATTACCGCATCCCCCTGATCGAACTGCTGAAGGAACCGCTGAAGTATTCCGAGTTGTATCAGGAAGGCAAGGTCAAGCTGATCGTCACGCAGCTCACCGACCAATTTTTGCTGAGCTTCAATATTTCGCTCTGGGCGGGTCTTGCTCTCGCTTTGCCGTTCATCTTGTGGCAGGTATGGGCCTTCGTTGCGCCCGGCCTGTACGCCAACGAGCGCAAGTGGGCCGTGCCGTTTATCGCCGGTGCAGGGCTGGCCTTTGCAGGCGGCGTAGTCTTCGGCTTTCAGTTGGTGCTGCCCACGATGGTGCGCTTTTTCGTCGATTTCTTGGGCGGTACGGTAGAGCCTCTGCTGAACCTCGCCAGTTACATGGGCATGATCATCACCTTCCTCGTGTCGTTCGGTCTGGCCTTCGAGATGCCCATTCTGGCTGTGATCCTCACCCGTATCGGCATCGTGAACCACACCATGCTCCGCAAGGGCTGGCGCTTTGCCCTCGTGGGCATCATGGTGGCCGCTGCCATCATCACGCCGACTCCTGACCCCGGCAGCATGTTGCTGGTGGCTGGCCCGCTGTACCTCTTGTTCGAACTCGGCGTTGTCCTGTCTCGTGTGTTCCGCATTCAGCCGCCCGCCGAAGAAACCCCAGCGTTAGAGTTGTAAATTTCCCTTCCCAATCGGCCTGTCTTCCCTCCAGAAGATGGGCCATTTTTATTGGTTTCCATCTTTGATCCAGCGGGGTGGGCGACCTATAGGCGGCCTTTCATACCCAGCCCGCCCACATCCGGCATACACTGACCCCAACTTATGGATCCTGTTTTCTTGCAAATCGGCAGTTTCACCATTGCCTGGTACGGCGTGCTGATCACGCTGGGCATCGTCGCGGGCGTGTGGGTGGGCACACGCATGGCCCGGCAACGTGGCCTCAACGTCGACCTTTTCAACGACATCATTCTCTGGATGATCATCTGGGGACTGGTGGGCGCACGCATCGTCTTTGTGGCGACCTCGTGGAACCAGTTCGAGAACATTCCATTCCCCCGTATCCTCCTCGACATCATCAACTTGCGCCAGGGCGGCATTTCTATTCACGGCGGCCTGATCGGCGGGATTCTGGTACTGATCTACTACACCCGCCGCTACAAGCTCAATTTTTACCAGTACGCTGACCTGTGCGTTCCCGGCGTGGCGTTCGGCATCATCGGCGGGCGCATCGGCAACATCATGAACGGCACCGATACGGTGGGCCGCGTGACGGGGTGGCCCATCGGCTACCGCTGGCCCGACTCGGCCCGCTCCTTTCACGACGGCATGTGCGTCAAGGCCGCCAACCCCGACATGGATCTGTCTCAGTATTGCCAGCAGATCGGCGGGCAGGTTGTTATGACCGCGCCCGTGCATTTCACGCAGCTCTACGGCGTCTTTATCGGCATCGTCCTCAGCATCGCCGCGTATTTTTGGCTGCGTTCGCGCAAGCCGGGCTGGGCATTCTGGCAGTTCTGGCTGTGGTACTCCATCCTGCGGGCGGGCTTAGAGGAAACCTTCCGCCTCAATCCCCTCAGCGTCAAAAGCTTCCTCGATCAGGGTCTCGACCGCCCCGGCATCGGCCTCTGGACAGATACGCACCTGATTTCTGTTCCTCTGATCATCGCCAGTATCTGGTTCCTGCTTCAACTTCGCAAACAGCCGGATACGCGGGTTGATCCGGTGGTGTCTGTGGTTCCGCCCAAAACGGCGTAAAGTCTTGTCGGCAAGATGAAAACCAGTGCGGGGCGGCGGGCGAGTGGAAGATAGTTTCCCTTGCCCGCCTTGCTGTAGTTGCTCAGGTGGATGTCTAGGCATCCTGTTGTCCCAGACCCGTAGACTGACTGAGCAATGAAGAACAGTAACCGTCCACTGGACGTCGTGATATTGGCAGCGGGTCAGGGAACCCGCATGAGGTCGGCGTTGCCCAAAGTGCTTCACCCGGTGGGGGGCCGCCCGATGGTGGCGTGGGCCGTGAAGGCCGCGCAGGAACTTGGCGCACGCAATGTTGTCGTGGTGACGGGGCATGGGGCTGCACAGGTCGAAGCGGCGCTGGCAGCCACAGGCGTGACTTTTGCCCGGCAGGCGCAGCAACGCGGCACAGGCGACGCCTTCCTCAGCGGGGCCGCCGCGCTGCCCCTGTCCGGCTCGGCGCAGGCGGGCGACGCCGATATTCTGGTGCTATACGGCGATACGCCGCTGCTGCGGCCCAGCACCCTGCAGGCCTTGCTGCACAGTCATCAGGCCAGCGCGAGTGCCTTTACCATCCTGACCGGAGAACTGCCCGACGCCACCGGCTATGGCCGAATTATCCGCGACGAGACTGGCAACGTGACCCGGATCGTGGAGCAAAAGGGAGCCACCGATGCCGAAAAGGCGGTGCGCGAATTCAATTCCGGCGTGTATGTGATGGACGCCCGCGCTCCCCAACTGGCCCGCCAAATCGTGCCCAACAATGTGACAGGCGAGTATTACCTGACCGACCTGCTGGCCCTGTACCATGCCGCCGGAGCCGCCGCTCAGGCCTTTAAGCTGGACGATATAGACGAGGTGATGGGAGCCAATGACCGCACCGGGCTGGCCGAAGCCGAAGCGATCTTGCGGCGGCGCATCAACACGGGCCATATGCGTGGGGGCGTCACATTGATCAATCCCGACACCAACACGATTGAAGACACCGTGACGCTGGGACAGGACGTGACTGTAGAGCCCGGCGTAATCCTGCGCGGCAACACGCGGGTGGCCGACGGCGTGACGCTGGGAGCCTACAGCGTGATTACCGACAGCGTGCTGGAACCGGGCGTGGTGGTGCGGCCCCATAGCGTGCTGGACGGCGCGGTGGTGGGTGCGGGCAGCGACGTGGGGCCATTTGCCCGCCTGCGCCCCGGCTCGGTGCTGGGTGCGGGCGTGCATATCGGCAACTTTGTGGAAACCAAAAATGCCCGCCTATCGGACGGAGTGAAGGCCGGACATCTCGCCTACCTCGGAGACGTGACGGTGGGCGCAGAAACCAACATCGGCGCGGGCACGATCATCGCCAATTTCGACGGTGTGAACAAACACCAGACCAGCGTCGGCGCGGGCGTGTTTATCGGTTCCAATTCCACCCTGATCGCCCCGCGCACGGTGGGCGACGCGGCCTTTATCGCTGCCGGAAGCGCCATTCACGACGATATTCCTGAAGGCGCACTGGCTGTTGCACGCGGCAAACAGCACACCATGGAAGGCTGGTCGCGGCGCTACTGGGGCGGTATGCGCGAAAAAGTGGGCCAGAAATTGCCTTGGCTGGCGGCGTGGTTGGAGCGGCAGTAAGCGGAATGAGCGGGGGAAGGGCGGTCTAAGGGTCGAGGGTCGAAGGGTCTAAGAATTGCTTGAAACCCTACAGCCAGCTGTCGCCCTCGCTCCTGACAGGCAATTCAGCAGCGAATCCGCTCCAGCACCTTAGACCAAGCCCCCAGCGTCATCAACTCCTCTCCCAACCCTATCCTTGTACTCCCGTCCGCCGCTCCTGAAAAGCTCGGCGGGCTTGTTCGATGGTGTCCCGGTGCTGCTCGGCCCAGATCCACACGCCGCAAAAAGCTTCGCTGAGGCTGAGGCCCAGTTCGGTCAGTTGATACTCCACTTTGGGCGGAATTACCGGAAACACGGTGCGCGTGACCAGGCCATCGGCTTCCATCTGGCGCACCGTTTTGGTCAGCATCTTCTGGCTCACGCCGCCGATCAGTTCGCCCAGCCGGGTAAAGCGCAGCGGGCCGTGTTCGGTCAGGGTTTCCAGGGCCAGCATCGTCCATTTGTCGGCCACCCGGCCAATGATTTCGCGCACGAGGGCGTCTAGCTCTGGGTCTTCCTGTTGGGTGTGTTCTGAATAATCCCGCACAGGCATTAAGATTGCGCGGGTCTTGTTCTGGTCGTCTAGCACATCACTCTCCTTTGGATAAGTATGGAACTTTGCGGTGCCTACTTCCCGTTGGTTCGTGCGAAGTCTACGATACATGGCAAGGAGAATCACCATGAATCACACAGGCAATACCATCTTGATTACAGGCGGCGGATCGGGCATTGGCCGCGCTCTGGCCGAAGCTTCTTTTCAGGCGGGCAACCAGATCATCATCGCGGGCCGCCGCCAGGAGGTGCTGGACGAAACGGTGGCCGCCAATCCCAACATGAAATCGGCCCTGTTGGATATCGCTGACGCCGACGATATTCGCCGCTTTGCCGCCCGCCTGACTGCCGACTTTCCGGCCCTGAACGTGGTCATTCACAACGCCGGAATCATGCGGCCCGAACAGTTGCAGGCCGCCGCGCTAGACGATGCCGAAGCCACCATCGCCACCAACTTGCTTGGCCCGATCCGGCTCACCGCCGCGCTGTTGCCGCATCTGCTAGCTCAGCCCACCGCTGCCATCATGACCGTCTCGTCGGGGCTGGCCTTCGTGCCTATGGCCCTGACCCCCACCTACAGCGCCACTAAAGCCGCACTCCATTCCTACACCCAATCGCTGCGCCATCAACTGCGGGGCACGGCGGTAGAAGTGTTCGAACTCGTGCCGCCCTACGTGCAAACCGAACTGATGGGGACGCAGCAGGCCAGCGATCCTCACGCTATGCCGCTACAAGAATTTATAGATGAAACCATGCAGTTGCTAGGCCAGTTGCCCAACGGTGGAGAAATATTGGTCGAGCGTGTGAAGCCGCTGCGATTGGCCGAAGCGACGGGCAATTACGAGTTCATGTACGGCCAAATTAACCGGGAGTAGGGTCAAGTCGGGGGCGGTCTAAGGGTCCAGGGTCGAAGGAAGGGCAAAAGCTTCAAACCGATTCTCTGACAACCAAAGTGGGAAGCCTTGATTAGTCTCAAGGCTTCCCACGTTTCCAATTGCTGCTCTCCTACCCGCCCTTTGCCGCCGCCAAGCCGTCCAGATACTCCCGGTCATCCACGCGGCGCACGCTGGGATTCAGCAGTTGCACGGCGGCCACCACAACGACCAGTACACCCATGCCCACGATGACCGGGCCGGGGGGAAACCTGGTGGCGAGGGCCGACACCAGCGCCATGCCCAGCGGCACGGTAAAGCGCGAGATCACGCGGCGCACGGCGAACACGCGGCCCTGCATTTCGCGGGGCACCTGAGCCTGCCAGATGCCGCCGCTGTGGGCCATCGCAAAGGGCATGGCAAACACGGTGAGGCCGAACAGGGCCGCCGTAAGAGGCAAGCTGCGGCTGAGGCCCATGCCGATAATGCCGAGGCCGATGACGAGGCTGGGCACCAGAATGCCCAACACGCGGTTGTGTTTCAGGCCGCCCCACGCGCTGATGACCACGCCGCCCAGCACCATACCCGCACTGGTGATGGTCGTAATAATCGCCAAAGCCGCCGCAAAGCCGAGGCCGCGTGCCGTCCAGTCATCTTCCAGCGTGTAGCGGGTCAGCAGGGTTTGGTACACCGGAATGGCGCTGGCAGCAAAGTTGACGGCGGCCCCGATGAGCAGCAGTTGCAGCAGCGGCGGACGGCGCACCAGATACATCCAGCCGAGGCGGGTGTCAGCTTTCACGGTAGCCACTGCGCCCCCGGCACTCTCGGCGGGCGGCGGGCTGGGAATGTTCAGGCGGGTCAGGATCAGGGCGGCCAGCAGATAACTCAGGGCGTCTACACCCAGCGCAAACGGCACGCCGTCGCGCAGGCCCGCCAGCCAGCCACCCGCACCGTTTTTGCTCAGCAGAACAGGCACACCGATCAACAGCGCGGCGGTGGCTGGCCCCAGCAACCCGCTGATCTGGCGAGTGGTATTCAGCAGCCCGTTGGCCCGCGTCAGCTGTTCGTCGGGCACGATCATGGCGAGGCTGGCATCCATGGCCGCCTCGTGCAAAATATCGAGCGACTGGGTGGCAACCACGAACAGCAGCAGCACCCAGAACGGCGCAGTCGTGAACAGCATCAGGGCCGCCATGCCCAGCGTCAGCAGGCCGCCCAGGGTGTCGCAGACGGCCATCAGGCGCTTGCGGTCGGTGCGGTCTGCCAAGCTTCCGGCAATGGGGGCCACCAGCACGGCCAGCAGCGTAGCGGCAATTGCCAACGCGCCCGTTGCCAACGCAAATTCGGCCTTTTGGTCGGCGGCGGGATACAACGTTTGGGCCATGTAAATGGTCAGCGCGAACCAGGACAGGGCGCTCCCGAATCGGCTGACCGACTGCGAGGCCCACAGCGCCAGGAATGTCCGCCAGCCGTTAGGAGGCACGCCGGGGGAAGATTGAGTTGCCATGTACCTGACACTTTAGTGCGCGTACTGTGACCTTGTGTGCAGATTCGTCTGCACGTCCTTGCAGTTTAAAACAGTCGAAAAAATTCGTGCCAGAGCGTCCTGATTTATGAGAGGGAGACGTCCGTTCTAGGAGCGGCACTGCTGTTGTTTCATCACACCCTGACCGCCGGGCCAGCAGGCTTCAGGGGGTCTTCGACGCGGCGCATGGCAGGGTTCAGCAGTTGCATGGCCGATACCGCTGCCATGGCCAGGCCCGCCCACAGCAACACGCTGCCGGGCGCAAAGCGGGCCGCCAACAACCCCACGATAGCTGTACCGACTGGCACGGTAAATTGCGCGATCAGCCGCCGCACACTGAACACGCGGCCCTGCAATTCACTGGGCACCTGTGTCTGCCAGATGCTCTGAGAATGGGCGTTCATGATCGGGGTCATGATGCCGAATAGGGCAATGGCCGCCGCTGTGAAGACCACCGTTCCGGCCACACCACTGAGGGCCTGTGCCGCGCCCGCCAGCACCATCGGCACCAGCACGCCCAGCACCCGCCGCCGCTTCAGGCCGCCCCACGCGCTGATGAGGAGGCCGCCCGCTAAACCGCCCGCACTCATGGCTGTCCAGAGGGTCGCCAGCCCGGTTTCTACGGTCAGGCCGCGTGCGGCGAGGTCAGGGGCCAGCGTGAATTTGACCAGCAGTGGATGCAACACGCCCACGCCGCTGGTCAGCAGATTCACCGAAGCGAAGGTCAGGAGCAGATGCAGCAGCGGACGGCGGGCCAAGATAAATGTCCAGCCCACGCGCATATCGGCCCACAGGCTGGGTTTGTTGGCGGCCCCTTTGGCAAGGTCGGCCCGCACGGGGCTGGGAATACGGAGCCGCCACACCACCAACGCCGCCACCGCAAAAGACAGGCCGTCTATGGCAAAGGCCAGCGGCACGCCGTTTTGTAGCCCGCTTAACCAGGATGGCCCAACTCCCCCGCTCCGGGCCAGCGCGGGCAGCCCGATCAGCAGCGCCGCCAACGCCGGACTCAGCAGCCCCGACAGGCTCCACAAGGTCTGCATCATGCCGTTGGCACGCGGCAGGCGCTCCCGGCTAACCAACGTGGAATAACTGGTGTCAAACGCCGAGCCGTGAAAGGTGCCCACCAGACCCAGCGCCGCCGTGAACAGCATAAACAGCCAGATGGGAGGGCTGCTGGACAGCACCAACGCCACCGCGCCCGCCGACAGCACGGCGTTCAGCAGGTCACAGGTGAGCATCATGCGGCGGCGATCCAGGCGGTCTGCCAACGCCCCGGCCAGCGGCGCACCCACAATGGCGGCCAACGCCCAGCCCAGCGCCGTGAGGGACAGGGCCGCCGCCAATTCCGGTTTCTGAGATTCCAGCGGAAAGCGGGTCTGGGTCAGGTAGATATTGAAGGCAAACCCGCTGAGGCCGCTGCCCAGCACACTGAGAGCTTGAGAACTCCACAGCCAGAGGAAGGTGCGCCAGCCGCCGTTCGGGTCTAGGGGCGCGGGCGAAACGGGGGAGGCGGGGGGCATGGCTTTAGGGTACGGCTGGGAGGGGAGAGATGGGATAGGCCGGATGGCTTGTGGGGACACAGCCGCCTAAACTCAACTGTGCTTTTCTCCGATCTCACACTCACGCCGGAACTACAGGCCCTGCTGAGGCTCGCCATGTTCCCCGATCCACAGCGGGTGGCTGCCGCGTTGACCGCCTATGCGAATGATCCAACCCGGCTCGTCTTCGATTGGAGCCTGCGCGGGCAACTGGTCAGTGCGGCGGGCGTTCAGGTCAGCGGAAACGCGGCAGAGGTGCTGCATATCGGTACAGCGGCACACATTAGAGGGCAGGGCTACGGGCGGGATTTGCTGCACGGCATTCGGGCGCACCTCGGGGTAATGACCTTGAGCGCGGACACCGACGGACAAGCCGTAGATTTTTATCGCCAAAGCGGATTTGAGGTTGTTGCTTTGCCTCCGGCATGGGGCACGCCGCGTTTTCGGTGCACCTTAAGCAGCTGACCGTCTTCTGTTCACCCCGCCCGCAACTTTTTGCGTTCCTGTACGGCCAGCACGTCTACCCGCTCGTTCTCGCCGTGTCCGGCGTGGCCCTTGACCCACACAAACGTCAGCGTGTGGATTTTGGCCTGCTCAATCAGTTCTTCCCACAACTCCTGATTTTTCACCGGTTCTTTGCTGGCGGTTTTCCAGCCGTTGCGCTGCCAGTTCAGAATCCAGCCGTCGGTGAAGGCCTTGCGGAGGTACTGGCTGTCGGTGATCACGCGAACCTGGCAGGGACGTTTCAGGCTTTTCAGGCCTTCCAGCAGGCCGCGCAACTCCATGCGGTTGTTGGTGGTGTTCTCCTCGTTGCCGCTGAGTTCCAGTTCGCGCTCGCCAAAACGCAGAATGCAGGCCCAGCCGCCGTGTCCGGCCTGCGTATCGCACGCGCCGTCGCTGAACAGGTCAATCTGTTCGCCCGCAATCGGCACGGCGGGCTGAATGCCTGCTTTGATCGGCATCCGGTCACGCGCCGCGCTCTCTGCCTTTTTAGCGGCGGATTTCTTGAAGGGGGCTTTGCTGCTTGGTCTGGTCATACGGACTGGCTCCGATTCCCAATCATCCAGAAGGGTTTGCTACTCGGCTGGGCAGCTTTGCAAGCCGGAAACGCCCACGACTCCTCGCAATTTCTTGTCATAACCCCGGAACTGTAGACACCTGCGCCGCGTAACGTCAACTATGAGCCTGCCGCCCTCGTCCTTTTCTGCCCCTACCACTCTGCCCGAGCCGGAGCGCACACCCGCCATCCTGATTCACCTGTCGCCGCTGGCCGGCCTGCTGCTACCCACCATCGGCAATCTGCTGGGGCCGCTGCTGGCGTGGCTGGTGTACCGAGACCGCAGCCGCACGCTAGACGCGCAGGGCAAAGAAGCCCTGAATTTTCAACTGAGTCTGTGGCTATACGGCGTCATCATTACCGTGCTGGCGTTCGGCCTGTTCAGTGTGGGTCTGGTGGGCGGCGCAGTCGGCGCGGCGGTGGGCAGCCCTGACGCCGGAGCTTTTGCCTTTTTCGGGGCCTTCGCCGGGTTTTTCGCCTTCTATCTGCCCATCATGTTGGTGTTGTTTTTGCTGCCACTGGTGCTGATGCTGGTCGCGGTGGTGCGCGTCAGCAGTGGGCGGGCTTATAGGTATCCGCTGACGATTCGGTTTATTCGGTAGTCGGCAAGGAGCGCCAATGCCTCAGCCAACGCCCCATTCTCTCCTTCCTGCCCACCACTGCCCTATCCTTACCTCATGCGAATCATGGCGGTTTTTGCCCACCCGGATGACGAGATCGGCTGCATGGGCACGTTGGCACAGCACGCGGCGCGGGGCGATGAAGTCATGTTGGTCTGGACGACCCTGGGTGAGTTGGCCTCGCAATTTGGCGACGCCTCGCACGAGGAGGTGACGCGGATTCGGCGCGAACACGGCGCTTGGGTGGCCGGGCGCATCGGGGCGCAGCACCACTTTTTCGATATGGGCGACAGCCGCATGACCGGAAACCGCGCCGAAGCCCTGCAACTGGCCCGCCTGTACGCCCGTTTCCGGCCCAATGCGGTGATTACCTGGAGCGACGACCACCCGCACCCCGACCACCGTATGACCGCCAAAATCGCCTTCGACGCCATTACGCTGGCCCGCATTCCCAAAATCGTGACCGGGGCAGGCGGCGCGTCCAGCCCACCGGCTCCCCATCTGGGCGGGGGCGGCGGCAGCATAGAAAGCGGCGAGGATGTGTCGCGGTTGCAGGCGTGGCGCGATCCCATCCGGTTTTACCAGTACTACGCGCCTGCCAGCCCCTACCCCGAAGTCCTGACCGATGTCAGCGACAGCATAGAAGTGGCCGCCGAAGTGATGTCCTTCTACCACGACTTTTACAAGTGGGCCTGGACAGCAGAGCAGTTCCGCGAAGGCCGCGCCCAGTTGGGCCGCATGGCAGGCGTCAAGTACGCCGAGCGCTTCAATCTGCGGGCGTCGCATTTGCGGGCGCGGCCCTATCTGGATTAGCGGGGGTTGCTCTTAGCCCTTCCTCCGAGCCTTAAACAAAGCACCAGGCAACGAAGCACCCTAGTTCAGCACCCGCTGCCCCGGCACATCCAGCACGAACGGCGGAATAATAGCCTTGCCCGCCGCACCCCAGGCGTCCCGCAGTCCGTAATGGCCCTGCATGACGCCGGGGGTGTCCTGCACGGTCACGAAGGAATCGTAGACATACACGGCTCCGGGGGCCAGGTGAGGTTGCTGTCCGACCACGCCGTCGCCGTCCACGGTGGTTTCACGCCCGCCTGCATCCACTATTTTCCAGTGCCGGGTCAGCAGTTGCCACGTCTGATCAGAGTGATTCTCTATGGTAATGACATACGAAAAGGCGTGCCGTCCGGGTTGGCTGTGCGCGGCCAGATACTGGACTTCCACGCGCACGCGGACGTCTGGGTCGGCTGGAAGGAGCGGGGAGTCGGTCATCCGGCCAGAATACCGGGCCACAGCCTGGACGAAGAATGCACAAACACGTTTAGACTCAGGCGCATGAGTCAACCCGCAGATGGACAGTCCGCAGATCAGCAGTCCGGCCCGATCATCAACCTGGAGTTCCTGTTCAAGCTGCTGTCTGTAGCTGCCCCCAGCGGTTCCGAGCGCCGCGCCGCCGACGTGTGGAAGCGTGAGGCCACCGCCTTTGCCCGCGTCTCCGAAGACCATTTCGGCAACGTGTACGCCGAAGTCGGGCCGGAAGGTGCGCCCACGATTGCGCTGATGGGGCACTTGGACGAAATCGGCCTGATCGTGTCGCACGTCAGCGACGAGGGCTTCCTGAGCGTGCTGGGTGTGGGCGGCTGGGATCCGCAAGTGTTGGTGGGCCAGCGGGTGCGTCTGCTTGCGCCGGGCGGGGACCTGCTGGGCGTCATCGGCAAAAAGGCCATTCATGTCATGGAGGCCGAGGAACGCACCAAAGCCAGCAAGCTGGAAGACCTCTGGATCGATGTGGGCCTGGACAAAGACACCGTGAAGGCCCGCATTCCGATTGGTACGGTGGCCGTGATCGAGCAGATGCCCGTGATGATCGGAGACAAGATCGTGAGCCGCGCACTCGATAACCGCGTGGGCGCATTCATCGTGCTGGAGGCGCTGCGGGCGGTGGCGGGCCACGACCTGAAGCACCGCGTGGTGGCCGTAGGAACCAGTCAGGAAGAGATCGGCGCGTTTGGGGCACAGGTGGGCGGCTACCTGCTGAACCCGGTGGCGGGCATCGCCGTAGACGTGACCCACGAAACCAAGCAGCCCGGCGTCAGCGAGAAGAAATACGGCGTGGTGCCGTTCGGATCGGGGGCAAACCTGAGTGTCAATCCCCTCAGCAGCCCGGCCCTGAACCGCGCCCTGATTGACGCGGCGGGCGCGGAACATATCCCCTACACTCTCAGCGCCGCTGGACGCTACAGCGGCACCGACGCCGATACCCTGACGTTGGTGCGTTCGGGCGTGCCGACGGCGGTGGTCAGTATTCCCAACCGCTACATGCATTCGCCCAGCGAAATGGTAGACGCCCGCGACGTGAAAGCCTGCACCGACATCATTGCGGCGTGGCTGCGGCGTGTGGGCACCGACGAGAACTGGGGGCGGTAATGGCTGCCCCCACTCAGGAGTTAAGGCTATCAAGCGCCGCTGAGCGGGCATACTGATATCTATGCTGCGTATCGAGGCCGCCGAAATCATCGTTGTACGTTTGCCCCTGAAATTCCGGTTCGAAACGAGTTTTGGGGTGCAAACGGAAAAAGTGGTGCCGCTGTTGGTGTTGCATGGCGGCGGCCTGCAAGGATTGTCGGAAGGCACGATGGAATTTGCGCCCATGTACCGCGAAGAAACCATTGCGGGCGGCCTTCATCTGCTCAAAGAAGTGTTCCTGCCGCGCATTCTGGGCAAAACCTTTGCCAACCCGGAAGACTTGGAGGCCGCGCTGGGCGGGTTCCGGGGCAACAAGATGGCGCGGGCGATGGTGGAAATGGCCGCGTGGGACTTGTGGGCACGCATGCTGGACGTGCCGCTGGGCACGCTGCTCGGGGGCCGCAAAACAGAGGTCGAAGTGGGCGTCAGCCTCGGCATTCAGCCCGATGAAGCCGCGACGGTGGACGTGGTGCGGCGGCATGTGGAGCAGGGCTACCGCCGCATCAAGCTCAAGATCAAGCCAGGCTGGGACATTCAGCCGGTACGGGCCACCCGCGAAGCCTTCCCCGACATTCGCCTGACGGTGGACGCCAACAGCGCCTACACGCTGGCAGATACGGGCCGCCTAAGGGCGCTGGATGAATTCGGCCTGACCTATATCGAGCAGCCGTTGGCGTGGGATGACCTGATCGACCACGCCACCTTGCAGGCCCGCCTGACCACGCCGCTGTGCCTGGATGAATCCATTACCACCGCGCAGGACGCCCGCAAAGGCCTCGCGCTGGGGGCGGGCGGCGTGATTAATGTAAAGGTAGCGCGGGTGGGTGGACATGCCGAAGCGCGGCGCGTTCACGACATCTCGCAGGCGTTCGGTGCGCCCGTGTGGTGCGGCGGCATGCTGGAAAGTGGCGTGGGCCGCGCCCACAACATCCACCTGTCTACCCTCCCCAATTTCACCCTGCCCGGCGATACCAGCAGTGCCAGCCGCTACTGGGCCACCGACGTGATCAATGAACCGCTGGAAGCGGTGGACGGCCTGATGCCTGTGCCTACTGGCCCCGGCATCGGCGTGACCCTGAACCGCGAATTCGTCGCCAGCATCGCGGAACTGCATGAGGAGCGCACCGCTTGACCCAGGAATCGCCCCTCACCACTGATGTCAGCAACACTGCCCACACCAACACTGAGCCGCGCACCCCCACGCGCCCCTACGCCATCCGCGACGTGACCGATCCCTGGGCTATGCGTGCGCTAGAAGACGTGCAGGTGGACGCTTGGGGCTACTCTGACCGCGAGTTGACACCGGGAACCCTGTTCCGAATCAGTGCCATGACAGGCGGAATCGTAGTGGCCGCTTACCCGGTAGACGAAGGCAACCCCGCCCCAGTGGGCTTTGCGTTCGGTTTTCCGGCGTTGTCGGGCGAGCGCATCTGGCACCATTCGCATCTGCTGGCCGTGCACCCTGAGTGGCGCGGCTCTGGCATGGCAGTGGCCCTGAAACTGGCCCAGCGAGAACGCGCTGTGCGGCAAGGATTAACCCGTATGACCTGGACATTCGACCCGTTGGTGGCCCGCAACGCCCGCCTGAATTTGGGCAAGTTGGGCGCAACTGTGACCAGTTACCACGCTGACTGGTACGCCCTGGAAGATGACCGTGCTGCGGCTTTTCCCGCCGACCGCCTGATGGCCGAATGGGACTTGACACAGCCCCACGCCGACCGTCCCGCTCCGCCAGCACGCGGGCAAGTGGCGCTCGAAGCACGCGAGCACAGCCAGGAACCCGGCGCAACCCGGCTGTATTTGGCCGGAAACCGTCTGCTGGCCGAGGTCCCTACACGCGCCGAAACCCTACCTGAACCCGTGCGCCTGATGTGGCGGCACGCACTCAGGGACGTGCTCAGTTCCTACCTTGCACGCGGCTACACAGTCACGGATTTGGCACGGTCGGGGCATAGGGCCTATTACGTTCTGAGCAAGGAATAGGCGCTGAGCCATCGGAAGTGATGAGTTGTCAGTGGAAAGGTTAAAAGAAGAAACCAAAAGGGAAGGAACGCAGCTTAAATGGCGTTCCTTCCCTCAGTTTCCACGTCCTACAACCTACACAGGACGCAAAGCGGCTCAGTAGACGTTGTAAAACGCCGTATCGCTGACCCAATCCTGCTGAGGGACGGGCTGGGCAATGGGATTGACCACGATGCTCAGCGCCTGCGCCAGGCGTTCGGGGGTCTGGGGCTTCACGGTGGCAAAGCTCTGACCCTGCTGGTAGCTGCTCAGTTCCGAGAGGTTCAGGGCGCGGCGGCTGGCAATGACCAGCACCCGGTTTTGTCCGCTGGGGCCAGTGATATCAAAAGTAAACTGGTCGCCTGTGGCCGGGAAAGCGCGGGTGGTTCCGGCCCGCACATAGTTGCTGGCGCTGATGCGGTTGGGCAAAATCTGGTCGGTGGTGCCGTCGGGGTTCACGTTGAACAGGTACACGTAGGCGTTTTCGTTAACGGTGGTGTACAGCGTAATGCGGTCACCGACGCTGTAGTTGGGCACGCGGGTGCCGCTGGTGTCGCGGTCTACCCACACGCGGGCCGTCAGGTTGGTCTGCACCGGGTTCACGATGATGCTCTGGGCGCTCAGGCGCGGCGTAGCAAAGGCGGGGGCTGACACGCTGCTCAGGGCGAGGGCGCTCACGGCAGTCAGCAGGGCAATTTTTTTGGATAAGGTTTTGAGGGTAGACATGAGGCAACCTCCGGGGTTGGGGGTGCACCTTTAGCGTCGGGTCTGTCCCAGCGCGTCTTTTCGGTGCGTTCTTTGTGCCCTTACAGTAGGCCCGCATACCTGACTCACCGTGAAGCCACGCTGACTCAAGATGAGACGCAGCGCATTCGGTCTCATGTAAGAGTGCAAACCGCCTAACACTAAAGGCCGCGTCAGAAATGTGACCGAGTTAATGATCGTGGCGGCACAATGGGTACGTACGGTGGGTGCATGCCGAACAAAGACAAGGGAGCAATCAGGCATGAGAAGAGGCGGCCCCCACTTGGAGAGCCGCCTGTTTGTGGCAGGGATACTAGGATTCGAACCTAAACTAACAGATCCAAAATCTGTTGTGCTGCCATTACACCATATCCCTAAACCTTAACTGCCCTGTGTCTGGTTTTTAGGGATGTCGCCACCCCGAAACACATGACCCACGCCGCCTTAAACCGAACGGCGAACCAGAGTATAGACATGAAAGGCGCAGGGGGTCAACAGGGGAGCGCACATCTGCCCGGTTTCTGCCCTGTGGGAGTTATTGAGAAGTTCGTCCGCCCCGTCCTGCACGCGCTGCTGGCCCCGGCACCACCGTCAGCCCTGCGTAGGCCAGCAGCAGGCGTTTTTGGCCCACGCCGGGAAAATAGATCAAGACTTCGCGCCGGTCTCCCGCATGCGAGCCGCCCATAAACACGCCCTCACCGAACTTGGGATGATTCACCCGCAACGGATCGGTGCTGCTGACGGCCCGCTGCAATTCGCGGCTGGGAATGCCGAGACGGGCGCTGACTTCGGGCAGAGATAGGCCGTGCAGATCCAGCAATTCGCGGGCTTGCAGGGGCCAGGCGGCGGGCAGAGCGGGCGCGGTGTCAGGTAGGGGGGCGGCGTCCTGCACGTGTGCGGTGGATTCCAGGCCAAACAATCCTTGCAGCAGCGCGTGGGTGGCGGCCTTGTCGGTGGGGCGGCGCTCCCCGCTGGGCAAAAAGGGCGCGAAACAACGGCTGACCGCGATGCACTCGTAGCACCCTTTGGGGCCAGTGCAACAGGTTTTGGCGGTCAGTTGGTAGGCGCGGGCCAGCAGATCATCCATGCCCTCAAAGGCGCGGCGCGACACGCCTAGGCCCCCCAACCAATCGTCGTAGAGGAAAAAGTAGGTATCCCGGCCCTCACGGAAAGCCCCGGCGAGGTCGCCCTCATCGCAGGCCACCCGCTCCGGCGTCACTTTTTGCAGCAGGTGCTTCAGCGTATGGGCTACGGCGGTGGGGCGCTCGGTGGCTGCCGGATCTAGCCCCACTTCCAGCGCACTGGTACGGAAGGGCGGGAGTTCCAGCGGTTTGTCGTACAGGTGTTCGCTGAGTTTGTGATCCTGCATGCGGTCCTGAATGCGGCCCCCACAGGCGCGGCAGGTGCGTTCGCTGGGGCCGGGATCGCGGTCACACCCGCTGCACACGCGCTCGAAGACCTGGCGCATCATGGAAAATCCGGTGTAGCGGCGGCGAATAATGACCTCTCCGTGTCGGTAGGCCAGCGGCCCGCGCCGCACCCAATCGCCCATTTTGGCGGGCTGCACGTCTATGCTGTACAGCCCCCGCGTGAACAGATTGGCCGCCTCGAACTTTTCGACGATGATGGCCGTTCCGGGCGAATGTTCCTCCCAGCGCAGCACCTTGTAGCCCTGCCCGTCCAGCGAAAACACCGCCCCCTCATGCTTTTCGGTGAGCGCGTAGTGCTGGCTGGGCGATTCCAGCGGCGAGTCGAAGCAGCGCATGCCCCGCGTGGCCCAATCGGCGACCTCTATGACGGCAAATTTGGCACTGCCCTCGCCGCGCAGGTTCCAGTAGCGCGGCGAGGGCAGGTTCTCGGAGGGCAGGCCCGCCGCCCGGAATTCCTCCTGCCCACGCTGCCGATGCCGAGGCGACAGATAAGGATTGCCTGCCTCCACCACAGCCTTTTCAATCTGGCCCTTCACCAGTTCATGAAAGTTACCAGTGTTGCTGTAAAAGGCGTCTACAGGCTGCGGCACGCCCTGATCGTTCAGCGCGGGGAGGTACAGCACCAGCCCCGGAGCTACCCGCCCGGCCCGGCCCGCCATCTGCCGAAAGGCCATGCGTGAGCCGGGGTAGCCGTCGATGATCACGATTTCCAGATCCCCGATGTCCACGCCTGCTTCGAGCGCGTTGGTGGCAAACATGACGCCGCTGGAGGCCCGCCGGAACTCTGACAGGCGGCCTTCGCGGTCGCTGGTGCCCGCCATATACAGGTGCGCGGCGCGGGCGTAGCGCGGTTGGGCGCGGTAGGTAGAATAGAGCCGTGCGGCGCGGGAACGGCCCCGAAAAAAGGCCAGCACCTTCAGGCCGTGCGCCGTACTGGCATTCATCACAGCGTCCCAGAAGCGGCGCGGCTGCCCTCTGTGGTCGGCCAGATAGTAGCGTTTGCCGTGCCGCGCCGCGCCCGATTCGCAGACCTCCACGGCGTCTATGCCCACTAATTCGCGGGCAAATTCGGCGGGGTTGCCGATGGTGGCGGTGCTCAGAATGACCTGCGGAGTAGCTCCCAGCGCCCGCGCCAAATCCAGCAGGCGGCGCAGCATCCCGGCTACCTCGGAGCCAAAGCCGCCCCGGTAGGTGTGAGCCTCGTCCAGCACCACGAAAGCCAGTTTGGACAGGAAGGCCCGCACTTTGGGATGCGTCAGCGACCAATGCAGCTTGTCGGGCGTGGCCGTGACCATCCGCACGCCGTCCTTAAACACGTCGGCGGGCTGTGCGCCTCCCTGAAACGCCTCAATCTGCCAATCGAACTTTCCCCCATCGCGGAAGGCGTTCAGCTTGTCGCGCTGATCCTGGCCCAAGGCCACCAGTGGATAGATGAACAGTGCAGTGGCCTCTGGATTGGCCTCTAGCCGCTCGAACACCGCCGGGAAAAACGCGCCCGTTTTGCCGCTGGCGGTGGGTGTGGTCACGATCACATGCTCGCCTGCGTGCATCAGGCGGTAGGTGTCGGCCTGATGGCGGTACACGTCAGCAAAGCCGAAGCCGCGCCGCACGGCTTCTGTCCAGCCCAGATCGGCAGCTTTCACCGTGTTGGCAGGTACGGCCTCATCCTCATGCAACAAGGCCACGCCCCCGCCCAGAATCTCGCGCAGGAAGCCCTCTAGGCGGGCGTAGCGCGTGGACTGTGTGGCAAAAGGATCAGGCCCAAGCTGATCGAGAAGGGAGCGGGCAGACAGCACCCCATCAGTGTAGGCCGAAGGGTCAGCAGGGCGCAGGGGGACGGGTTACGGTGGTTACAGCATCCCCTCGCTCTCACGCAGCAAAATCGGCGCACGGAAGGCGGCAGGCAGCCATTCTTCCTGCGGCTGCATGGCGTCGGGCGGGCAGGAATGCACGCAGGCCATACAGCCGGTGCAGGCGCTCAGGTTCAGCAGCAATTGCACGCCACCTTCAGGCTGAAGCTCGCGGGTAATGGCGCTCGTGGGGCATACGTTGGCGCACACCGGGCAGTTGATGCACTTGTCGTCCACCAGCGGGGCAGGCCAGTACACGCCCGCGTCTTCGGGTGGGGCAGGTTTCAGCGTGCGCTCTCGCCAGCGCCACTCTTCTGGAGTGCGTTCGGCGGGCACGCTCCAGTCCACAAAGGGCAGGGGTTGGTCGGGAATGGCCTGCACCAGTTGCTGCTTTCCGGCCCGGAACAGGCTGGCAAAGGCACCCCGGCGCGACATCTGCACGTCGCGGCCCTTGTCGTCTTCGGTGGCGGGCCGCACCGTCACGCGGGCAGGCTGTCCCGTGCTTGCCCGCAGGCGTTGCGCCTCGTCTACCACGCGATTCAGGCGTTCGGGCACATCGGGCGCACCGACGGGGCAGGCCGCACAGTCGCCGTGAATCAGGTGCAGAGGCAAGTCCCACACGCCCGACGCCGCCACCAGTGCTGGCGTGACCCGGCCCAGGCACGGAAGCTGTGGCCCGCCCGCCCCACTTTGCGAGCAGGTCAGGGTGGCGTCTTCCTGCGGCCTGCCTGTCACGCTGCTGCGTTGGTCGCTCACGGCTTGCAGCGGCCCCTGAAGGTCGTATTCCAGCGCCCCGGACGGGCACACCTGCACGCACAATCCGCACCCGGTACACAGGTCGGGCAGCACGGTAATCGAGTTGCCCAGCATCCCCACCGCAATCGCCTCGTGCGGGCAGGTGGTGTGGCACGCGTCGCAGCCGCCCACCGCTTGCCGCTCCAGCAGGCAGCGTGGCCCGGTATAGCGCGGCGTCAAATTTCCCATGTCCCCCAGGCGGGACAGTACCCCTTGCAACATAGCCGGAGTCTAGCGGGCAGCCAGCGGGAAGTCTGCGAGGTTGGTGGGGGTGGACTGATGGGGGAGAGACGAGAGCTTGCGCCTCCATCTGCCCTGGACGTCACCTGCGAAGGTCAGTAGCGTGAGGCTACGGCTCTAGCTGGATTCGTCCGACGGATTGGCTGCCCTGCCGTCCAGCACGGTCAATTCTGATCCAGACTCAGCCCGCCCAGATTCAGCCAGCGCAGACTAAGCTAGTCCAGTCCTAAGCTAGCCCAGTCTCGCCCAAGCCTGATTCCCCCAGCCCAGATTCTCCCAGCAACACCGTGCGTTCGTCCGGCGTCAGGGCCACCATCACCCGGCTCAGCACCACGTCTACAGCCTGTTCCGCGCTCTCATCCAGCGTCAGACCGTCCAGCAGAGGCACGTCTAGGTCGCGGGCCAGTCCTTCCAGGTAGTCCTGCATGGTACGAATCTCGCCAAAGTAGCGCATGTAGCGGTGCAGTGGGCGGCTTGCGGCGGTTTCCTCATCGCGGCTCTCGAAGTGGCGGCGGTGTTCAGATTCGCTGGGCAGCGTGACCAACATGGGCACCACCAAAGCCCCGGCAAAAGCGTCGGCCCGCAGGTAGCCGGGCACCAGATGCACGCCCTCCAGCACCACGCTCGTGCCTTCTTCTATGCTTCGGCGCACCACCGCCGACAGGCCCACGCTAACCTGCTGTACCTGCTCGCGGAATCCGGCCAGGAGTGCGTCGCGGGTGGGGTGCTGGGGCGGCGTGTGTCCGGGCGGCACCAGGGCTTCCCAGGCATTAAAGGTACTGGCGTGCAGCGTGGGCACCAGCGCCGGAGACACCATGGCCCGCATGACCTGCCGGATGGAATCGGTGCTGACGACCCGCGCAATGCCCAAGCGGTAAGCAATTTCAGCGGCCAGAAAGCTTTTGCCCGTGCCACTGACTCCGCCCAGCAGTACCACCAGCGGGCGTGGTGGTTGCCGAATTACGCGCAGCAGGCGGTAGCGGGCGCTGACATCCGGGCCTACCTCGTCGCGCAGCAGCATCTCCACCTTTTCGCGGATGGCGTGGCGGCGCACTACCCGGTCATCGGCCCCGCGCAAATCGCGCTGGGTAATGCGGGCCACCTTGCGGGCCACGTCGGGTGCCACGCCTGCGGCCAGCAGCGACTGCACCAGCAACCCCTTGGAAAACGGACTGGGAGCACTGCCGTCCTCGCTGACCACACCCAATTTGCCCCGGTTGTGGCGCAAAAAACGGTAGGTCAGCCGCATGTGTGCGCCGTATTGCCTTTCCAGGGTGCGTTCGGTCAGGTCGTCTATGGCGTCGGCACTCAGCGAGCGCAGGCCCGATTGCCGCATCTGCACGTCCACGGCGCTGGCGGTGGCATAGGCGTCGCGCTGAGACAGCCCCGCGTCTTCCAGCGTGCGGGCCAACACGCCCCGGCTAAAAGGCAATTCACCCTTTTTGGCGATCACCATGATGTCCACAAAGGCTGGGGTCTGCTGCCGGGCAGCTTCTGCCACAGTTTCGCCCGCCACATCCCGCGCCACCTCGACCACCAGAGCCTGCAATTCATCCGGACCGACCAGAATTCGCCGCGCGGCCCGGAGTTGCTGCTCGACCCGCCGCGCCACTGCTGCCGCCACCACGCCCGACGCCCCCGCATTGATCAGCGATTCCACCACCAACCCCCGGCTAAAGGGCCAGGAGTGACGGGAAGTTCCGACGGTCAATTCAGGCAGGGTCAAGGGCGAATACCTCGGAGGGAGAGGAGCAGCGGGAGGGGCACGGGCCAACCGGGGCAGTCTACCCGCCCCGGTCTTTCAAGATGCCTACATTGTTGGGAGTTGGGCGCAGTTCCCGGTGTCCTAGTTGCGCGCCACCGGCTCCCGCCGCAGAGCGCCTTCCAGCAGCAGCGTCAGCGCCAGCCGCATTTCTTCTTGCAGGGTGCGCTCGGTGCCGTAGGCACTCCAGCGCAGGGCCACCATCAGGTAGGTATCGGCAATCAGGTTGCTGATGCGTTGCAGGCTCAGGTCGGTTCGCATCTGCCCCGCCTGATGCAGTGGGCGCAGGATCAGTTCGATGACCTTGCTGAGCGGCAATGCCTGATACGCGGTGCGGGCGCGTTCGGGGTTGGGGTTCATGACCTCGTAGGCCAGCGGTGGAAACAGGTCACGCTCGCGGGAGTTCTCCTCGGCCAGCAGATCCCAGACCTCGTACAGCACAGTCAGGGGCGGCACATGTTCCTTCAGGCGTGCCTCGGCATGGTCACGCAGGCGGGTCATCACTTCGCTGCCGTAATCTAGCAACACGGCTTCTTTGTAAGGATAGTAGTTAAAGAAAGTGCCGCGAGAAACATTGCTGGCTTTGGCAATATCGGTGGCCGTGGTGGTTTGAAAACCGCCCCGTTTAAACAAATCAATAGCCACGCTGTAAATGCGGGCGCGGCGACGTTCCTTCTGGCGCTCCCTCAGCGACGACGAATCCATACCGGGCAAGATAGCGCGTCCTGAGTTCAAAATTGCACCCTGTACAAAAACGGGGAGTGGGAAGTGGGTAGGAGTGAGTGGGAAAGGCAAAAAAGCCAACAATGGTTGTTATCTTTTCCCACTCCCCACTCACCGCTCTCTACTCACGTCTTCTCAACAACCTGCCCTACCGTTACAAATGCCGCCTCCCACAAGCGCCATGCTGTGGTATGGCACGCCTGACGCGGTACAGCAAGTTTGAGGGTGAACTGGATCAGCTCGATTCTTCGGAACTGATGCAGATGATTCAGGAAGCGCTGTTGGGGCAGGGCATGAACGATCCCTACGACCCCGATCCCAACACGCGGCCCAGCATGGACGACCTGTTCGACGCCATTTTAGAGGCGCTGGCCGAGCGCAACATGATTCCCGAAGACCTGCTGATGGAAGCCATGCAGTCTGAGGACGTGCGCGAAACCAAGTTGGGCGAGCAGATTCAGACCTTGATGGACAGGCTGCAACAAGACGGCTTTATCCGCAAGGAATTTGACGATGAAGATGGGCAGGGCGGGCAGGGTCAGTCCGGCGAGTCCAAATTTCAACTGACGGATAAAAGCATCGACTTTTTGGGTTACAAGTCGCTGCGTGACCTGATGGGCGGGCTGGGCCGCAGCAGCGCGGGCGCACACGATACCCGCGAGTATGCGTCGGGTGTAGAAATGACCGGCGAGCTGAAGAGCTACGAGTTTGGCGACACGCTGAACCTCGACACCACTGCCACGCTGGGCAACGTGATGGGCAAAGGTGTGGAGAATCTGGAGGAGTCGGATCTGGTGATCCGGCAGGCCGAATACAACTCCAGCGCAGCCACCATCGTGCTGCTGGACTGCTCTCACTCGATGATCCTGTATGGCGAAGACCGCTTTACACCCGCCAAGCAGGTGGCGTTGGCGTTGGCCCACCTGATCCGCACCCAGTACCCCGGCGATACTGTGAAATTCGTGTTGTTTCACGACAGTGCTGAAGAAGTCACAGTGAGCAAGCTGGCACAGGCGCAGATCGGGCCGTACCACACCAATACGGCGGGCGGGCTGCGTTTGGCCCAGCAACTGCTGAAGCGCGAAAACAAGGACATGAAGCAGATCGTGATGATCACGGACGGCAAGCCCAGTGCCCTCACGCTGCCCGATGGCCGGATTTACAAAAATGCGTATGGCCTCGATCCCTACGTGCTGGGCGCGACCCTGCGCGAGGTCGCCAACTGCCGCCGCAGCGGGATTCAGGTCAATACCTTCATGCTGGCCCGCGACCCCGATCTGGTGGGCTTCGTGCGCCGCGTCAGCGAAATGACACGCGGCAAGGCCTACTTCACCACGCCGCAGAATATCGGCCAGTATGTACTGATGGATTTTGTGACCAACAAGACCAAGATGGTGAACTAGGGAAATCGGGACGGCGTAATGAAGGAAAGAGTGTAGATCGTGGGGAAGGTAAACCACGATCCACTTTTCCTGCTGAAACTTCAGCCTCCCTGCTCCGCCTTCATCGCGTCGTGTGCTAACAACGTGGCGTAGCCGTGCCCCAAAGTGTGTTCGGTTTTCAGCCAGTTCACGATGTCACTGTGGCGGGCCAATTCTCCAGCTTGCAGCTTGGCCCGAATGCGGGTCAGCCACTCCGGAATCAGAACGCCGGTCTTGGCTTCAATGTTGGTGTAATAGCTCTGCTTAATTTGTTCGGGTGTTTTTGCCATTCGGAACCCCCAATTCACCGTTTCTGCAGTAGAAAAAGAGCGGGCTTGCGTAGAGAATTCTCTGGCAGGCCCGCTCTTCTATCCTTCCCTACTTACGACTGACTGCTTACTTTCTGCTGCCCACAGCCAACAAAGCCCCGAACAACGCCAGATTCTTCAAAAATTGCGATTGCTGGTGCATCCGCTCTTTGCCGCTCTTGTCCCAGAAGGGGTGGCCGATAACGGTGGTGGGAATCAGGCTGGCGGCCAGCGCGGTGGTGGCAAAGCGGGGAGCCACGCCGAGGGCCAGCATCGCGCCTGCGCCCAGCATCACGGCGCTGTTGGCCCGCACAGCAATTTCAGGTTCTGGCACCTCTGCACCCTTGGCCGCCCGCACGATAGGCTCAGGGTTTTGCAGGTGATCCAGGCCATTCTTGATAAAAATGCTTGCGAGCAGTGCCCGCCCGATAAATCCTGTTACGCCCATGTGAAGCCTCCTTGAGATGCCCAAAAGTGTAGCGCAGGCCGGGACGTTTGGCCCGGAAGCGGGCAGGCCGTAGGCTAGACGCCCGGACGCACCGCCAATTGCTGGCCCAGGTCCACCATCAATCCCTGCACCGCCGTCACCCCGGTGGTCATCAGGCGCGTGAATTCTTCAGTGGTCATGGGGCCAGCTTCGGCTCCGCCCTGGGTTTCTATCAAGAGGCCGGTGCTGGTCGCCACCACGTTCAGGTCGGCGCGGGCCACCTTGTCTTCGGCGTAGTCCAGATCCACGCGCAGTTCATCGCCTACAAACCCCACGCTGATCGCGCCCACGTTGTGCAGCAGGGGCCACTCACTCAGTTTTCCGGCCCGCACCATCCGGTCACACAGATCGTGCAGGGCAGCGTGCGCGGCCAGAATACTCGCCACGCGGGTTCCGCCATCGGCCACCAACACGTCGCAGTCTATGTACAGCGTCTGGTTCCGAAAGGGGCGCAAGTCCATGCTGGCCCGCATCGCCCGCCCCAACAGGCGCTGAATCTCATGGCGGCGGCCATTTTGCAGGCTGCGTTCGCGGGCCTGCCGGTCTGTGGTGGCACGCGGCAACATCGCGTATTCGGCAGTCAGCCAGCCTTCTTTCAGCCCGCGCATATGCGGCGCGGCCTTGTCTTCAATACTCACGGTTGCCAAGATTTCGGTGCGGCCCATCGTCAGGTGAGCGCTGCCGGGGGCGTGCGGGTTCACGCTGCGGCGCACGGTCAGCGGGCGGGGCGTCAGGCTGTCGCGGCCCTCGCGGATGGGCAGGCGGGTCTGGTGATTCATTTTGGGTGCAGTCATGTGTGTATCGGCTCGATTCGGAGCGCGTCGGCTCTGGGGGGAGAAGGAAGGGGGAGAACTGAACTCTGATCTGTATTGTGCATGGCCCCGGCCAGCAGGGTCGCCATAACGGGCCGCGCCGCCTCCACCGACCCCGTAACGAAGTAGCTGATTTCGGGCGTATGCGGCACACCTTCTGGCCGCAATAAGCCGAGACGTTCCAGCGTGCTGCGGGTATGCCGGGCCACCGCCGCGCCGCTGTCTACCAGTGCGAAGGTGTCGCCAAATTCGGCGCGAATGGCGGGGGCCAAAAACGGATAATGCGTGCAGCCCAGCACCAGCTGATCAGCGCCCGCAGCGCGCAAAGGCTCCAGCACCCGCCGCAGTTCGGCCCGCGTTTCGGGGCTGTCCTGCTGGCCTGCTTCTACCAGCGGCACCAATGCGGCGCTGACTGCCATCAGCACTTGCACGCCCGCTGGCACGGCCCACTGCCGAATCACGTCTTGCAGGAGCGTGCCGCGCAATGTCCCCGGAGTCGCTAGCACGCCCACCACGCCCGAACGGGTCGCCTGAATGGCCGGTTTGACCGCCGGAACCAGCCCGATGACCGGAAACTGGGGGCCGTACCTCTCGCGCAGATGGGTCAGGCTGAAGGCGCTGGCCGTGTTGCAGGCCACCACTACACCCTTGACGCCGCGTGCGTGCAGGGCGGCCACGGCCCGCGCCGTCAGGTCGCGCAGGTCGTCGTCGCCGCGTGCGCCGTAGGGCAGGTGCGCGGTATCGGCCAGATAGACGATGTATTCCTGCGGCAGCACGCGGCGAAGTTCGGCCAGCACGCTGAGGCCGCCTACACCGCTGTCGAAGATGCCCAGAGGACGATGTGATGGGTCGGCGTGCTTCACGCCCCGGATGATAGCGGAGGCGGCAAGTGGGGCAAGCGCCTAGACTCGCCCTGTGAATCCTCCACCCCCGGTGAGCGTTTTGGAGGCGTTTGGCCTGTCTGGAACGCCCGAACCACTGGCGGGTGGGCAGGCGACGGTGTGGCGCGTGGGTGAGGCGGTGCTGAAGCCGGAGACTCACACGGCTCAAGAACTGGAATGGCAAGCGCGGGTGCTGGGGCAAGTTGGTGGGACTGCGCTGCGGGTATCCCGGCTGCTACATGCCCATAACGGCGCAGTATTGGTCGAAGGTTGGTCGGCGTGGGCATACCTGAAGGGTCGCCATGAACCAGGCCGCTGGACAGAGATTTTGCAGGTGGGGCAGCACTTCCACCAAGCTCTTGCCGCAGTCCCCCGCCCCGCGTTTCTGGAGGCCCGCACAGACCCTTGGGCCGCTGCAGACCGCATGGCCTGGGGCGAACTGCCGCTGGATAACCTGTTGACGGCCCCGCACATCGGGCGGCTGGCCCAGCGGCTCCGGCCTGTGGAGGCGTCCTCGCAACTCATTCACGGTGACCTGACGGGCAATGTCCTGTTTTCGGAGTCGGACGCGCCTGCTGTCATCGATTTCTCTGCGTACTGGCGGCCTGCCGGGCTGTCTCTGGCCATCGTCGTTGCAGACGCGTTGGTCTGGGAGGAAGCAGACGAGGGCTTACTAGAGGCTGTCAGGGAGGTGACGGACTTCCCGCAATATCTTCTGCGTGCCCTGATTTTTCGCAGGATTGTTGAGGAACTGCTGCCCACGCCGCCCAGATACGCGAAAACGGCGGATGATCCCTACCAAAGCGCCGTCAATCTGGCCATTCGGTTGTCTTCTCCCTGAGCCTTCTGCCAGGACTCTTGGCCGATCCTTGTTGCTGACCGCTACTCTTGCTTATGCCCACGCCGCCCCCGATTCCCCCCGCTATTCCCCAGGAAGTCCGCACCCCGCGCCTGCTGTTGCGGCGGCCCCAGCCTGCCGACGCCGAAGCCCTATGTGCCGCTGTTCAGGCCTCACTGCCGGAGCTTCAGCCATGGATGATTTGGGCGCAAACGCCGCCTGATCTGATCGCCACGCGTGACAACTTGCAGGACGTGACGGCCAAGTTCGATGCCCGCGAGAATCTGCGGTATCACGTCTGGCGCGTGCCGGAGCAGGCGGGGGAACCACTGGAACTGATCGGCAGCAGCGGCTATCACTCCCTTGATTGGCGCGTGCCTAAGGGTGAAATCGGCTACTGGATTGCCACAGCCCACGCGGGACAGGGGTACGCCACCGAAGTCACGCACGCCCTGACCGAATTGGCCCTGACTCCGGCAGCAGACGGCGGCCTCGGCTTTCGCCGCCTGGAGATTCGCTGCGATCCCACCAACCACCGCAGCGCCCGCATTCCGCCCGCGTTAGGCTACAGGCTGGACGCCCATCTGGTGAATGACACAGTGGCGGCCAACGATCCGGGCCAACTGCGGGATACGCTGATTTTTAGCCGGATTTGTTGAGAGGATGGAAGGGTAATCGCTGCGCTCATTCACCCCGTGATCACCGTTCCCGCTTCCCCCCGCGTCGCCGCCCCCAGCACCCCGGCGACCATTCCGCTGGCAATCGTGGCGTGGGGTGCGCCCCGATCTAGGGCGTCCAGCGCGGCCCGGACTTTGGGAATCATGCCGCCCGCGATCCAGCCTGCGCCTATGCCTTCCTCGACCTCTGCGCGGGTCAGGGCTGGGGTGCGGCTGGCGGGGTCGGGGTAATTGCGGTACACGCCGTCTACATCGGTCAGGAAGATGATGCCCTCATTCAGCGCCCCGGCCACGGCTCCGGCGGCAGTGTCGGCGTTGATGTTCAGGGCGTCGCCGTCTGGCCCCACCGCCACGCAGCCCACCACAGGCGTGATTCCGGCCCCCAGCAGGGTTCGCAGCAGGTTGGCATTCACTCCGGTTACTCGGCCGACCCGCCCCAACTCCGGGTCAAAGGGTTCGGCCCTCAGCAATTGGCAATCCCGCCCCATCAGGCCCACCGCGCCGCCGATGTCCTGCGCCAGTTGCTTGTTCAGTTGGCACAGGGCCATTTCCACCACATCCATTGCCCCCGGCGAGGTCACGCGCAGCCCGCCCCGGAACTCGCTGGCCATGCCCCTGGCCGCCAGTTCGCGCTCTATGACCGGGCCGCCGCCATGAACCACCACCACAGGCATCTGCGCCCGAAGCGCCGCGATTTCAGCCGCCACCGCGCGGCGAAGTTCCAGACTTTTCATGGCATTGCCGCCGTATTTCACGATCATAGGTGCTGATGATGGCATGGGTTTAGGCAAAGATTGTGGAGGGTAGATCGTGGATTGTGGCAAAGATCTGGGGCGTGACCAAAGTGCCCGGCACAGTCACGCCTTTCCCAGACACGATTTGCTTGTGGAACAGGGTTTTCCTTAGTCCGCTCTGACACCCTGCACCGCACGTTTCCCCGCGTTCGCAGGCACACCCAACGCTTTGGCATACCACGTCATCACCGGGCGGGCGTCAAGGGCAAAGGTGTAGCCCAGCCGCTCCCAGAAGCGTGCGCCGCGTGGGTTTTCGCCCAAGACACTCGCCAGAATACGGGTCGTCCCCCTCGGTACACGGGCCTCTAAATGCCGAATTGCCTGCTCGCCCAGACGTTGGGATTGGCGGTCTTCACGGATGAGGAGCAGATTGATGGTCAGGTCACCCGGTTGGGGGTAATCGTGTTTGCAGTCCAGGCTGCCCACCAAGTTGCCTTCGTCGTCGTGCAGCAGTTCCAGGCGTCGGCGCGGGTCGAGCAGGGCGAATTCTACGTCGCGCTCGACTTCGGTCAGGCTGGGAACACGGCTGCCGAGCAAGGCAAAGTAGCCGGGGGCGGCGGTGTATAGGCTGTGAAGCAGTGGCGCGTGATGCAGCGCCAGGCGGGTCGCGTTCAAGGTCAGAGCCTCCGATCCGGCAGCATGGTACAGATGAAATTCCAAGGGAAGTCCAGAGGAAGGTCGGTGGGTTGCCGGACTGCCCAGAGCATACCCCCCGCACCGCCAGATACAACATGAATTCGGCAAACGGCTGAGTTGATCTTGGATTCACCGTCTGGTGGGGGGAGGTGCGCTACCCTGCCGGGATGATGTTCGCGCCCGCCTCCGCCTCCACTTCTCTGCCCCCCGCCGCACAACCGGGCTTTTATGCCGCGCGGCTGGCTTCCCCGGCGGCACGGCAGGGCGGAGCAGTGTTGGCACCGATGGCAGGTTACAGTGACGCTCCTATGCGCCAACTGGCCGCCGAACAGGGCGCACTCTGGACGGTCAGCGAGATGATCAGTTCACGGGGTCTGGCCTTGGGCAGCGACACTGAAAGCCTGAACCTGGGCCGTCCCTACGCAGGCGAAGTTGGGCGCGTGGTGCAACTCTTTGGCGCAGAGCCGGACGTGTTGGCCGCAGCGGTAGCCAAAGCAGAGGGTTGGTTTGCTCCGGCGGCCATCGACCTGAATATGGGCTGCCCGGTGCCCAAAGTGCGCGGCAAAGGCGGGGCGTGCCTGCTGCAAACACCTGAACTGGCCTTCGAGCTGATCCGGGCCATGCGCGGCGCGACCAAATTAGACGTGAGCGCCAAAATTCGCCTCGGTTGGGACAGCAACCGCAGCCTGGAAGTGGCTCAGGGCCTGGCCGAGGCGGGCGCAGCAATTGTCACGGTACACGGGCGCACCAGTGCCCAGCGGTATACCGGGGAAGCCGACTGGGACGCTATTGCAGCGGTCGCGGCCAGTGTAAACGTGCCTGTGATCGGCAGCGGCGATATTCGCAGCGTCGCGCAGGCCCGCCAACGCCGCCAATCGGGGGTATCCGCCGTCATGATCGGGCGTGGCGCGGTGGGCAATCCGTGGATTTTCCGCGCTCTGGCCACAGGCGACGATGCTTGGCCCAGCCTGTCTGGCCGCGCTGCCACTGCGCTCCGGCACGCCGAGCTACACATCCAATTTTACGCGGGGCCACTCGGCACAGGCCGCGTTAGCCTGTTGCCACTGCGGAAAGTCTTGCCCCAATATCTGCCCGATGTGCCGGATTTGCGCGGCGCTCTGGTAAAGATCGAAACATTAGAGCAGCTTAGGGATTGCCTGATGCCGTATTTAGAAAGCTCTTTAATGACTGACCGGGCAGGAGATTACAGGGTTGTGGCTGCCAGGGTCAACACCACAGGGGCTCCTTAAAGGGTATGCTGTGAACCGACCATGAATGTTCGCGAGTATTACACCTACCTGTCCGCTGCCCGCGAGCAGTTGTGGAATTTCCTCCGTGCTTTGCCTGCAGAGGAACTTAACCGCAACTTGATCGAAAATGGGGATCGCTTTCACACCATCAAAGACCTGCTGTTACACGTCACTGACGTGGAGGATCATTGGGTTCATGCCATTGCACGCGGAGGGGGCGTGCAGCAGTCGGGCAACTACCGCCACGACTGGATTAAACCTGACGCCGCACAGTACGAACTCGGCTGGATCATCGAATATGGCCGTGAGGTCAGTCAGCAGACGCAGGCGTTCCTCGACAGCGAACCTGACCTGAACCAGAGCGTCAAACTGGTGCAAGACGACCCCGCCAGCGATACGGTCACGCTCGATCAGTTGATGTGGCATGTGATGACCCACGAGGTGCGCCACACTGCCCAGATTGCGCTGCTGATCCGTCAACTCGGGCACGTGGCCCCTTGGCTGGATTACATGCGCTTTGTGCGCCCGCAGGTCACGGCGGCCCAGAACAGCGGCGCAGATCAAGAAGCAGACACCGATACCGATCTGGAAGACGACCTCTAACCCCGTCCCACCCACTCCTTTGCAACGCCGCCAAATGTACTGGATTCGGCGGCGTTGTTGCCATCTTCTTTACGGCGAGCGTGCATCAAGCCTTTGCACTTGCGGCCCATAAGCCGCGCCCATGCCAAAAGCCGTCTATACTGAGAGGGTTATGCGGACGGTCACGGTAGGGACGCGTGGGAGCACGCTTGCACTCGCGCAAACCCGGTGGGTAGTCGCCCGGCTCAAGGAAGAATGGCCTGAAACGGATTTCCGGATTCAAACCATTTCTACGGGCGGCGACAAGAACCGGGGAAGCCTTTCAGAGATGGCTCAGAAAGGCGATAAAGGCTTTTGGGTCAAGGAAATCGAAGACGCTTTGATAGCCAAGCGGATCGACATCGCGGTGCATTCCCTCAAGGATTTGCCCACCGTGCAGCCCGAAGGTCTAGAAGTGTCTTCTATTCCCAAGCGGGTCGATGCACGCGACGTGCTGATCGGCAAGGAAGGCATGAAAAAGTTGGCCGATTTGCCCAAAGGCGCACGCATCGGCACGAGCAGTGTGCGGCGCAAAGCCTTCCTGATGGCGTACCGCCCCGATCTTCAGGTCATCGATCTGCGGGGCAACATCGACACGCGCCTTGGGGTACTGGCGACGCCCGACTACGATGCCATTATTCTGGCTGCAGCGGGCCTGATTCGCACCGAAATGCGCAACCGTATCGATGAGTTTCTGGAACCCGACATCATGCTCCCCGCCCCCGGTCAGGGCGCATTGGCCCTGGAGACCCGCGCCGACGACGACCTGAACGTAGAAGTCGCCTACGCCATTCACGACCACACCACCGATGACCGCATTACCGCCGAACGCGAGTTTTTGGCGGGATTGGGGGCTGGGTGCATGGCCCCGGTGGGCGCACACGCCACCATCAAGGGTGGCGTGCTGACCCTGGAGGGCTGGGTCGCTGCGCTGGACGGCACCAAAGTCATTCGGGCCACCAGCATCGGTGACGCGGGCGAATGCGCCGATATAGGCGCTGAATTGGCCGCCGACTTGCTCGACCGGGGCGCACAGGCCCTCATAGACGCGGCCCACGAGTAGGCCCGCCCGTCAGATTCGGAGATGTCAGGTTGATGTGTGGAAATGACGGCTAGAGTCTGGGGCCTCGCGGCTCTGGCTGCGGCCCTCTGGTTCGTTATCGGCCTCGTGCAGCGCACCCGTGGAGGCGCGGCCTTGGCTGACGCGGCGCTGGCCGAATTGCCCCTCACCTTGGCGGTATTCGGCATCGCCGTCATCTGGACACTTCTTCGTCAGAGTCGGGGCAAATGAGGCCGCAACAGGTGGGGCCCCCTCTGAAACGCCTCGCCGTCATTCATACCGGGGGCACCATTGCCAGCCGCCCCAGCCCCGATGGACGCGGAGTCACGCCCCAGACGCCGCCCAGTGTGCCGGGGTTGCCGGGGGTGCAGGTCACGCACCACCAACCCTTCAACCTGCCCAGCCCGCATGTCACGCCCGCGCATATGTTGCAGCTGGCGCACCTGATAGAGCGGCTGGCCCCCGACGCTGACGGCATCGTGGTCACGCACGGCACCGATACGCTGGAAGAAACGGCCTTCTTGCTGCATCTCACGCTGTCGGCCCGGACGCCGGTGGTACTGACGGGCAGCATGAGGCACGCCGAAGAAGTCTCCTGGGACGGCCCCGGCAACGTGCTGGACGCGGCTTATACGGCGCTGCACCCTCAGACCACTGGACGTGGCCCGTTGGCGGTATTCAGCGGAGATATTTTTGATGCCCGCACTGTGACCAAGGTGCATACCACCGCCGTAGACGCCTTTGGTGGCTATCCCGGCCCGATTGGACGGATAGACCGGGCGGCAGATGGGGCGCATTTGCGCTACTTTGCCACCCCCGAACCGCGTCCCACCTACGCCCCTGTTGCCCTGACCGCCCGCGTGGAAATTCTGTATGCCGCCGCTGGCTGGACGGGCGAAGGCTACGCCGAAGCGCAGGCCCGCGCCGATGGATTGGTCATTGCCGCGCTGGGTACAGGCAACCTGCCCGCCGAACTCCTGCCGCTGATTGCCGCGACCACCACACCCGTGATTATCGCCACCCGAACGCACGCTGGCCCCGTTATTCCGGTGTACGGCTACGCGGGCGGCGGCGCGACGTTGGTGGCCGCTGGGGCTATTCCGGCCAGTTTCCTCAACGCCCACAAAGCCCGCCTGCTGCTGATGGTTCTGCTGAGCCTGGGCATGAAGAGGGCAGAGATTCGGGGAGTGTTCGAGGGCGGAGTGTTTTAAGGGTGGTGGGGAGTGGAACCAGACAAAAGAGCGGGCCTTCAACGAAATTCGCTGACAGGCCCGCTCTTTCCCTATTCAACACTGACTACTCGCCACTTAAAGCAGTTCTCCGAATTACGCCACCGAGAAAAGAGACTTTCAGCGGCTCCATTCTCCGTCCTGCTCGATAAAATTCACTCGCTCCGCTCGGTCAGTATTATGACAAATGCTCTACGTCGTTTCGGCCCTCTGCGCCTGCTTGCGCCGCATGAACCACACCGCCGCGCCCAGCACCAGCAGCACCAAAATGATGCGCGAAACGGGGCTGATGTACTGCTCTACTCGGTCGTAATTTTCGCCCAGCACGTAGCCAGCGCCCACCAACAGCGAGGCCCAGAGTGCCGAGCCGATGGCACTGTAAATTAGGAATTTGGGCAGCGGCATTTCGCTCATGCCCGCAGGCAGGCTCAGCAGGCTGCGGATGCCGGGAATCATGCGGCCAAACAGGACGGCTTTGGTTCCGTGCTTGTCGAACCAATCGTCGGCCTTGCGAATGTCCTTACCGCGCAGGGTCAGCCATTTGCCGTGCTTGTCGGCCCACGCCACCAGCTTTTCTTCGCCAAATGCCCGCCCGATGTAATACAGCGGCAAAGTCCCCAGCACGCTGCCGATGGTCGCCACGACAACCACCAGCGCGACATTCAGGCTCCCGCGAGAGGCTGCGAATCCCGCAGAGGGCAATATCACCTCACTGGGAATAGGTGGAAAGAGGTTTTCCACGATCATCAGCAGCAAAATGCCTGCGTAACCCAAAGTGTCCATCACGTTTTGCACCCATTCGGCCATAGAGGGCCAGCATAGCGGCTCTGGACTGGGCACACGTCCACCTAAAGGCTTGGCGAGGACTGCTTGTCATGTTGCGGCGGCGGCCCGCCTAAACTGCGTCCATGACTGCCCCCGAACCTCTGCTGGACGCCCAGGCGCACGGCGTTCGCGCTCTGATTTTTGACTTTGACGGCACGATTCTGGACACCGAGAGCCGAGAATTCTGGCACTGGCAGGAGTTGTACCGCACGCATGGCCGCGAATTGGCCCTCACCGACTGGCAGCGCGGTATTGGTACCTGGGATGCCTTCGACCCCTGGGCGGGGTTGCCCGATGCGGTGCGGGCCGACCGGGAGCAGGTACATGCCGCGCTGCACGGACGAATCCTGGCCGACATACAGGAACAGGATGTGCGCCCTGGTGTGCGGGCGGTGCTGGAAGCGGTGCGGCCTGCCGGATTACACCTGGCCCTCGCCACCAGCAGTGACCGGGCCTGGGTCACGCGCTGGCTGGAGCATCACGGCATGATTCACCTGTTTGAAGTCCTCGCCACCCGCGATGATGTGGCCCGCGTCAAACCCGATCCAGAACTGTACCTGCTGGCCGCACAACGGCTGGGGCTAAGGCCTGAAGAATGCATTGCTGTGGAAGATAGCCTGAACGGGGCCACCGCTGCCGTCGCCGCCGGAACCCGCGTGCTGGTCGTGCCCAACGATGTGACGCGCACTCAGCCGTTTCCCGCGACCTGGCCTCGTATCGGCGGGTACGAGGGCGGGTTGGCAGAGGTAATTCGGGTGGCAGTTGGGGGGTAAGAATGATTTCAGGGCTTCCCGCACGTTGGGCTCCCCCACGCCAACCTGCGCCCCCAAAGGGGTCAGGGGACTTTGCCACTTTGCTTCGCAGCTCTACAAGTCCGCTGAGGAGGATTGATCTTGTCGCGTTTTGAGTCGGCTGAGTCCCCCACTTGAAGCGGAATTGCCAGTCGTCTTTGGTACTGGAATTGGCCCGCGCGTTGCACGCACCTTGGGGCCTCACACTGAATTGGGCGGGAACGGTGTGGGGTGGCGGTGTGGTGGATTTTCGCTCCCTCTCCCTTGAGGGCGGGAGAGTTGGGGACTCGCAGAGCTTCTTGGTCAAAACAGACGCCTGATCGCTGCGAAACAAAGGGGGTGAGTGAGCGCCAGCGATTGCCCTTCTTAGACCCTAGACCCTTAGACCAGGCCCCCTTTCAACCTTGCCTTCTAAATTCCTGCCCTCAAACGTCCGGATACACCTTCAATTCCGTCACGTGCGCGCGGTCTGGCCTTGTCAGCGCGTGGGCCACACTTTTTGCCAGTCCACGCGGGTCGATCAGGCTGTCCCAACTCATGCCCGCATCCCGGTTGGTGGGCGTGTCGATGGCCCCCATCGGGTACAGCACACAGCCGCGCACGCCTTTGGCTTTAAGTTCGTCGTGCAGACTCAGAATGTAGGCGCTGACAGCGGCTTTGCTGGCTGTATACAGCGCGGCGCGGGGGCCACTCAGCCGAGCGGCTTGGCCTGCGCTGACGCCCATGATGAGGCCGTCTTTTTGTTTCAGCATGCTGGGCAATACGCCCTGTACGGCATGAAAGAGGGTCAGCATATTGGCCCCGAACATCGCGTTCAGATCGGTGGTGGTGGCCTTCTGCGCGTCCTGCATAGAAAATGCGCCCGCTGTATGCACCAGTGTGTCTACCTTGACCTTGCGGAGTAGATCAATGCTGGCTGGGTCGGTCAGGTCTACATCTATGACTTCGGTGGCGGGAAAGCGGTCGGCGGCCTTCGCCAACGCTTCACCGCGCCCCACCAGCACAATTTGTGCGCCTGCATCTTCTAATTCCTGAGCTATCGCGGTGGCGAGTGCGCCGCCCGCGCCCGTAAGCATGACCGTGGAGGAGCCGAGATTCGCCATGCGCCTAGCCTAGAGCATTTGCCGCAAACTGACCGGGTGAGTCGGATGAAGCCTGCCGTAATGTTGGGCTTTGGGGTGAGGGCCTGCGCTCAGGCGGGAGGGAAGGGCGTCTAAGGGTCTAGGGTCGAAGGGTCTGAGAACGGCTTTCAGCTCAAGCTCAAGCGGTTGCCCTCACACTCCGCCCTTATTCCCCGTAAGCCGCCGCCCGCACCGCTTCCCAGTCGCCCGCACCCAGTACAAAGGGCTGCCGCTGAATATCAGTCGTCACTCGTGCGCCCGCCGGGTCTAGGTACACGTCCACCTCTGTCCTGATGCCGAACCCCTGAGCTGCCGGATAGGTGCCGGGTTCCACGGTCACGCACAGGCCGGGGGTCAGGCGGCGGGTATCGCGGGTTTCGTAGTCATCTAAGTTTGCGCCGCTGCCGTGAATCTGCACGCCGAGGTCATGCCCGGTGCGGTGAAAGAAGAATTCGCTCCAGGGTGCGCCCATCGTGTCGCGCACGGTGCGGTCTATCTGCCAGCCGCTCAGGTCGCCGCCCGCCAGCAGTTGCGCTATGCCCGCATCCCGCGCCCCCGCCACTGCCCGCCACGCATCCAAATATGTGTCAGACGGTTGGCCCGCGTAGCCTACCCAAGTCACATCGGCAAACGGGCGGCCCGGTTCCTGTGCCCACAGGTCGATCAGCACGCACTGGCCCCAGTCCAGCGTCGCGTGCTGTTCAGGGCTGGGTTCGTAGTGGGAATCGGCGGCATTCACGCCAAAACTCACATTTACTGCGTGGCCGCTGACCATGCCCGCCGCCTCTATCGCCCGCCCGATGACGGCCTGCGCGTCCAGTTCGGTCACGGGTTGGCCTGCCTTCAGCCGCTCGTGAATCAGGCGGTAGGCGTCGTCTTTGGCCTGCATCAGCACAGCTACAGCCCGCTCGTGGGCGGCCAAATCTTCGGTGCTCCACGTCAGGAAGGCTTGCAACAGATCGGCGCTCGATACTATTTCTGCCCCCGCCGCTCGCACGCGCTCCACGGTTCCGGCGTCCACGCGGCTTACATACGGCACGGCCCCCAGTGAGCTGTATTCCATCGCCACGCGCTTTCCGGCCACCATGTCGCGCAGGGCACTGTCCAGTTGGTCATGCGATCCGAAGGCCCGCCGCTCCACGCCCCAGCCCGCCGACAGGTTGGCCCAGGTGCCGCCCTCGATGTGGTTGTGCAGCAGCACCGCCTGCCCTTCACGCGGCACCCACACAAAAAATCGGCGCGTCAGGAAAGCCTCTTTGGGCAATCCCAGCACTTTCGCCGCGTGCGGATTCAGGCCCTGAAAGTCGTAGATCAGCCAGCCGTCGAGGTCGGTGGCTTGCAGGGCGGCCCGCATCTGTTCAATCGGATTAGCGTCAATCGGGTTGGCAGCAGCATTGGCGGTCATACCCCAAAGACTATCGGAAACGTGTAGGGGCCGTTCTATTGGCTGGGATAGCTTGGGGCTTATGGACGTTTTTCGGTTGCTGGTGCCTGTTGCTGTGGTGTTGGTGGTCATGCTCCTCATTTGGGCAGGGCGGGCCATGTTGGAAGGCGCACGCGAAGGCATAGCAGAAGCCAAAGAGGAAAAAGTGGCAGCCAAAGCTGTGCAGACCGCCGAGAAGCAGGCCAAGGCCAAGGCCCGCTTAGCGCGGTTTGAAGCCGCTGCCGCCGCACTTTCTCCCGCTGACCGTTTCGCCCTCAACCTCCGCGCCCCGTTTACCGAAATCTGGCTGGAAATCTTTCCGCACGAGGAAGGTGCCCGCGAGTTGGAATACTTCTACCGCCTGACGCCGCCGCCCGGTCAGGAAGACGAGTTGCGAAAGGTGCTGGAAGAGGGCTGGGACATCACTGACCACACATCGGCCCTGCACAGCCTCGCGTGGCTGATAGACAGCGGCCACCGCTTGCCCTACGCGCAGGTGCGCCAAGCCGTCGCTGAGGGTGAGGACACGAAGGGCAGGGCGCGTGAGGCGGGCGTGGTGAAAAAATGGGAAGACCAAGTAGGAGAGGCGGGCGGCGCGGCCTTCGATCTGGCCCGCGCCGTGGATGTGGCGGCTATGGCCCACGCGCTGGGCTACCTCTCGGAAGCCGAATGCGGGCGGATTCTGCGTCAGTGCCGGATCATTGCCCAGGACTTGTTCGACAGTTGGGACACATACGGTCAAAGCTTTTTGGCAGGCGCAGAGTTCTGGAAATCGGGCGGCTTGATGGACGGCACACGCAACAAACGCTACGCGGGGAGCATTCGCTGGCTACGGGAAGACCCGCAGAGTCCGTGGCTGCGCGATCCGTGGCCCGTGTCGCTGGAACGTCAGGAACGGTTGAAGGCGATGAACTGAAGCGCTGGGGACTGGGCCATAAACTCAGCGCCCGCAATAGCTTTTCTTAGACCCTTGACGGCCCCGCCATCACTCCCGAAGCCCAAGCACCGCCCGCCGCGCCCGCTCCTGACTGAGATTCCAAACTCGCGGATCACGCGCCGCGCCGAATTCCTCTTTGAGTTTTAAAATCACATACTCCCGGTGATCCATGTAGCCGCATTCACCAGGCGGGCAATCACGGGTGAGGGTGTCCAGATTTGCTACCACCGTGGGCACAGCGTCGGCTCCCAATTGGATCAAGCTCCACAAATCGGCCTGTTGCGGCGTGCTGCGGGTCACGTTGGTCACGGCGGCGAGTTCACGCCCCACATTTACGCGGGCAATGAGTGCGCCGGGATTGATCAGGGTGGCGAGGAGCAACGTGCCAAAGCCTGCCAGCAACGCCGGATAAGCAAAGCGCCGCAACGTGCCGCGCCAAAGACATACGCCGAGCCATGCCAGTGCCAGCACCAGCCACACCAACAGGGCCGCCCCCAGCACGCGGATTTCACTCAGGCCGTAAGCCAGCGTGTACAGTCGCCAACGGTTGGCCGCACTGACCAGCACCAGCGCCAGCGGCAGCAACACGGCCAAATTCAGTAGGCGGTAAGTGGCCTGTGCCCGCACATTGGGCCGGGTCAGGCCGTAGGCAGCCAGCAGCAGCCCCAGCGTCAGGAACGCCACCCACAGCAACTCCGAAAAGCCGCGCCGCACGTATTCGGCAAAAGTAAAGCCGTCGGGCAGTGTGATGCCGCTGAGGAAATAGGGCAGTTGTGTAAACAGGAAAACCAGAAATAAAGCTCCCAGCGCCAGCAGAGGCATTCCTGTTTCGATCAGACCCAAGCGCCCGCCGCGTTCTTCTGGCGTGTCGGTGGCGGTTCCCAGCAGGGTAGGGGAGAGCGCCATCAGCGCCGGGTACGCGAGGCCGCCCGCGAAGGCCACCCACAGCAGCACCGTAAACGAGCTTTGAATCAGGTTCTCTGGATTCCAGCGCCACAGGCCCGAAATCAGGTCGGCAAAACCGCTGTCGGCCCCGGCCAGCAGCCCGCCGAAGACCAGCAGCACCGGCACGGTCAGCAGCAGGCCAGTCAGCCAAGGCGTGGCCCGTCCGGCCTTGGCTCCGCGCAATTTCCCCCACGGAAAGCGTTCCAGCAAGGCAAAGGGGCCGTAGAACAGCCGCGATCCGCCCGTGAAGATCATGCCTGTCATGCGCCCAGTGGCGGTGGTTGCCAGCCCCGCGTGCCGCCAGACCGCCGCCCCCAGCACCAGCGCCAGTACTAAGGCCAGCGCGTTCAAAAATTGGAACTCGCCCGGAGCGTCCCACAGAGCAAAGGTCAGGGCAAAGGCCAGCGCCACGCCCAGCAGCGTCAGTCCTTCACGGGTCGGAGTTTGGCTGCGCCGCCGCGTACTCCACAGCAGCAAACCGACCCAGATCGCCACCCAGATCGCTACATTCAGGCCCGATTGTCCGTCCGTGCTAATGGTCAAAACGTAGGCCGCTATCCCAGCCACTGCCGCCACCCCCAGAGGCCACGCCGCCCGCTCTGGCCGGGGCCGGGATGTCGCGTCCCAGGTCGGCGCGGGAGTCAGGGGATGCAGCTCAGTGGACACAGATGGAGGGTGCGGCGCTGGCTCTGGTTGTGTCATGCCCGTACCGTAGCGGCGCAGTAGGCGCGGGGCGTCGGCCAAAAGTGGGATGAGCCGCTTTAACCAATCTGCCCAGTTTTGCCTTCTCCGGTACGGTTGACCCGGCCCCTGGCCTCTACACTCGCGTCATGGCATTTCCTGACCTGAGAACCTTTATGCGGCTGCTCGAAGACCGGGGCGAACTCGTGCGCGTGCCTTTTCCGGTAGACCGAGAACTGGAAATCACTGAAATCGCAGACCGTTTGGTCAAGGCAGGCGGCCCCGCCGTACTGTTCGAAAATGTCAAAGGCAGCCCTTTTCCGCTGGTAATCGGGCTGATGGGAACGCGGGAACGCACGGCCCTGTCGCTGGGTGTATCTGATCTGGCTGATCTGGCTGCCAAAGTCCGCGCCCT
>NZ_CP097149.1:1725000-1817500 GCF_023370075.1 Deinococcus sp. QL22
TGCCACGCCCTGACGTATTCCTCAAGGGTCGTGCTGTGGGTCACGTTGAACTGCCCGCGCCCCGCGTCTGTCCGGGCACGGCTCAGCGCCTCTTCCGCTTCCGTTTTGGTGTCCACTGTGCCCACTGTCCGGAGAATTTCCCCCCTCTGAAGTTCGATGGTGGCCCGCCATTGCCAGCGCCCGGAAGGAAGTCGCCGCACACTGCCGCGCCCGTTGCCCCGCTTGGGTGTCTCTACTTTCTTTGCCATACCAGAACCCCGTTCCCGCTGCCTGCCTCACGCCGGGAAAGCGTGGGACGCGTGAAGTTAGGTTCTTTTGGGCCTAACGATAATTTCTAAGCCCAGAGTCTCCAAAATGGCGGGCCAAGTTTTGGAGCGTTCATCTAAGGGTGATCCTGCCAGCGCACGGCTGACCGTGCCCCTAGTCACACCCATCTGCCGCTCTAAGTCAGCTTGATTCATACCCTTGCGGGCCAGTTCGACGCGTACAGCCGTTGCCGCGTCCGTAGTGGCGTTGTACTCATCCATCCTCAGATAGTAGCACCAAAGATAGCACTAGGTGTTGACATGATAGCAGTAAGTGCTATCATATGGACAGCAGAAAGGGGCGCACACCGTAGGAAGTAAACGCCCCTGACTGACTCCCCCTGAACAGAAGGAACCGCCATGAACGATACCGCACCCCGCGCCATGACCCGCACTTGGGAAGCTCACATTACCTACCGTGAATGCAGCGTCGTGACTGGCACGGCCATCCACACCGTTACCTTGACTAGCACCGCTGCGGGCATCGAAGCCGACATTGACGGGGAAGCGGCAGAACTGGCCTGCGCCGTCAGCATCTTGGGGGCCGCTGACACCCTCACCCTGATCTCTGAAACGTTGGAAGCTGCCCCCATTGGCAAAGCACGCGCTTCTAAGCTGCACCGGATCATGGCCCGCTATGGCGTTCCTAGTGGCGAGCATTACGCCTTCGCTTCCGCTGCCTTAGATGCCCCTGTGTACAGCCTCGCGCTGCTCACTGAACCGGACGCCCGCGCCGTGTGGCGCTTCCTCCAGCAAACTCACGCCGCGTAATCCGCATGGGGGCCATGTGCCCCCTTCACACCACACTGGAGGCCTGCCCATGACTGAACCGCACACGCTCACCCCCGCTGCCCCTGCCTTGACTGGCAAGTGCTTTAACTGCGAAGCGCCTCACGCCGTGCTGTACTTCGATCCGCCCTATGCCCCGTTCCACCTGTGCCCTGAGTGCTTCCGCCGTCATGCGCTGTATGACGCTGCGTATGGACAGTTAGAACTGTTGATCCGTGAATCTGTGGCCGCGTGGATCAGCGTGTGGGGTGAAACGTTCCGCCGCCCTGATCTGGGCGAGCGGTTCCGGCACATGGCGGAAGTCTTCGACGGGGAAGAAGCGGCACAGCATGAGGCGCGTACCCGCACAGTCCACATTCAGCCCCCCATGAACGCTGAACAGTGCCGCGAAGCTCTGGAGTGCATCGAACGCACCCGCGCCCCGGTGCTTGCCCAGCTTGCCGCCCTGGAGGAAGGCGCATGACTCACCCTCTGCCCGTGTTGCTGGAAGCTCGCGAAACGCCGGAAGGCTTCGACGTACTCGCTCTGACAGAGAGTCTAGAAGCGGTTCACGCCTTCATCCCGCACACGGCTGTCATGGCCCTGCAGTTCGATCCGGCAGATATGGACGCGGCTACTATGCTCGCCCATGAACCCGCCCCGGAAGTTATAAGCGTAGGTCAGACACTAAACCTACAGGTATATGCCCAGTTTGCCGCGCCGCTGCCCGATTGTGCCGCTGTGCTGTCCCGTCTGGGCTTCCACAGGTACGCGCCTAAGCCCTGAGAGTCAAACTTTCCTAGACTGTCCCGCCCCATCTGGAGGCGGGCTTTTTGTTTGCCGCTCTATTGCCGCCTGTTTGCCGATCCGCTGCCAGAAGTCGTAATGATCTGTTACAAGCTCGCCCGCTCCAAGTCGTGACGTTTTGCCACATCCTGAAAGCTGGAGCTTAGCTAAGGCTGCAAAAATCCATAAAAATTAAAAAACTTACGCTAAGAACAGTATTGTACGAGCATGATGGTTCGCTGTGCCGCACTCATTGCCCTGCTTATACTTGGCCACGCTGTCGCTGAGTCTCCGATCAAAACCGTATCAAGTACTCTTTTTAACAACACGCTTTCACCCGAACGTTTCACAACATTCTGTCAGTTAGGTATAGCGCTGGCATTAACCCCTGATCTTACCGACGAAGAGATTGAAAGGCGCGTGAGCCAGGAAACGGGTGGTACGCTGGTATTTGAGAATAAAAACATATCTATTCGTATGAGAAGCCCTGAGCGTGCGGTCTACCTCTCGTGCTTTAGAGAAGTAGGGCGAATGCAGAGAATTGGTGCTCCGCTGAGCAATATCGGGCCCTTGGAAGGGGGAGATGTTTCGGTCGTTATAACCGGAACAGCAGAAAATTTTGTGGATGCGACTCACCCAGTTCCACAACTCGTTTTTCTAGATGCAAGAAAGTCAGAGATCACCCGGATAACGACTGGAGGGTGGATAGATCCAGAGGCCATCCTAAATGATAAAAACGAGGTTGTGTCATACGAAATGTATAGTTACTTCAATTTTGCTTCCTATGATAGAAGAAAGCCCGATAAGTACGTTGAACAATTTGCCAAAGCTAGTTATCTTCGTTTTGAACTCCACTACAAGGAAGCAGTCAAGTTTATTGACTTAAAAATCGTACGCCCATAAATCTGTATTGTTGCTGTTTGTACACGATTAACCGTTCTAGTTACGACAATCATGGTAATTAGAAGCTATTTGGATGCGCTGGGCGTCGCTCTCACTATTTGTGACAGTGGGCAGGCGTCGAAGTTATTAGCAATTCGTAACCCTGAGAGGCCGCCGTGAGTATTACTCACAGTGCCCATCGCCCCGGCCTGAGTGACGCTGGGTAACGCTCGCCCGTGTGGATTCATCATGAGGTGACCCGCCTTCGCTCTCTGTGTGGATTGGTCATGGGGGTGTGCCGGGTGTGGATTCGTCATGGGGTGTTGACAACCAGCAACACCCTTGCAGCGGGCCTCCGTTTCAAACGGGAACCTGATAAAACTTGAGATTAATTCCCCGGTATTCCCCGACTAAAAAGAGAGGGCGTGTACTTGCTCTGCTTTTTGTCACCACTTAGTCACGATCCACCAAAAAAAGAAGTGAATACCCTACGTCTGGCACACGGTATTCATTCTGGAGTTTCTAGCGGCTCTGGTAACAAATGCGCTTGCCCTGTTCTGAGGCTAGTGAGCCTTTTACCGCCTCCGGTAAAACCCCCGTACAGCGTCCCGACTCCTAACGATAAATAACGTTCTGCGGGGGGTTCTTCCGCTTCAAACGCGAGTATTCCTGCGCCGTGTTGGGCGTCAGCCTGGCAAGGATTGTCAAGGTATGGCCTTCCTGTACCATTTTGTCCACGCCGCCAATATGGTCGGAGAAAAAGCCCGCTCATGCGTCCCGCTCTGGGCGTCAGCATTCCAGACACCCTCACTCTGCCCGCGTGACTTGCCAGATGTTGCCACCCTTAAAAAGAGACTCGCCCCATCGAAGGAACGCCGCGCCTTTTTGGGGGCAACCCGTAAAAGGTATGGCAGGGGGAAGCACAAACCGCCCCCCATAAAAAGCCTGCCCACTCGCGTTTAAAACGGAAGTGGCAGGCTGTCAAAAGTTGTCTGTTCTCCAGCGCCTTGAGGGTGTGAGGGTTGTGCGGTTTGGCCCGCCGTTGCTATCTGCCACAGCGAAGGCGATTACTGGCAATTGCTAGCAAAACATGATTACTGGCAAAAACGCACTGCTAGTAAAAACAATGCGCCCAGCGCGGGAAAAACGATTACTGGCAAACTGGCAGTACAGATCAAGACACTGCGTTCCTCTTGAGCTTTCCAGCACCATGACTTGAGAGCTGTGCGCCTCATCCGCGAAACTTCCGCAGATGTTTATCTGATGACCGTTACAGCCGGTTGCCCTTCCCGTTCTGGAGAAACGGAAGGCCAAACACAATGAATACAAAACTTGTACCAAGTATAAGAACCGTCTCTCACTTTGGGCCTGCTTTTAATAGTGAGGGGGTAGACGACAGACTCCCTCTTGATTCACTTAAACCGTTGAGCGACCTTTTCTACGTTCAGCACGAGCTATTTTGAGGATTCAGAGGGCTACACTTTTGCCCTCACTTCTGTTGAGCTGAAATATTTGTGTAATTTCTTGGACGATACGGTAAGGCATGTTCAATGACCTGATATGGCGCTGCAGGGTGCTTAAACTCTTCCGTGGATTGGTCACCGTCCAGTGAATGGCTTTGATCCCATCCATCACGGCCCAGCAGTTTGGAAGTTGCAGGGCTTAAAGTTCGGCGTTGGTGAGCTTGCTGTAGCAAAAGTTTTTAAAGGCTGGGACGCGGATAGACTGGCTAAAACCCTTGGTTTGAACGTCCTGGCCGTGCAAAAAATTCTCAATCCACCCGCCAGACTTACGCCCATTCCCAGTACTCGCCCGCTGGGTCGCCACATCCAAGCGCCCCGCGATCCGAACGCGTCTGACTGAACAGTGTGGCCGCCTGAAGGGTGCGGGGGCTTGGCCTTCGCTCGCGGAGAAGAAATGTGTCTGTCATCAAATGGCAGATGCGCCCAGCGGAGGAAAAACAATTACTGGCAAACTGGCAGTACAGATTAAGTCCAGCAGGTCAGTTCGTCTTCAGTCGGAGGCTGAAAAATCTGCATCCACTCAAGCAGTATTGATGCGGAGATTTGAAAGGTTCCCTGTGGCTGCCGCGCATTTCTGTCCTCCAGCCTAGACAGCAACACCTCTTGAGGGACATTCAAAAAATGCACGACGCACTGTGCGCCCAGTGCTGTGGCCCGCGCTCGGTAATCTTCACGTTCGCTTTTGCCCCAGAAGCCGAAATCGAGAATCACATCGGTGCCAAGCTGCAACACTCGAGCCGCGACAGCCCACATCAGGTCTTCGATCAGCGTATGCCGCGCGTCGTGTTCCGGGTGCACGAAGTCCAGAGTGAAATCCTGGCCGAACAAACGAGTGTGCCATTCGTCGGGTGTGAGCCGCAACGCAGAGTGCTCGAGTTCAAGGTTCTTTGCGTACGTGGTTTTGCCCGCACAGGGGAGCCCCACAATCAAGTGTAAGGTTGCCATCCGTATTCACCTCGAGTGTCTAAGACAGAAGGGGTCGAACCACATGCTCTGAAAGCGTCAAACGCGTTCATGCGGTCAGTGGTGACAAGTCTTTCGATCAAACGACGGTGATGGTTGGCATAGCCTGACCATAGCACTTGGTTCACTACTCCAGAACAGGGGTTGCGTAGCGTGTGAGACTCCAGGTGGGCCGCCGTTGCTATCAGCGATAGCGCAGGCATTACTAGCAAAACATGATTACTGGCAAAAACGCACTGCTAGTAAAAACAATGCGCCCAGCGCGGGGAAAACGATTAATGGCAAACCGGCAGTACAGATCAAGACACACGCCAAAACGCCCCCAAATTCATGGGGGCGCTGCCTTCTACAGCTCAAAAAAGAAGTGAAGACAACCGGGGAGTTTAGAGAGAAGGGCAACCCTTAGCAGAGTTTGCCTTCACAAGTTCACCGGAGCGAGCATCTACTTTAGCAATGACTTCCCGATTATCTAGTTCGTTCACAACTGCGCCGGGGAGGAAGAACACGGCCCACAGTACGTTCTCTTTGCTGAAGCCTTTCTTAGCCTCGGCTTCGGCGCGAACACTGTTGAGTTGCCCGATTTCAGTTTTGATTTCAGCGCAACTCATGTCGCTGACGGGCTTAGCAGTGGCCGCCGTGTATTTGGGAGCGCAGGAGGCCAAAGTGATGGAAGTGAGAGCCAGCAAGCCGAGAGTTAGTTTCTTCATGCACTCTCATACGTATCACACCTAGCAGCCCAGGGTTGCCGCATATCTGTTTTAGTCGGAGGGCCACTGGCAATAGGGCAGCGCACCGCTGGGGTTTCAAACACTGAAGGCCACCCGCGAAGAGTGGCCCACCGTGCACCCTTGAGTTGTTGGGGCGGCTAAGTAGCCAATACTTGCCACCTTTAAAAGAGACTCGCCCGCCCGTAATCGTCCACAATCGCCACCCTTGAAAAAGTCCCGGCATTGTCCCGACTGCCTCGCGCCGTTCTCTGTCTGAGCGGGCCTTTCCCGCTTTGCCTTTCCCGGCGTGTGTCCCGCTGTGTGTCCTGATGTGGTGAGTTTGCCGGAAGTGATAGCACACCCGGCAAACAGGGGTAAAGCTGATCCTTACCCCTGTCAGGAACTGCATAACGATCTGCTACGCACCCTCTCCGATCACGTGGGCAAGATGGGCTGTCAGGTAGGCCCGCGCTGCAGCCCAACGGCAGAACGTTTCTAGAGCGTCTTCGCTCAATCCCTCCGGCAAGTCTGCTTCATGCGCCTTAAGCCCCACAGCTTCACAGCGGGCCGCTTCCGCCTCAAAGTAGGCCGCCGTTCCGACTGGAGCCAGTGGTGAAGGCGTGCCGTCTGGCAACGTTCCTAGACTCCGATCCCACGCCCATATCGCATCCCCACCGGGCAAGACTTCCACACATACTGCTTTGCCCGCTGCCAGGACTTCTGCCCACCATGCCCCGCCTGCGTCCTCAGCGTGAATACATTCATACAGGGCCACCCGCATAGGGTCAGACAAGCGTAAAGCTGCCTCTGTTACCTCACGGTCTTTCTCCGTTTCGACTGCTTCGATGCGTTCCCGTTCCCGTGCTTCCAACAGCTCAAGCCGGGCGAGTGCGCCGCCTTTGCCCTTCATGCCGTACCGCCCTCAAAGGCCAGCAGATACGCCTCTAGTGCTGTCTGTGGTGTCACTTCGCCCGCTCCGACTTCCCACCATGCTTCCAGCAATGCCGCATAACCTCGCGCCCCGTCTGCCTCCACTGTGGCCTGGAGGTCTTCTGGCAAGGCAAGGCACACACGCCGGGCAAGTTCATGGAGGGTGTCAGGCTGTATGGCACGGCGTTCTACTGCACTCACGCGGATACTGTGCCGGGCTTCCAGGAGTTCCAGCCGTTTCTTTGTCATGCTGCCCCCCGCCCTATCTGCGGCTCTGTGATTTCGCTTGCTTGCCCTTCCAGTGCCGCTAGACGGGCTTCAATCTCTCCGACTTCCACAATGCGGGCATACGCTGACGCGCCCTGAGAGATAGCGTGAATGGCCTTCAAGCTCAGCAGCGGGTCTTCTTCCTCCAGCAAGTCTCCCGCCCGTTCCAGGGCACGCCACAGCAGGGCGCGGGCATCTTCAAGCGTGCCGGGTTGCCCCTGTCTTTTCCTTCGCCGGGCCTGCCGTGCTTTGGTCGGGTCTGCATTGGGGTTAGCCATGCCGCCCACCCTTCACAGCGGCCCGCTGCGTCTCGCGCTCAAATCGCGCTTGACGGCTCTGTAAATGCATTTGAAGCTGGAGAGCCTGTAGGTACAGATTCCCCACCAATGGAGGAACCGCCACCTCTATTGACGCTGGAGCAGGCCCAGCCATCTCAAACGGCAGAGGGTCAGCAACTTGCCCGACAATCTGCGGTGCTGTGCCCGGCGTCAGTTTGAGGGCGTCCACATCCCCGCCCCGCGCTTCAAGCTCTGCCCACATCGCTTCTATTCCAGCCGCTGACCCTTCCCGAGGGAAGCCGTAATGATCTGGGTACAGCACAAGGCCCATCTCCCGCGCCTCTGCGACAAATGCAACGCGCAGCGCGTCCCACTCCCTATGTAGTCCCATAAGCCGTACCAGTTCCGGCCTGAGGGTGTCAATCAGGGCCAGTCGGCCCGCATGAAGGCTGTCACGGGTCTGCCGGATTTGGCCTGCAATCTCTTCGATGCGCTCCAGGTGAATCTCGCGCCCGCGTGCCGTCTCCAGTTCAGTGAGGCGCGTGCGGGCCTGTGTGATGTGGCCGCGCTGCTCAGTGAGCATGGAGGCAAGCGCCGCCCGCTTGCCTTCTAGCGTGGCGAGGTGAGCAAAGTCTTTAGAACCGCCTGCCTTGAGGCTGTGCAGTTCTGCGGTTTGTTCCTGTTCGAGCTTCGAGAGTTCCGTTTCATCGGCGAGGAGGTCTGCGAGGGCTTGCTGTGCTTCTTTGATTTGGTGGGTTAAGGTCATGCCCCACAATGCAAAACACCCGCCGGGCAAGTCAGGCCAGACGGGGTAAACAGGGGGAATGGGTTATTGGGAGAACTGTTCTATAAATTGCTCTGCCGTTTCTTGACTGGGAAAAACTCCTACTACCAACTCTTGTGTGCGCTCTCCTGAAATCTGTTTCATTCTCGCAATCACTGAATAGTGTCCTGTTTGAGGAGGTGCGTTCACTTCTGAAGGCGTTGTGCCAGTAAGGGAATTAACAGCGCGGTCATTCACTGCTATCTCAGGCTCAATCCTGAAGGCACTGACTTCATTCAAGTTGTAATAGCCACCGTCTTCAAACCGGACAAATCGACTCATACCAGAGTGTATCTTCAGAGCAACTCTTCCCAGTCCACAGACAGCCCCCGCGCCGCTGCATAGGACGCCAAAGCTCCCGGCGTCACGTAACGCCACCCGCGCCCCTCGACAATTTGCCATGAGGGAAGCGCCCCGGAAGTCAGTGCCCGCTTCACCGTCTCTTCCTTGAGATGCAGGGCGCGGGCAACTTCACCTGTTGTCAGCCCTTGCGGTATGCCCGCTGGCAAGCTCACAGGCCCACCCACCTTTCAGTACGGGGGGGGTTGGGCCGCTCGCCCACCTCAAGCCACTCACGAGGCCCACGCCGCCCGCGCTTCCCAGAGGTGGGCCAGTTGCTGCGCCGAGTCGCAGTGGCAAGCGTATAGGGCCGCACACGTCAGCACGTAGAGCCCCAAGTTGGGCACGATCCCGGAAGGCAGGAAGCCGGAGCGGTTCAGATGGTTGCCCGCTGCGGCCCTGATAAGCCGGGTCAGGGGTTCCGGCAGGGGCGCGAGTTGTCCCGCCGCGCCCGCCTGAAGTTCCTTCAGCAAGTCTTCTTTATGGGCCTTGATCTGAGCGGCCAATTCCGGCGTGACGGCTCCAGCCGGGGCGCGGGCGATCAGTTGCCCTTCTTGCACGCCTAACCGCACGCCGCGCCCTTCCAATTCCCGGAGAAGGTCACGCGCTACCACGTCAGCACCTCTTCCTCAATCGCCACAGGTTCCGCTAGCTCTACCAGAATCATCACGTCTTCTTTCACCACCACACCAGATGTAGGGGTTTGGTGTGGTGGTGAAAAGGTGGCAGGGCTGGATTCGCTTCTTTTCACCACACCACTTCCCAAGGGTTGGTGTGGTGGTGAAACGTCCGGCGCATGTTCTGGCAGACCATACAGTCCCCGTTCCAGCTTCACTACTTGCCCGGCTGTCTCCAAAGTCTTCAGCGCCCGGTCAAACGTTCCACCCTTCCCGCCTAGTTTGGCCCGTACCAGTGGCCCATCTTGCAGGGCGTCCAGAATCTCCCGCTGGGCTTCCTGTGCCCGTTCATCTCGCTCACGGTGAACGATCCGGGGGCCAGCTTCGCCCAAAAAGTCCAAATCAAGTACCTCCAACCGCTCGCCTGTGTTGGTGAAATTGAGGCGAGTGTGGAAGGGTTCAAACGGTGCTGTGTTGCTCTTGTCCACACTCCAGCGCGTGACGGTTTTTCCGTCCAGTTCCTCACCCTCCAGAGCGACAGAGACACGCGCCCACGCCCGCTTTTGCTGGCTACCCATCGGGGTAGGAATGCCCACGCCGCCCGCCGCTGATTTGGTGGCATGGTCGATCACCAACACCGCCGCGCCTGCCTTGCGTGCTGGATTTAAGCCCAAGCGCAGGGCTAGCGCCACTTCTTGCCCGTTGTTGGTGTCTCCGATCATCATCTGGCCCAACGAATCACAGATCACCAAATCTATGTTCAAGTCTTTCACCGTCTGGGCAATGTCTGGCCCCATCGCCTCCAGAGCTTTCAACCCCTCACCCTCTTCTGGCGCGTTGCACTCTTCCGTGTTGGGGCTGTAGTAGACGAATGCTTCAGGGATGCCCTCAATGCCCACACCGCGAAAGGCCGCCTCAAAAAGTTCATGGTTCCATTCCCACGAGCCGTCGAAGTCCAGATACAGCACCCGGAGGCCACGCCTAGAGGTCTTCAAGTGTGCGAAGGGTTGCCCTGCTACCAAACAGGCCACAAGATGCGCGGTGTGGGCACTCTTGCTTACGCCGGGCTGTCCAAACAGCAGCGTGCCCGCGCCCCGTGCTAAGAACCGTTCCACCAACCATTCCACCGCTTTGACAGGCGGGGCAGTCTGTCCATTGAAGACGCGCAAGGCGCGAGGCTCACGAGGGGCAGTCACAGCACACCCCCATACTTGCGAAGTTTGGCCCGGTACTTTCTCAGCGCCACTTGCTCCGGTGAGACTTCTACCACCACACCACGCCTAGGGGTTTGGTGTGGTGGTGAGAAGGGAGAGGCTACGCTCTCACCACTTGGTGAAACGGTGTGGTGAGTGGTGTAAGAGTCCACCCGTTCCATCAGCAGGCCACCAAACACCGCCGCGCCGTGCGTACCGCACAGGTCGCAGAAGTCGCCTTCAGAGAATGGGGCCAGTATCCGCACCTCACGCGCCCCGGCAGCATGGGCCACTTGCGCTACACGCTCCAGACAGGCCGCGCCCGCTGTGTCCGGGTCGGTGTACAGGAACACCGTCTGGCCCTGAAGCCCCGTGAGGAACGGCGCACCGCCCGCGCCTGCCAGCCCTTGCACGTCCAGGCTGGAGCCTGCCAGCTTCAGCGCCCGCGCCGCCGCTGCCCCGTTCAATTCCCCTTCGACGATCAACACGCCCGCACCCTGCCCGTACTTGGGGGAACACCACGCGGGCGCACCGTGCCGCCCAATCCGGTACACATACCGATCCAGTCCGGATGCTTGTAAGGCGTCTGCAGTGCCCATGTTCCGCACCTTCAGCCCCCATGCTTGCCCGTCCGGGCCGCGCAGGAAGAAGGCCAGCGCCCCGGCGTGGGCCAGCATCCGGCCATCTTTGGTTATAAAGTCTCGGCGCAACTGGCCCGCCCCAAGTCCATGCCACCCGTACAGGCCGCGCCGCTTGAGGTCACGCCCTGCCACGTTCTGAAGACTCAGATAGTCCAGCAACACATGCACCCGCCCCAAATCTTCAGGACTCAGAGGGGCGCACCGTTGCAGCGCCCCGCGTACTGCCCGGAGTGGGTCAGGAGCCTCATACGCGGGCCGTGTGGGGCTGGGCGTCCACGTATCCAGCGATACTCCGGCATGACGGGCCAACTCTTCGCGGGCATGTTCTGGACGGTAGCCGATGGCTTCCAGAAAGGTCAGGGCGTCTCCGCCTGCCTCATCCCCGCCGTGCCGCTTCCATCTCCAACGGCCTTTCGGGTCTTTGTACACACTGAAACTGGGGTGAGTCTCGCGCCAGCCGGGGCGCGGGTCACAGATCACGCCGCCTCGCTCATAACTCAGGCCGCGCACCGTCTCCGGGCCACACTCGCGGGCGATTACCTCCGGCAGATGCACACGGTCTAGCAGGTCGCTCAGTCTCACGCCTTCCCGCCATTGGTGGGCCGGAAGTAGGGCAGCGTCAGTAGGGCTTCCATGATCTTCAGGCCGCCGCCCGCGTTGCCGGGGCGCTGGGCGTCTTGCTGAGCAAGGTGGAACAGATGCGCTAGTCTGTCGGGAGTGCCCACCGCGTCCCCGGTGGGCCGCTTCATTTTGTGCCGCCGTTCAGGAAGTCTTCGATGGCTGTTAGCGGAATGAGAATCTTGCGGCCCACGCGGATGCTGCGAAGCTGTCCGGAGCGGATCAGGTCATAGACCCCGTTTCTACCGACGCCCAACATAGGCGCGGCCTCTTCAGGTTTGCGGGTGAGGCGAGTGGGGTTGTCTTGGTTTAGAGTCATGGGGCGGCCTCCTGTGGGGTCGTTAAAGGTTGGGGTTGCCCCTTGCGGGGCCTCTGGCTGTTTGGGGCGCGTGGGAGTGGTGTTCTTGGTCGGATGCACTCTTACGCGCTTTGTTTTGGTGTTCTTGGGTACTGTCCATTGTTGTCACCTCCTGCCTAAGATTGTCCTGTCTCTTATATAAATTAAAAGATAGTAGTAGTAGTAACAGGGCCTGTGGAAACTGTGGATAAGTGGCTTTAAAGACGTGTCAGCGCACATATGGCCTGTGAATGAAATTGTGGATAAATGGCGTTTGCCTGTGGATAAGCTGTGGATAACTACGTACCTTTTCCACAGGCGTCAAATTACCTCCTGTTATTTGGTACTTTACCCACACGATTTAGGGACTTATCCACTGGTTATCCACAGGGTTATCCACAGCTTGTGAAACTCAGCACAGCAAAGTGGCCCGCTCCACAGTGGAAACAGGCCGCTTAAATAAACGCTGACTAGATTAACAAAAATATAGAGGTTGGTGGCCCAAAACGCAATGACCAAATGGGACTTATTGGGCTCAGAGTGCATGACGCCGCACAGGATGGGAGCCTGTCCAGTTCTTCTCCATGCCCCGGCGTGCCCAACGCGTGCCCAACCGGAACGGGAGAGGGCGGCACAAGCCGGGATGAACCGAAAGCAACCGCCCGAAGCGAGGGCAAAATATGCTGTATCAGACGTGCTTGATGGGATCAGTGAAGTTATAACGGGGCGGGCTGGGATGAGGTAGCGGCTCACTTCTAAGCGGTCGGTCAGTGGTTCGAGTCCACTAGGGCGCACCAAGTAGAAACCCCGTCCAGTACGGGGTTTTTTATTGCCTCCCATCCTTAGAAACCATGCGAAGCGGCCCGGCGTATACCCACCGCACAATCAGAGGTAGCTGATCAGTGTCAATCACTGTCCTGCATTCGGCAAGGGCCGAGAGCATCCAACTGCTTACGCGCCGCTGCGGCCACTTAAGAAAGGATGAACTGGACAAGATGCCGCTCATCTGGCCCGGCTGGCGACGAAATTAGGTGAGAATAGGGATCATGCCTTGGGAGGAGACGCTACGGGAGCTGACCCGGTGCCTGCCGGAGCGTGTACGGCAGTCCTCTTCCCGCGACGCTTTGGCTATAGAAGTGCGCTACAGCGACTACCCTTTCAATGACGGCTGGATTACGGTGGGCCTGATCACCGATATGTTCCGCCCTCTGACCTCGAGTGGGCTGCTGTTTTTGGAAGCGGCTCTGAGGGAAGCCTGCGAGGAACGGGGGTGGCAGTGGCAGGTCACTGGTGAGACGGTAGAACTTGCTGGCGCCTGCGTGACCTGTAGAGCACCGGAACGCCTCTTAGAGTGTGTTGCGGACGCTGCTACACCCGTGGAAGCCCTGGCGCTGGCGTTACTTAAGGTACTGAATACAACCCGATGATCAGCCCACCGGCTTTCATTGCGCCGCTAAGAGTGAATATGGAACAATGGACTATGGCGCGATTCCAAGATGTTGTGAACGCACGCATGAATCAACAAGTCGATCAGGTCGGCACTCAAGATGAGCTGCGCTCCTTTCTAATGTCCATGACAAGCGGCATAGAAGCCGAAGTTGGACAACTGCGCGGCAGCACGACTGTTATCCAACATCCGATTTGGCAAGATGGCCGCCTGCTCAGCAGTCTTCAAATTCAGTTTGACGGCAACACCAATTTGCCCGCCGAAACGGTGTACCTGAGCTTGGGCAAAAACGCCGACACGTCTTACACTCTGTTCGTCAACCGCTCGGCAGACAACGTCCATAGCGCTCAAGAAGGCATCGACGCCTTCTTCGAGGCGCTGATTCCCAAGCCAATCTGAGCATGCCGCTCGCTGCCCTTCTTGCCCCAGTGTCTCCTCTGGCAGCCCTACACTGGCGGCATGAACAAAAAGGTACTCATCCGGTTCGTGCCGCCCGCGCCCATCAAAATTGCGGTGAGCAAAGGCGTGAGCCGCACCCGTGACTGGAACACCGACAAACTGGTGGGGTTTTTGCAAGAAGGCCTGGAGATTTGGGCTGCCGACGCCTACCCCGAATTGGAGCTGAACGTGGTGGACTCGCGGCAGGCCGAAATCCGCTTCGAGGGCTGGAAACCCGACAAAGAGTCGGCTGCCGAGATGCGCGAGGCCATAGGTCAGCAGATGGGACTGGTGCTGGAAGGCATCGAACCCGACGAGTACCTGAGTGAATGAGGTTGAGTTGGTTTCAGTCGATCCGGCTAAATTGGATTTGCTTGGGCTGACGCGCCAGCAAGGATAAAAAATAGATGCGCCCCTGCAACTGTGTGCCCATCAACACAACTGTGCCATGCTGAAGCTCAATGTCACACATGCAATTGGTACAGGAGCACGTCGGTTCGGGCCTCACGTTGCGGGTTCATGCCCTGACGCATGTCACCCGCTTTTCCCGCACCCCAGACGGCGAACTGGGCGAAACGCGGGAGATGGACGGGCGTTTTACCATCGAAGCGGAATTGAGCGGCTCGGGCGTGTTGCTGGAGCCCGGAGCTTTTCAATATTCGCTGGGACAGGTGGAAGCCAGCGTGCAGCAACAGCAGCAGGGCGGTTTCCTGCGCCGCGCCATCGCCACCGCCGGGTCGGGTGAGAGCGCGTTTGCCACACGTTTTACTGGACACGGCAAGGTCTGGACGGAACCCACCCGCAAACACTTCATCATTGCCGAAATGTCGGGCGATCCCAGCGACACGATGCTCTTGGATGACCGCGCTTTTTATCTGGCGCAGGACACCATGCAGCTCGGCACGCACACGCACTCCAGCATTTCCGGCATCCTGTCGGGCAACGGTTTACGCCAGCCCAAGCTGTCGGGCCGGGGCATTTTTGCTGTAGAAAGCCCCGTGCCCGTCAGTGAAATAGAGGTGATTGAGCTGGATGGCCGCCAGACCCTGACGGCAGACGGCGACCTTGCCCTGATGTACAGCGCCTCCCTGAATGTAGAACTGCGCCCGCTGGTACGTGGACTGAGAAACGCCATGCGAACCGGAGAAGGCTTCGTGTACGTCTTTTCGGGCAAAGGCACGGTTTACCTCACACCGACGCACCGCATGATTTCAGGCGCTTCTTTGTAGGATCTTGGAAGATCGTATTGGGCGAGTCTTGATCTCCGCTTGAGATGGCCTTAAACGCCGTGCCAGATTGGGTACATCACCACAAAGCCTGTGTCGGAGCAGCAGCACCATAACGGCGGTGCGCCTTGTTCCATATGACGCCGCGAGCCTCTGGCGGAACCGCGCACTCTAATTCCTCCTTTTCCCAACCCTCCTCTGACCGAGTCGGGTTGTTTTTTGCTGCCTATAACAGCACTTCTACCGTCACCACGTCGTGCCAGAGGCCGTCAAGCTGGGCATGGCGCTGATGAACACCCACCTCGCGGAAGCCGCAGCGGGTGTGCAGGCGTCGGCTGGCGGTGTTCTCGGTCAGGATTCGGCTGGTGAGCTTGTGCAGGCCCGCAACTGTGGCCGCTGCCATCAGCGATCTCAGCGCCGCCTCGCCGTACCCCTGACCTCGTGCGGCCCGCGCCACATATACGCCGTGATCCCCAATGCCCGCGTACACCTCACGGGCGCTGTAGGAGCCACTCCAGGCGAACGCTACAACGCTGTCCGCCGCCGAGATCACCACCGCCGGATGCTGGGCCGCCAGCGGGCTGCTGAGGCGTTCCCGAATGTCATCCGGGGTACGTAGCTGGGTTTCAAAGGTGGCGATTCGGTCTTCTATGCCCTCGTTATAAATCTGGGCAATGGCAGGGGCGTCGGCAAGGGTGGCGGGTCGGGCAGGCATGGAACCAGTTTGAACCCCCGGCAATCCTAAAAACAGGGAAACCCGGCCTGAAGCGGAGTTTCCCTGTGGGGTGTCCTGTGTTATCTGAACAAGAAAAAAGCATTGCCGGTGAGCAACGGCACCCGCGAATCATCCCTTATGGCTGCTGCCTTCCGGCCCTGACCAGGTTCAGGCGTTCACGCTGCGCTGCGCCAGCAATGCGTTCGGGAGTGTAGCACAGGCGTGGGCAACCGCAAGAGGGCCAAATAGAGCTGCACTCCAGAGGCTCAAAAAGAACGCCGCCGAAACCCCGTAAAGGACTTCGGCAGTGCGTTGGTGCTGGAGATGGGACTTGAACCCACACGCCTCGCGGCGCTAGCACCTCAAGCTAGTGCGTCTACCAATTCCGCCACCCCAGCAGGTGATGAAGCGGTAGCAATGATAGGGGCGGTGAGCAGCCATGTCAAGTTTGGCCGCATTTTTGGGGACTCGTGGAGCCTGTGCAGGCTGCCCCTGCCTGTGCTACCCTAGCGTTTGCCGCCGCGAGCGGTGGGGCCACTGAAGTCAGCTCAATACTTGTTTCAGTCCTTACTCCGACTGCTGCGTGCGGGACTCCATAACACGAGAGGTTCACTATGATCGACAAGAAACAGACCATTCAGGACAACGCCAAGAGCGACAAAGACACAGGCAGCACCACCGTGCAGATCGCGCTGCTCAGCGCCCGCATCAGCAACCTGAGCAGCCACCTGACCGCCAACAAGAAGGACAAGCACGGTCAGCGCGGCCTGCAACTCATGAACGGCCAGCGCCGCCGCCTGCTGAAGTACCTCGAGCGTACCAACTACGACGAGTACATCACCCTGACGGACAAGCTCGGCATTCGCCGGGGCCAGCGCATCGTTCGCTGAGTCCAGCCTCAACTCAGCGCCGCTTCCAAGTGAAGCGGCGCTTTGTGTTGATCTGGATACCGTGTTAAGTCGGGCGCATTTAACCTTACGAGTTTCCGGAACTGCGCCGGGACCTCTTCATTCCCAGTGCGCCCGACCTTCTTCCATACTCGCTCCGCTCGGTAAAGCGAATACTTTACGGCGAGGTATTTAATTTGAATTACTTGTCGTCTGGATCGGCCTTTATCTCTATCGCCCCCGACTTCACGGCCTTCTCCAGCGTGGCGTGGTCGCGCTCGGCCTGATCCGCGTAGAGGGTGGCAAAGCGGGCAATGGCCCCGTCAAACTTCTCTTTTTTGCCCAGATAGGTGCCGATGGTGGCGGCGTCTCCGGTGCGGGCGTGAGCGCGGGCCAGTGCCCAGCCGCACAGTTCTGCAATTTCTTCCAGAGAACGCGGCGTCACCTCTTCCAGATCAAAACGGCCCTTCATGTCGCGCAGTTGGCGCACATAAAAACAGTGTTCGCCGCGCGTGGCCCAGCCCAGAAATGGATCGCTGGCCGCCTGCATCAGCTGTTGCCCCCGCACGATCCGGTGCGCCGAATTGCGGGCCACGGTTTTGCCTGCGTAGGGTTCCAGCACGCTGGGCCGCGCTTCTTTCACCTGCAAAAAAATCACGTCGTCGCCGTCGGCAGCCAGCAGGAGCACCAGCACCCGCCGCCCACAACTGCCCACGCCCGTGACCTTCAACGCCCAATCGGTCAGGTGATAGCGCGAGAGGAGGGCCCGGCGGTCAGCGGGCACGCTGTCGAAGTAGCCGCCCCGCACTTCATCCAGCCAGGAAGCGGCTTCGGGGTCATCGGTGTGCGTCAGCAGCGGCGGATCATCGCGCAGCATCCACTGTTTGCCTTCCTTGTACGCCAGTTTGCCCAGCGTGTGCAGTTGCGTGCGGCTCTGCGCCTTGCGGAACATTTCTTGGCCCTGTTCGCGGGCGTCGGCGGCCATGTCCTCCAGTGCTTCGGTGGCGTCTATGCGGTCGTACCACACGTCCAGATGGGTCATGCAGGCGTATTCGCGCAGGTGCAGGCGGTAGGCCCGCGCAGCGCTCTGGGCCGCAAAACAGGCGTCCGATTCGCTGTGCCCGGCCCCCCGCGCCGCCAGTACCACGCTGGCCGCCAACCGCTTGATGTCCCATTCCCACGGCGCACGCAGCGTTTCGTCAAAGTCGTTCAGATCGAAAACCAGATTGCGCTCTCCGGTGGCAAAGGCTCCGAAGTTGGCGCAGTGGGCGTCGCCGCTGGCCTGCACGCGCTCCCCGGTGGTGGGGGTGTGCGCCAGATCCGCCGCCATGATGCCCGCCGTGCCCCGAAAAAATGCGAATGGTGAAGTCACCATGCGTCCATACCGCAGCGGAATCAGGCCCGGAATACAGCCCTGCGTTCCCGCGTGAAGCACGTCCAGCACATTGGCCCGGTCTGCGGCGGGGGTAAACGTGGCGTGGCTTTCGCGCGGTGTAGAGGTGCGGAGGCTCCGGCCCTGTTCGCGGCGCTCGGCACGCGACGGCAAGGCTTGTGAAGAGAGCGGCTGCGGTTGGATGTGGGCCATGCCTGTAGCGTGACACATCAGACGCTCATGTGTGAACTGCCCTGCGCTCTCAGGCCGTCTGATACGGACTTCTTACTCGTTCCTCTACACTGCCCCTTTGCAGCTTTCAAGCCGGGTCAACCGTCAAATTACACGCGTTTTTCATGGAGAGGAGTCTTACCTATCGCTGGGGCGCGGGCGCATCCGGTCAGGGGCTTCTCGCCAGTCGCCGCTGGCAATGGCGTCGGCTCCGGGCTGCTTCAGGCGGTCGGCGCGGGCATACAGATACACCCATGCAGGCAAGGTTTGGCCGCCTTGCAACTCCAGTTCTACACGTTCTCGGGTGTATAACGGCGGCGTTTCTTCAGTCCCTTCCAGCGCGTCCAAAAAGGGCAGTGCGGCGTGCCAGTCGGCGGGGGCGTAGGTCAGCGCGTGCCCCAACACGAAGTCTTGCGGGCTGCCGGGAATGACGGCGGGGTAGGCTTCCGGCGTCAGATGCAGCAACTGGTAGCCGTGCAAAGTAGCAGGCTGGGCGCGAAAAGTGCCCCCCCGCGCCGCAACGCCCGCATTACGCTCACCGGGCATCAGGGTGCCGTACACGAAAACGGTAGTCAGCGGGCCAATTCCGGGAACACTCGCGGGAACAGTCATGGGCACATGCTAGCGGCGCGGCCAAATCGGAGCACAGAGCGGTCTATGCACAGCTCATTTTAATCATGAAGGACAACTGTAATCCCGTGCGTTCAGGAACGAAACCAACCCCACACACCGCGACTCCTTCGCCGTCCAAACTGACTTATGACATCTCAGAACGCACGCGTCCGCCCTCTAGCTTTGGCCCTCTCTGCCGCGCTGGTCGGCGGTTTTGCCGTGTCTTCTTCAAGCCTGGCGCTTCAGGCTGTGCCGCAGGTGGTTCAGGCTCAGTCGGCGCAGCCCGCCACCCCCGCCGAACGCCGCGCCGGGAATACGCCCGCCCCACTGACCACCACCGAAAAAGCGGCCCTGAACGCCCTGTTCAGCAAAAGCCGTGCCGCCACCCTGCGGATAGAGCAGTGCCCACCCACCAACTGCGCCGATTCGGACGGCGTGGGCACTGCCTTCCTGATCAGTGCCGATGGCCTGGCGCTCACCGCCTACCATGTGGTGTTTCAGGCCAAGAACCTGAGCGCCCAAACCGTAGACAAAAAGCGCTACGCCGTAGAAGTGATCGGGTACGACGATCAGTCCGATCTGGCCCTCCTGCGCGTCAAGGTGCCCAAGGGCACGCCCTTTTTGCCGCTGGCCGTGACACGCCCGGCAGTGGGTGACGCGGCTCTGGCTATCGGCAACGGCGGGGGCGCATTCCTGACCTCCAAAACGGGCCGCCTGACTGGGCTGGACTCCGAAGCAGGCCGCGCCGACTTTCCGGCAGGCACGCTGGAACTGAATGCCCAACTGATCCCCGGCGACAGCGGCGGCCCGATTCTGAACGCCAGGGGTGAAGTGACGGGCGTGGTCAGCTATATCAGCGTGCAGGGGCAGGGGGGCATCCGCCGGATTCAGTCTTACGCCGTGCCCGTGACCACCAACGACGCCCGCGTTGCCGCCCTCAAACGCGGTGAGAAGCGCGACGCCCCGATTATAGGCATCGCCATTGGCGGCACTTTGGCGGCCCTGACCGACCTCAGCGCAAGCGACTTTGCCGAAGCCAACCGGGTGTTGGAACTGGACTTGGGCAACACTCCCGGCGCATTCTTTACCAGCGTTTCTGTGGGCAGTCCGGCAGCCAAAGCGGGCTTACAACCCCTTGAATACAATGAGGAACGCAAGCGGATACGCGGCGACATCGTGACTGCCGTGAACGGCAAACGCATCGTCAACTTCCTGGAGTTTCAGTTCGCGGTGCGCTCCTATGCCCCCGGCGATACGGTCACGCTGAGCGTGCTGCGGGCAGGCAAACCCATCGAAGTGAAGCTGGTGCTGACAGGCCGCAGCACTGTGGCCGCGAACTGATTGGCATACACATCGGCAATTGGGGTCAGCAGATGGAGAGGGCCAGAGCTTCTGGCCCTTTTTTGTAGTTGTGTATTCTGCTGATTACAGAATTATTAACCTAGAATTAAGCTTGACAATTCTGTGCAGAGCAGAATACTGTGACGTATGGACTCCGCACTCAAGAAAGCAGGCGCGATGCTGGCCCACCTCGACCTCTTTCACCACATGCTGCACCTGCGCGGGCTGCTGCAACTGGCCGCACATATGGAGGAGCGGGGCGACCGCGTGACCCTGATCAGCCCCGACACCATCACGCTGATCGGCAGCGAGCAGAGCGCCGCACCGAACGTGACCACCACCAAAGGCGCGACCATCGTGTCGGGCAACGCCTACGCCGTGCTGCGCACTCTGAAGGGCCACGACGCCCCTGAATACGCCGTGACCCGCGAGGAGCTCGGCGCACTGAACGCCCGCGCCGTGGCCGATATAGAGGCTGGAGACGCCCTGCGTGCCTTTGCCGACACGCTGACCCGGATTACGGCTGGCACGCCCGCTCCTGCCCCGGCTGCCGCTGCTCCGACCACCGAAACGGCTTCTGCCCCCACCACACCCAGCGCCGAACGCGCTGCCCGCCCCCGCCGCAGTGCCGAAGCCGAAGCGGGCAACGCCGATCAGCCTGCCGCCTAAGCCTGTTTCAACAATCGGATTTCAGCAATCGGAACAGATCAGCCGTCCTGTGTGGGGCGGCTTTTTTGGGTTGTGCTCGATCTGGGCTGGCTGAGTTTAAGGGTCAAGGGTCTGAGGGTCTAAGGGAAGGTCAAGGGCGTGCCTCTACTCCCGCGCCTTCCTCAAGAGGGGGGATTTTTTGAACACTTGCAGAGGCTATCTTTCTTCCGTCTCGATTCCCTCACGCTCCCGCCAATACGACGACGTTTCCGTGGCGGGCAAGAGGCGCAGGCTCTGTGCATCAGCGCGGTCTGCCAAAGCTTGCGCTTCCTGCACGGCGCGTTTCTGGCCCAGCCAGCCATTCCAGTAGGCTTGCAGCGTTTGCGTCACCAAGTCCAGCGGCACCGTATCCGAGCCATCTAGCGGCTGATACAACAAATCGAGGTCGGTGAGCGGGCCACCGCCTTCGCCGCCCACGGGTTGCCAATACGGAATGTCTACGGTTCGCAGGCCCCAGGCGTGCAGGGCGGCTCGGCGGGCAGTGGCGCTGCTGCCCGCTTTTGCTTCGGCTTCCCGGTCTGCTCCATCTTGCCGCCCCGCATATACGCTGTCGGCAAAGATGCCTGCCAGCCCTGCCGCCCGCACTTCTTTCAGCTTGGCAGCGTGCAGCGCCCAGCCCACGCCCCGGCCCTGCGCCTGCCGCGCCACACCCGTAAACGACGTGAATCCGGCCCCCGCCATCAGGTGAAAGACCGTGCCGCCCAGGACTTGCCCAGCCTCGTCTTCGGCCACCAGCACCCGGTTACGTGGCCCGGAGACCAGCCGCGGGAACATCTGCGGCGGCATCAGCGTGTCGGGATCGTAGTAAGTCTCGTCTTGTACGCGCCCGAAAGCAGGTAGAGCCGGGTCTGCCGGGTCAAGCACGCGGCGCACAGTGACGGGCAGGGGAGAGGACATGGGGTCAGGATAGTGCTCACCCACGCCGGATGTCAGGGCTGCGATACTGCGTCCATGACAGTCTCGCCCCGTCCAGATCAGTACCCTATTGGGCCGATTCCCAACCTACCGGGCCATGACCGGGCCACGTTGGAGGCGGTGGCGGCGCGAATGGTGGAGGCGGCGCAGGCATGGCGCACGCTGCTGTCTGGCCTGAATGAAGCTGAACTGGGCCAACGCTACCGCCCCGGCAGTTGGACGGTGCATGAACTGGCCCACCACGCTGCCGACGCCCATATGCATGGCCTGATGCGCCTCAGCTACGGCCTGGCCGAGCAACCCTACACCATCCAGCCGATGAGTGAGCAGGCCTGGCTGACCCTGCCCACCACCGACGCGCCCGTGCAGCACGCCCTCACGCTGCTGGACGCGCTGAACTTGCGTTGGGCCGCCCTGCTGCACGGCACCAACCCAAGCGCCTTCGATGTGCAGATTATTCACCCGCAGGAAGGCCAGCAAACCCTGTGGCGTTTGGTCGCCAAGCACGACTGGCACCTGCGTCATCACCTTGCACACGCACAAATTGCGCTGGGTTCGGGGCTGGCCCGATGAAAAGAACGCCGTGGATGGGCGTGGCCCTGATGGTGGTGGCGGGGCTGGTGCTGTCGGTGTTGCTGGCGGCCACCCGTAACACGCCCCTGCTGTACGCGGCCCTGAATATCCTGATTTACGGCGGCCTGGGCTACTGGGCCTACACCCAGTGGCGGCGGGTGCGCCACGCTCGCACCGGGCAGATGGGACAGGCCCGCTGGCTCTATCTGGGCCTGATGGGATTCAGTGTGCTGGTGATTGTGGTGCGATTGCTGGAAGCCTTTTCTGGTGCAGGAACAGGCACGGGCGTTTGAGTCCAGTCGTACCGGATTCGGAGTTGCTGGAGCCGCTGCTGGCGCAAGATTCCCGCTTGCCTGTGGTATGGGCTTGGGTGGGGGCGAGCATGACCTTCGACGCCGCCCACGACACCGCCCACCTGGCACGGGTGGCCCGCTGGACGCTGCACTGCGCCCCAGCTTTGGCTCCCAGCCTCGCGGTGGCCGCCGCCCTTACGCACGATGTGGTCAACTTGCCCAAAAACCACCCCCAGCGGGCGCAGGCCAGCACCATAGCTGCCGAAATGGTGCTGGCCAAGCTGCCCACCCTCGGCTTTGATGGGGCGGAAGCAGAAGCTGTCGCTGCCGCCGTGCGCGACCATTCCTATTCTCGCGGAGCCACGCCGGAAACGCTGTTGGGGGCCGCTCTGCAAGACGCAGACCGCCTGGACGCCCTGGGCGCACTGGGCATTTTGCGGGCAGCGGCAGCAGGCGGAAGCATGGGCCGCGCCCTTTTACACGCCACCGATCCCTTTTGTACTGCCCGCACACCCGACGACGCCGCTTACACCGTGGATCACTTTTTTACTAAGCTGCTGCGGCTAGAAACCACCTTCCAGACGCCTGTAGGTCAGCAGGAGGCGGCGCGGCGCACGGCAGTCATGCGGACATTTCTGGCGAATCTGGGAGAAGAGGTGGGAGCGGAGTTTTTGGGGTGAGGGGGTAATTCAGCTCTGCACCCGCCCCACCTCCTTAGACCAGCCGCTCACTCCTCCAAATGCGCCGCGTCGTTGTAGCTCACCAGCGTCCAGCGGCCCTGTGCACGGCTTAGACGGGTCAGGCCCGTGTGCGCCAACTGGTACGGAAACGGCAACACGTAGCCCGGTTGGGGCAAGGCAGGCCACCCGAACAGGCCGCACAGCAGGGCGCGAATGGCCGCCCCATGCGAAAAGGCGATCACGCGCTCGCCGCTCAATCCGTCGGCCCAATCCTGCATTCGGTCAGCCACCACGCGCAGGCTTTCGCCGCCGCCGGGGGCAGCGAGCAGCCAGGGGTCGCGCTGCCAATCGGCGTAGTCGGCGTCGTGGGTCACAGCGTCTGTGGTCACGCCCTCGTATTGCCCAAAGTGCATTTCGCGCAGGCGCACATCCAATTGCAGCGGTGCGCCGGACAAACTCAGACCGGGCAAGCTCAGTTCGGCGGTGCGGGCGGCGCGGCTCAGGTCGCTGCTGTACACGGCGTCGAAGGTCTGGTGGCTCAGGCGGGCGGCCAGGCGGGCGGCTTGCGATTCGCCCAGCGTGCCCAGCGGCGTATCTGTCCAACCCTGCCAGCGGCCTATGCCGTTCCAGTCGGTGGCCCCGTGCCGTACCAACGTCAGGTGCAGGGCGTTACCTGTCACGGGCGCTCCTCGAAGTCCGGATCGTTCTGGGCCAAATCTGCGCCGTCGTGCAGGGCGGGCACGGGGCGCGGCTTGCCCTGTTCGTCCAGCGCCACGAACACGAAATGTCCGGTGGTCGCCAGTTGTACCTCACCGCTCGCCATCGTTTCGCGGTACACGTCTACCCGGATGGTCATAGAGCTTCGGCCCACGCGCACCACGCGGGCATCGAGGGCTACCGCGTCGCCCACCCGGATCGGCACATGAAAGTCCACGCCGTCCATGCGGGCGGTCACGACACTGCCTCTGGCATGGCGCACGGCGGCCACACTCGCGGCCTTATCCATCAGAGACAGCACGAACCCGCCGAACGCTGTGCCGTGATAGTTGCTGTCTTTGGGAAAGACCAGTTCCAGCATGCGGGCGCGGCTGCGCGGGGCGGGGGCAATCGGAGCGGGCTGATCGTTCATCGGGATGCAGTATCGCGCCTGCACGGGCCAGAATCACCCGATGTAGCCTCAGATGAGTAGATTGTGAGATTTAGAGGGGCAGTTCAAACATTGGGGGCAAGTGGGCTGATTGAAACCGAATGAATTGACACCCCTATTCCTGCGTGCCAGCATGAACATTACACAAAACGTTAGATCAGCAGTCTGGAGCAGCCAGCAGTACGGCGGGCGATCTTTTTGCCCTTCAGGGCTGTCTGCGCCCGGCAGGAGGAGTACATATGAAGCAAATTTTAGGCAACAGCAGTCGTCAGAAGCGGGTCGGCCTCAAACTCGCTTCCCTCGCGTTCGCCCTCCTCGGCGCGTCGGCCCTCGGCCAAAAAGTGGTCAGCATCGGCTACAGCGGCCCCCTCTCCGGCGGCGCTGCGTTTTACGGCAAAGACGTGCAGTCGGGCATCGAAATGGCGATCAACGAAATGAATAAGGCGGGCGGCGTAACCGTGAAGGGCGAGAAAGTGACCTTCAAGCTCGTGAGCCTCGATGACCGCTACCTGCCCAACGAAACCGCGACCAACGTGCGCCGCCTGACCTCTCAGGGCATCGACTTTATTTTCGTGCCGCACGCCGGGGGCATTCTGACGGTGCAGCCATTGGCCGTCCGTGATCCCGAATTCCTACTGGTGGCCTACTCCAGCGAACCCGCCATTCTGGAAGCCAAGAACGCCATGACGTTCATGCTGCCTCCCCGCTACGACAACTACCTCCAGCCCTTCGTGTCGACCCAGATGAAGGCGTTCGGCAAGAAGTTGGGCATGATCGGCACCACCAGCGCCTACGGCAAGCAGTGGGCCGAAGCGATTATGGGCGAGTGGAAGAAGCAGGGCGGTACGCTGGGCACCAACAACGGCGTCGATTACGCCACCACCGTGGATTACTCCTCTGCCGTCACCAAGGCGCTGGCCGACAAGCCCGACGTGCTGTTTATAGGCGGCCCCAGCCAGCCCACCGCGCTGGTGGTCAAGGCGGCCCGCGAGCAGGGCTTTAAGGGCGGCTTCATCGTCATGGATCAGGCCAAGTTCGAGCAGATGGATACCATCGTGCCCCGCGCTTACCTCGACGGCTCCGTCGGCGTGATGCCCACTAAAGAGTTCCCCGGCACACAGGTCTTCGTGACCCAGTACCAGCGGGCCTACAAAAAGATTCCCACCAGCGAAGCAGGCCTGAACTACATGGGCATGAACGTGCTGGCCAAGGCCATGGAACTGGCCGGAACCACCGAAGACCCCAAAGCCGTGCGTGCCCAACTGAACGCGGCGGCCAAGGCCCTCCCCCTCGGCAAAACCGTGTACAAGCTGCTGGGCGTGACGGCAGGCGGCCACGTGGACGCCGAGTTCATCATCGCCAGCGTGAAAGACGGCAAATACACCAAGCTGCGCGTGACCAAGGTCTTCAAGTAAAGCCGGAGCACAGGTGCGCCGAGCAACCCAGTTCGGTGGGCACCTGTGCCCTAGCCCGCCTGATCCAGAACCCACTGCCCGCGCCCTACATCCGTGTTGGGGCGCGGGTTATTTGATGAGCTTCCCTCCCTTTTTAAGTACGTCGTAGTTAACATTGCGCTTCATCCCAAACGACGGGATGAAGCTTCATTCCCACTACGAGGTACTTTCTTCGATAGTCGCTTCGCTCGGTTAATCTACAGATTAACTTCGACCTACTTAACCGCATCAGGAGAATCTGCCCTTGTCTACATTCTTGCAACAACTGTTCAATGCGCTGGCGCTGGGCGGCGTGTACGCGCTGGTGGCCCTCGGCCTGACGCTGGTCTACGGCGTGATGCGCGTGCCCAATTTCGCTCACGGCGGGCTGTACATGCTGGGCGCCTACCTCAGTTACGCTGTGCTGACCGGGCTGGGCTGGGGCTACGTGCCCGCGCTGCTCATCTCGGCGCTGGGCGTGGCGCTGCTGGCCGCCTTCATGGAGCGCGTCATCTTTTATCCGATGAGAGACGCGCCGCACGTGCATTCCATGATTGCGGCGCTGGGCATGTTGTTTTTTCTGGAAGCCGCCGTGCAACTGATCTGGGGGCCGGATTTTAAGCAAATTACTGAGCCTGTGCCCGGCATCGTGAACGTGGGCGGCGTCATCATCACCTGGCAGCGCCTGCTGGTTATCGGCGCGTCGGTGCTGACCATGATCGGCCTGAACTACTTCCTGAAGCGCACATTGACCGGGGCCACCATTGAGGCCATGAGCCAGAACCGCGAGGGGGCGCGGCTGGTGGGCGTGAATACCAACCGCGTCGGCATGCTGACCTTTGCCATTTCGGGGGCTCTGGCTGCGGCTGCCGCTACCCTGATCGCGCCCATTATTTCGGTGTCTCCCAGCATGGGCGAAGTCATGAACCTGAAGGTCTTCGCCATCATCATTCTGGGCGGCATGGGCAGTGTACCGGGGGCGATTGTAGGCGCGTTCCTGCTGGCGCTGGCCGAAGTCTTCGGCGGCTACTACATCAGCCTCGATTTCTCCGATGTGATCGGGTTTGCCATGCTGGTTCTGGTTCTGGCCATCAGGCCGCAGGGTTTGTTTAAGAGGGGAAACTGATGCTCAGCAAAACACAACCGGGAAACGCGGGAGCGGGCCGTTTCAAACTGGGCACGTGGGGCTGGGTGGCCGTGTTCGTGGTGGCCGCGCTGCTGCCGTTGCTGGGGCCCTCCGGCTACCTGCTCGATATCGGTATCAACATCATGATTTACGCCATGCTGGCCTACGGCATGAACGTGTTGCTGGGCTATACCGGGCAGTTGCCGCTGGCGCACGCGGGCTTTTTCGGCATCGGCGCGTACACGGTGGGCATCCTGACCCTCAAGGCGGGCTGGAGTTTCTGGCTGGCGTGGCCGGTGGCGGTGGCGCTGTGCGCCGTGTTGGGGCTGCTGCTGGGGCTGGTGGCCTTCCGCACCAAGGGCGACGCCTTCTCTATTTTCACCCTCGGCGTGGGCGTCATCATCATGCTGGTCATCAACAAATGGGACACGCTGACGGGCGGTAACGAAGGGTTGAACGGCATCAATCCGCCCGCAGGCTTGGAGGCCTTGTCTCAGGGCGTGGGCATCAAGCTGTCGGCTGGGTTTTACTATCTGGCCCTGATTTCCCTGATTCTGACCGTGCTGGCGGTGGCGCGGGCGCGGGGCAGCGTGTTCGGGCGCTCGCTGATCGCCATTCGCGGCGGCGAGGATCTGGCGCGGAGTGCGGGCATAGATGTGTTTACGCACAAGCTGCGGGCCATGATGCTGTCTACGGCCATCGCAGGCTTTGCGGGCGGCGTGTATGCCGTGTACGTCGGCTTTCTGGGGTCGGCATCGGCTGGCCCCGTCATGACCTTTACAGTGCTGCTGTACCTGCTGGTGGGCGGGCTGGGCACATTGGCCGGGCCACTCATCGGGCCTGCGCTGATGTACACGCTGACCCAGAGCCTCAAGGGACTGCAAGATTACCAATACATCGTGTTCGGGCCCCTGCTCATCGTGCTGATCATGTTTGCGCCGCAGGGCTTGGCAGGCCTGTGGATGAAAGCGCAGGCCAAACGGGCCATGTCGGCGGTTACGGGCAAAAAGGGGGCCGAACGTGCTTGATTCTTCTGTTCAGACGGGCTCCGAACTGCTGCGTGTAGAGGGACTGGGTATCCGATTCGGCGGCCTGCACGCCGTTCGCGACGTCACGGCCACCATTCCGGCGGGCCAGATCACGGCCATCATCGGCCCCAACGGTGCGGGCAAAAGCACCTTCTTCAACCTGATTTCTGGGTTTTATCAGCCCACCACAGGCCGAATTATCTTTCAGGGTCAGGACATCACGCGCCTGAAAACGCATGAAGTGGTGGCGAGCGGCATGGCCCGCACCTTTCAGACCACCACCATCTACAAGGAACTGAGCGTGCTGGAAAACGCCATGATCGGCCACCGCGTGCGTACCCGCGCCGGTCTGCTGGACGCGCTGCTGAGGACTGGCCGCGAGCGCCGCGACGAACAGGAAAGCCGCGACGCCGCCCTCACCGCCCTGACCCGTGTGGGTATTGCCGCACACGCCGCCCGCCCTGCCGGAGCCATGACGCAGGAAGGCCAGAAGCGCGTGGGTATCGCTATGGCCCTCGCCAGCGACCCTAAATTGCTGCTGCTGGACGAACCCGCTGCCGGAATGAACCCCGAGGAAACTGTGAGCCTGATGGCCCTGATCCGCGAACTGGTGGCGGGCGGCCTGACCGTGATTCTGGTGGAACACAAAATGAGCCTCGTGATGAGCCTCGCCGACCACATTCTGGTACTGCATCACGGCCAGAAGATCAGCGAGGGCGTGCCCGCCCAGGTCAGCCGCGATCCGGCGGTCATCGAGGCGTATCTGGGATCACACGCGCACGGCGGGCAGATGGGCCAAGCGGCGGCACAGGCCAGCGCAGCGGCCACAGGAGAAACGCCCCATGCTTGAAATCCGTGATCTGAGTGTGAATTACGGCCACTTTACGGCCCTCCACAGCCTGAACCTGACCGTCAGCCCCGGAGAAATCGTGGTGATGCTGGGGGCCAACGGCGCGGGCAAAAGCACGCTGTTTCGCACCCTGTCGGGCTTGCAGCGGCCTTCCGGCGGCACGGCCACCTGGAACGGCGTTTCGTTGACCGGGGGCAAGCCTGAATTCAATGTTGCCAACGGGGTCGCGCAGTGCCCAGAAGGCCGCCTGCTGTTTCCCGAACTGAGTGTCGAAAAGAATCTGCGGCTGGGCGCGTTCGTTCACCGCAAAGACCCGGCAGGCACGGCCCGCGAGCTGGAGCGCGTCTACGAACTGTTTCCGGCCCTCGTGGAAAAGCGGAATGTGCAGGCAGGCAGCTTGTCGGGCGGGCAGCAACAGATGGTCGCCATTGCCCGCTCCCTGATGGCCCGGCCCAAATTGCTGCTGCTGGATGAGCCGTCGCTGGGCCTTGCGCCGCTGGTGGTGGAGCAGGTCTTTGAGGCCGTGCAACGCGTGAATGCGGCTGGCGTGGGCGTGCTGCTGGCCGAGCAAAACGCCTACGCTGCCCTCGGCATTGCCCACCGGGGGTATGTGCTGGAGGGAGGCCGCGTGAGCTTGCAGGGCAGCCAGCACGAGCTGATGACCGATGACCGGGTGCGGAGTGCTTACTTGGGAGTCTGAGGGGCAAAGAGATTGTTCAAGGGTCGAGGGGTTTAAGAAGGGCACGGTGAGGGGTGGCGGGGGCATTCTGAGTTGGCAGGTGAACCCTCTCACTGCTCCTCAATGCCCCCTGAGAGGTGGGGATGAAAGCTTTTTCGCTCCCCTCTTCGGGGGCCGTCTGCGAAGCAGACTGGGGGTTTAGCCTTCCAGGCCGGAGTGTAAGCATAGCCTTACGCTCCGCTCCCTTTTGGCTTACAGCCCGTCGCTACACTGGGTTCAGTCGCCCCCGAGTTGTCTGAATTGCGGGCAAGACTCCGGACGAGAGAACCGCCGTACCCGGTCAGGACAAGACGGCGCACCTGCGGAGGTGTTGAAACATGGCATGGATACTACTCGTCTTGGCTGGACTGTTGGAAGTGGGCTGGGCCATCGGCCTGAAATACACCGAGGGCTTTACGCGCCCGCTGCCGACTGCCCTCACGTTGGTGAGCATGATTGCCAGCATTGGCCTGCTGGGTCTGGCGACTAAAACGTTGCCGATTGGCACGGCTTATGGCGTATGGGTCGGCATTGGCGCAGTGGGGGCGGCTATTCTGGGCATCGTGTTGTTCAAGGAGCCTGCAAGTGCAGCCCGCCTCGGCTTTATGGCGCTGATGGTTGTGGCGATTATTGGGCTGAAGGTGACGAGTGGGCATTAGGGAAAGGATTTAGGCTAAGTTCTGGTGTCGCTCACACGTTTCCCCCCGCCCCCAGCCCCTGACCCCTTTGGGGGCGGGGGAGTTGGTCGCTGCGGTCGGCAGGATTGATCTTGTCGCGTTTTAAGTCGGCTGAATCCCTCACTTGAAGCGGAATCGCCACTCGTCTTTGAGATGGAATTGGCCCGCCCACTGCGTGGACGACGGCCTCACACGCATCTGGGCAGAATGATTCGGGTGGGCGGTGTCGTGGCGGTTGTTGCCTTCGGGCCCTCCGTTAGACCCTCCGACCCTAAACCCGGAGACCAGCCTTTCGCCCTTCCCGCCCCCTCACTTGAACCCGGTGCAACCCCTAGAGCAAGTGGCGTCTAGAATGGGGGCAAGGAGTGTTCCCTGAATGGCGTTAGATCGTTTTTTTCGCAGACGCCGCCCGCAGCAGCAAGCGGGCAGCGACATGCCAGACCTGTGGACGCAGTGTCCTGCGTGCAAGGAAAGTGTCTATAACCGCGACCTGGAGGCCAATCTCTGGGTGTGCCCCAAATGCAGCCACCACATTCGCCTGGAGGCGGGGCGGCGCGTGGAGGTGCTGCTCGATGAAGGTTCGTTCGTGCAGTTGTCGGGCCGCGTGCATCCCACCGATCCCCTGAAGTTTCAGGATACGGAGGCTTACGTAGACCGCCTGAGCCGCGCCCAGAAGAAAACGGGCCGCCCAGACGCGATTCTGACGGGCACAGGCAGCATTCTGGGGCTGCCCGTTACACTGGCGGTTATGGATTTCGCCTTCAGTGGCGGCAGCATGGGCAGTGTGGTGGGCGAGGAAATCAGCCGCGCCGCCGAACATGCTGCCGAAATCGGCACGCCGTTCGTGCTGGTGGCGGCCAGTGGCGGGGCCAGAATGCAGGAAAGTGCGCTGTCGCTGATGCAGATGGCAAAAACCACCGTGGCTCTGGAAAGTCTGACGGCGCGGGGCCTGCCCTACGTCAGTATCCTGACCGACCCCACCACCGGGGGCGTCACGGCCAGTTTTGCCACCATTGCCGACGTGATCATGGCCGAACCCGGTGCCCTGATCGGCTTCGCGGGGCCGCGTGTGATTCAGCAGACCATTCGCCAGAGTCTGCCCGAAGGGTTTCAGCGGGCCGAATTCTTGCTGGAACACGGCATGATCGACGATGTGGTCGACCGCCGCACCCACCGCACCTTTCTGGCCGGGCTGCTGGGTGTCCTGACCCGACGCGCCCCCGACGCCCCCCCAGCCGAACAGTCTGCCGAGCAATCCGCCGAGGCCCCCGCGTGATGACGACCCCACCCACCGACCTCAAAGCCACCCTCCTGAAGCTGGAAGCCCGCGTGCACGATCTGGAAGTGACGGCACGTGAAACCGGACAGAATCTGGATTCCACCATTCATTCCCTGCGGGCCGAGGTAGAACGCCTCAGAGCGGCCCCCACTCGGGCGTCCAATGCCCCCATGACGCGCTGGGAGCGGGTGCAACTGGCCCGCGCACCGGGGCGGCCTACCGCGCACGACTACACCGAGCGTCTGGTCACCGACTTCACCGAGTTGCACGGAGACCGCAATTTTGCCGATGACCACGCACTGATCGGCGGGCCGGGACGCTGGCAGGGCCGCCCCGTGATGCTCCTGATGCAGCAAAAAGGCCGCGACACCAAAAGCCGCGTGCGCCGCCGCTTTGGCATGAGCAATCCGGAGGGCTACCGCAAAGCTATGCGCCTGATGGATCTGGCCGACAAATTTGGTCTGCCCGTGGTGTGCCTGATCGACACTCCTGGCGCGTACCCCGGCATAGAGGCCGAGGAGCGCGGCCAGGCCTGGGCCATTGCCGAAAGCATTCAGCGGATGGTACGCCTGCGCGTGCCCGCCGTGTGCGCCGTGATCGGTGAGGGCGGCAGCGGCGGGGCGTTGGCCATCGGCGTGGGCAACCGCGTGCTGATTCAGGAAAATGCGTGGTACAGCGTCATTTCGCCCGAATCGTGCGCGGCGATCCTGTGGCGCGATTCGGCGCAGGCCCCCAAAGCCGCCGAAGCCCTGAAGCTGACGGCCCCCGATCTGCTGGAACTGGGCATCGTAGAAGAAGTGATCCGCGAACCTGTGGGCGGCGCACATCTGGACTTGGACGCTGCCGCTGCCGCACTGGGCGAGGCTGTGGGCCGCCATCTGGACGAACTGGGCCTGCTGAACGAGCAAGAGCTGAAAGCGCAACGGGCCGCACGTTTCCGGGCGCTGGGAGCCTATACCGAGAGCTGAAACGGGTGAGCAAGCCTCAGTCGGGAGCCTGTCCGGGCGCTCTCGGCTGTTTTGCTGTGGTGCTGATTGCTCTTTGCGCCCTATCTTGTACTCACTACAAATCAGGGCAACATAGCTTCTGCCTGCGCGGTATGGGCGGACTGGGGCCACCAAAGGGGTGAATGGGTGAGGATACTGGGACGGTTGGGAAGGGGTCTGCTGTGGCTGATTCTGGTGGTATTGGTGCTGGTGCTGGCAGCAGTGCTGTGGCTGCGGGGTACGTCCAGCCCGCGTGTTTCGGGAAGCGTGACCTTACCAGGCGTATCGGGCAAAGTGACCATTACGCGCGACGCCTGGGGCGTGCCGCACATCCGGGCCACCGCCAGGGATGAAGACGCCGTGTTCGCGCTGGGCTTCGTACATGCCCAGGATCGCGCCTGGCAACTGGATTTCCAGCGGCGGGTGACTCAGGGCCGCCTGTCGGAAGTGTTGGGTGCCCCCGCACTCGGTCAGGACAAATTTTTGCGGACATGGGGCTTTTACCGCGCGGCCCAGTCGGCCTTGCCTGCCCTGTCTGAGCGCAGCAAGCGCATGGTGGCCGCGTATACGGCGGGCGTGAATGCAGGCTTTAAGCAGGGCAAAACCGCCCCCGAGTTCCGCATTCTGGGCTACACGCCTGAACCGTGGACAGACGTGGACAGCATTGCCTGGAGCAAGTTGATGGCCTTCGATCTGGGGGGCAATTACGAGGACGAGGTGTTGGGCGCACGCACGGTCAAGCGCCTGGGCGAAAGCGGGCTGAATGAAATCATGCCGCCGTACCCCAAAGACGGCACGACCATCCTGAGTGCCGATGAATTGCCCGCCGGAACCACCGCGCAGACCCGCGCCCCGGCGTTGGCAGCGGCTCCCACCTTGCCGGATTCGACCGTTGCCGCCCTGCGCACTCACCTTGCAGCGGCGCGGGAACTGGGGATGCAGGCTGTACCGGGCAAGGGCAGCAACGACTGGGTGATGGCCGGAAGCCGAACGGCCAGCGGCAAACCCATCCTGGCCGACGATCCCCACCTGTCTCTGACCAGCCCGATGCTGTGGTATCTGGCCGACATTCAGGGGCCGACGCTGAAATCTATCGGGGCCAGCATTCCCGGCCTGCCCGCCATCGTAATCGGGCGCAATGAGCGCGTGGCGTGGGGCGTAACCAACGTGAATCCCGATGTGCAGGACTTGTACATCGAACCCCAAGGAACAAAGTTGACCGAACGCACCGAAATCATCAAGGTCAAGGGGGCGGAAGACGTGCAACTGGTGGTGCGCGAGAGCAGTCACGGCCCGATCATCAGCGACGTGGGGGCTGCCGACGTGGGGCCGCGTGTGGCCCTGAAATGGACGGCGCTGCAACCCGGCGACACCACCATGGACGCCTTCATGGGCCTGAATTACGCGCAGAATTGGACAGAATTCGTGGGAGCGCTCAAGAGTTACGTGGGGCCAAGTCAGAACTTCGTGTACGCCGATGTAGACGGCAATACGGGCTATTACGCACCGGGCCGCGTGCCGATTCGCAGCGGCTGGGATGGTTCGTTGCCCGTGTCCGGCGACGGTTCCCGCGAGTGGACTGGCTACCTGCCCTTCGAGCAATTGCCGCATACCTACAATCCTGCCGACGGCCTGGTGGTCACGGCCAACAACCGCGTGACGCCGGATGCCTACCGCTTCGACCTCGCCAATGTTCGCAACTGGGCCGAGCCGTACCGCGCCGAGCGGATTACCGAATTGCTGACCGCCAAAGCGCAGGGCTGGACGGTGGATGAGGTGCGGAAGGTGCAACTGGACACCCAAAGTCTGGTGTGGGAGGGGCTGAAACCGCTGTTGCTGGCCGCCCGCCCCGACGGAGACCTGAGCACGCGGGCGTTGGAGCAATTGCGCGGTTGGGATGGCAACCAAACCGTGTCCAGCGTACCCAGCCTGATCTTTGAAGCATGGCTGATGAAATTGCAGGGCATGGCCCGCGACGAACTCGGCAACGAGACTCAGATCAACAGTCTGGCCGTGCTGAACCAACTCAAATCAGACGGCGACCTGTGCCAGAACGAGAGTGTGGGTCAGGGGGCGGCCCTGACCAACTGCGCCGCCACTCTGACCGCGACCCTCAAGCAGGCCGTAGACGACCTCAGCACCCGCCTCGGCTCCGATGTGAGTGGCTGGAGCGCGGGCAAGCTGCACACCGTTGCCAGCAATCACCGCGCTTTTGGCAACGTGTCGGCGCTGTCCTGGCTGTTCAATCACAGCGCCCCCACCCCCGGCGGCACCAACACGGTCAATGTGGCCCGTCCCGAAGTCGGCACTTACCGCCAGACGCATGGGGCCAGCTACCGCCAGATCGTAGACCTCAGCGACCCCAACCGCAGCCTGTACGTGGGCAGCCTCGGCCAGAGCGGAAACCCGCTGGGGAGCAACGTGTCCGACCAACAAAAAATGTGGGTGGCGGGCGAATATCTGCCCATGAGTACGGATGCCAAAGACTGGGGGAAAACGCTCACGCTGACGCTGGAAGCAGGGAAATAGCAGGCAGATTCCGGGTACCCCCAGTCTGCTCTCCTTCGGAGCTGTACCAGTTCGCAGCCAGCCACCTTGAGGGGAGCGCAAAAGCTGTTAAGTCCTTCCCTCTAAGGGGGCGTTCCGAAGCAATGGGTGGGGTTCGCCTTCCACCGTCAATTAAGAAGTGTGGCCCCGTCACTCCCGACAGGGCCGCACTTTTGCTGTGAGTGTCTCTGGTCTGTCGCTCCAACCCGCGCACCTCGGCACCAACTGGGGCGGCCTGTTCATGCCCTCTAGCGCCTGAAGACCTCCCGGTTGGCGTAGTTCTGGCGGCCACTCTTGTCTACAAATTGCGTCATGCTCTGCACGCTCAGGGTTTTGTTTGGGAACAGGTTCATGACCAGCATGGTGTTAGAAAAGCCCTTGGCGTACACGGCGCTGGCTAACCAGTGATTGCTGTCCGACACGCTGGTGCCGTAGGTCAGCACGCCTGCCTTGCCCCAGTCGCAGTCGGTGGGGCTGCACTTGCCGAACACCTGCACATTCAGCGTGCCGTCGCCGTTCGGGGTAAAAATCAGGCGGGTGATGCCGCGTGTGGTGGCGTTGGTGTTCGTCCAGGTGCCTACAAAGTCGGAGGTGGCGGCGTGGGCCGAAGAAGCGAGGGTCAGGGTGGCGAAGGCGGTCAGGGCAAAACGGCTGAGCTTGCTGAGGTTGAAGTTGGGCATGGTGAAACTCCTTTGGCCTCGTGGGCCGGGTGCGGGGAGAGGGTAGATTGGCCGTCCCAGCGGGCGCTTTCGCTTTCCTCTTGCTGGTAAACCAAGCGTACTCACGCCCCCGTGAACGGCCCATGATCGGCAGCGGGCGCGGCGTGATCAGAGGTCGTGGCGGCGTCAGAGGGGCGTCAGACAAGCAGCTGGAACCGTTCCCACCCGGCGCGTCGTATGCTAGGAGACGTGCTAAAGACGGACTTGGCGGCGCGGCTGAGGCCCGCTTTTGATGATGACCGCGATGCGGAAACCTTTCTGCTGCGGCTGGAACGCTACGGCGCTGACCTGGAGGGCAGTTTGCGGGCGGTGTACGGCGACGCCACCGACACGCTGATGGCCGAACTGTTGGAGGTGCTGATTCACGCGCACCACACCCGCGCCCCCGACCTGAAGCGGCTGGACGAGGCCCGCCTGCTGCGCCCCGACTGGTTGCAAGCGCCCGAAATGATCGGCTACGTGGCCTACACCGACCGCTTTGCCGGAACCCTGCGCGGCGTGCAGGAGCGGCTGGAGTACCTAGAAGGCTTGGGTGTCAAGTACCTGCACCTGATGCCGCTTCTCAAGCCCCGTGAGGGCGAGAACGACGGTGGCTACGCAGTGCAGGACTACCGCGCCGTGCGGCCCGACCTCGGTGACATGGACGACCTCTCGGCGTTGGCGTCCAAATTGCGTGGGCGCGGCATGAGCCTGGTGCTCGATCTGGTGCTGAACCACGTGGCCCGCGAACACGAGTGGGCCGAGAAAGCGCGGGCGGGCGACCCCATTTACCGCGACTATTTTCACATCTACCCGGATCGCACCCAACCCGACGCCTACGAGCGCACGCTGCCTGAAGTGTTTCCCGACTTTGCCCCCGGTAACTTTACCTGGGACGACGAGGCTGGAGAAGACGGTGCCGGGGGCTGGGTCTGGACAACTTTCAATGCCTACCAGTGGGATCTGAACTGGGGCAATCCGGCGGTGTTCCGCGAGTTCGCCGACCTGATCTTGCACCTTGCCAACCGGGGCGTAGAGGTGTTCCGGCTGGACGCCATCGCCTTTATGTGGAAGCGCCTCGGCACGGCCAGCCAGAACCAGCCTGAAGTCCATCACCTGACGCGGGCGCTGCGGGCGGCCATCCGGATCGTGGCCCCGGCAGTGGCCTTCAAGGCCGAAGCCATCGTGGCCCCCGCCGACCTGATCCATTACCTCGGCACCGGGGGGCATCACGGCAAGGTCAGCGACATGGCCTACCAGAACAGCCTGATGGTGCAGATCTGGAGCAGCCTCGCCAGCCGCGATACCCGCCTGTTCGAGACGGCGTTGCTGGCCTTTCCGCCCAAACCCACCACCACCACCTGGGGCATGTACGTGCGCTGCCACGACGATATCGGCTGGGCCATCAGCGACGAGGATGCGGGGCGCGCGGGCCTCAGCGGGCCGGGCCACCGCCATTTTCTCAGCGACTTTTACAGCGGCGAGTATCCCGGCAGCTTTGCGCGGGGGCTGGTGTTTCAGCACAACCCCGCCACCGGAGACCGGCGAATCAGCGGCAGCGCGGCCAGTTTGGCGGGTCTGGAAGCCGCGCTGGACGCAAGTAACGCCGAATGGACAGACCACGCGGTGCGGCGCTTGCTGCTGGCCCACGCCGTCACCCTCGGCTTCGGCGGCGTGCCCCTGCTGTATATGGGCGACGAACTCGCGCTCCTGAACGACTACACCTTTGAGGCCGATCCTGCCCACGCGCCCGACAACCGCTGGGTTCACCGCCCCAAAATGGATTGGGCGCTGGCCGAAGCCGTACAGGACAATCCTTCTGCACCCGCAGCACGGGTCAACGCTGGAATCCGCGCCCTCATTGCCGCCCGCCAGCGCACGCCGCACCTGCACGCCAGCATCGAATCCCGCGCTGTGCCCAGCCCCGATCCCCGCGTGTTGCTCCTGCGCCGCGACCATCCGCTCGGCGTCATGCTGTGCGTCTACAATTTCAGTGAGCACGAGGTGGCTTTTCCCACCTACCTGCTGCGCGACCAGTTGGGCGAACACGCCACCGACGCCGTGGTGGGCACGCATTTCACGCTCCAGCGGGCCACCACGCGCCTGTCTCCCTTCCGTGCCCTGTGGCTCACCCAATCGGAGGCTCCACGATGACCGGCTCACCCCCACCCGGCAAAGCCAGAATTAAGATTCCTACGGAGGCCCTGCTGAATGCCGCCCGAAGCGCTGCCGGAAAACTGGCCGACTTGAGCCGTGACCCACAGGTGCGCGAAGAGGCAGACAATGTGGCCCGCGCCATTGCCAAACTGCTTCAAGCCGTAAAAAACGCACCCAAAAACCGGGGCGGGGTAGGGGAGAAGAAAGGCTAGAGCGGGGGCAAAAAAGCGGGGGCAGACGCATCGTGGGTCTGCCCCCTTGTTTGTCTGAATCTCTCCCTGCTACTTCACGGTGGCCCGGAAACACACGGTTCCTGTCTCGCCGCTTGCTGCCGTGCCTACTTTGAAGGTCAGTCCGGTACCCAGCGTGCCGTCGTCGGTGTCTGCGGCATTGGTGGGATGTAGGTCATCAGGCGTCGGTGTCCGCGCGGGCGTCCGGGTAAATCTGATGTTGCTGCCCGGAACATAGGCGGCGATGACCCGGATTTCGGTGGTACTGGGCAGAATATCGGCAAGGGTCAGGTTGGGCAAAGGGGCGCTGCCGGAGTTGGTGTAAGTGACGCAGTATTCCAGCGTATCGCCCGGTTTGCCCGTGCTGGTGGTGCTTATGCTGCCGCCCGCCGTCAGGTTCTGCACGCTCTTGCTAAGGCTCAGGTTCACGGTGTCGGTGGTGGCGACGGCAGAGTTGGTCAGGGGATCAGGATCGGTGCGCGTGCTGGGGGCTGTGGCTGTGGCGGTATTCACGAGTTGGCCGCCGCTGGCTGCCGTGCCGCTGAGTGTGATGATCAGTTTTCCTAGCGCCGGAAAAGTCGGAATGGTGGTGCCTGACTGCAACGTGCCGGCAGTCAGGCCCGCCGGACAGGTGGCGTTGCCGCTGGACGTGCAGAGGATGGCGCTGGCCGTAAATTCAGGAATGGCAGCGTCTTGCAGGGCTGCGCCGTCGGCATCGGCTGGGCCAGCATTGGTCACGGTGATGGTGTAACTGAACGCCGCGCCGCCGCGCACTACCGCAGGGGCAGTTTTGGTGATTCGCACGTCGGCGCTTCCGTTGACAGTGGTGCTGACCTGCGAGTCGGAGTTGGTGCCGTCGTTGTTGGCGCTGTTGGGATCAGATACAGGGCTGCTGGCGCGGGAGCCGTTGACCAGAGTGACTGCCGTATTGGGCGCACGGACGACTACCGTGTAGTTTTGGGCCGCGCCACTGGCAAGCAGGGGCAAAGTCCACACGATGCTACTCCCCGTTTGCGTGCCGCCGCCTGTATTTTGCACGGTGATGCCGCTGGGCAACAGGTCGGTGACCGTCACAGAAGTGGCGGGACTCGGCCCCGCATTCAGCACGCTGATGGTGTAGGTCATGTCGCCGTTCGGCAGTACCGTTGCAGGCCCAGTTTTGCTGACTTGCAGGTCGGCCAGCGGAATGATGGTGGTACTGGCGGTACTGGAATTGTTGCCCGGTATAGCATCGCTGCCCACACTACTGACGGCGGCCGTGTTGAGGAGGGTGCCTGTGGCAGGCGTCAGCACGGTCACGGTGTAGGTCAGGTTGCTGTTTGGCCCCGTTACGTCCAGGCCCGGAGCCGTCCAGGTCACGGTGCCGTTGAGTGCGTTGTACACGCCGCCCCCGGTGTTGCTGACATAGGTGCTGTTGGTGGGCAGCGTATCGGTGACGGTCAGACTTTCGGCGGTGCTGGGGCCAAAATTGGCGACCCGCAGCATATACGTCAGATTGGCAAGCGGGCCGTAATTGGCCGCGCCCGTTTTGATGATTTCCAGATTGGCGCGGGGGGTGACAGTCAGGGTAGAGGTGGATGCATTGTTGGCTGAATTGCTTTCGGTGGTGCTGGTGGTCACATTGCCTGTATTCACGACGCTGCCGTTGAGGGGCGGAGTGACCGTGACGGTGCGGCTGACCGGCGTTCCTACATTTACTGCCCCCACAGTCCAGGTCACGGTGCGGGTGCTGGCGTCGTACACGCCGCCCCCGGTAGTACTGACGTAGGTCACGTTGCTGGGCAGCGGGTCGCTGATGGTGACGCCCGCCGCGTTGCTGGGGCCAGCAGTAAAGGCCGTCAGGGTATACACGATGTTCGTACCCGCTGTGACTGCCGTGCCAGTCGGGGTTTTGGTCAGTTGTATGTCGGTCAGGCTGCTCACAGGTACGGTGACGCTACTGCTGTTGTTGGTGTTGGCCGAATCTCCGCCGCCCGAGATGGAGGCCGAGTTGGCCACTGTGGCTCCGGCACTTTGCCCCGTCAGCACGGTCAGCGTAATCGGGTTGCCACTTGCCCCCGCCGCGATAGCAGTCGTGCTGGTGCAAGTCACGTTCTGTCCGGCAGCACCGCAAGTCCAGCCGATACCTGTGCCACTCACAAAAGTCAGGTTGGCGTCCAGTGGGTCTGTCAGGGTGATCGTGCCTGTGGTGGCCTGCAACCCAATATTGCGCGGCAGCAGAGTAAATGTGCCGTTCTGCCCACGAATCAGGGGTGTGCCCGTTTTTTGCACCATCACATCTGGGCCGTTGGTGGGCTGCACGCTGGTGGTCACGGCGCTGGTATTGTTTCCCCCCACCAAATCGGCCTTGGTGCTGGTGAAGCTGGCCGTATTCACACTGTTGCCTGCCGTGCCGCGTACCTTCAACACCACGGTACGGGTCACACTTTGTCCGTTGGCAAGCGTCACGGGAGGCTAGGTGACTGCGCCTCCCGGAGCTGTTCCGCCGTCGCTGGCACTCACAAACGTGGAGTTGCTGAAGGTGTCGCGGCGCGTAACAGTGGCGCTGGCTGGGCCGTTGTTGGTGAACACCAGCGTATAGGTCATATCTGAGAGTGGTGCGGCAGCCATAAAACCCGTTTTGACCACGCCTATATCGGCCACATCTATCGGCGCGACATTGGTGGCCGTGTTGTTGCTGAGGTTGGGGTCGGTGGTGTCGTTGCCGCGTGCAGCACTGGCGGTGTTGCTGATGGTGCCACTGGCGTAAGTGCTGCTCAGGGTGCCTGAAACAGTAAACGTGGCGCTGCTGCTCGGCGGCAAATTCAAGATGGTGTCGATGGTGTTGCCGCTGCCACTCGCCAGAGCGCAGACGGCGGCTCCTGTCGGCGTACACGTCCAAGTGACGCCAGTAACCGCAGCGGGCACGTTGTCGGTCACTCTGACGCCGTTGGCCCGCGCCAGCGTGGAAGCGTTGGTAACGGTGACGGTGTAGGTTACGGGTTGCCCCGGCACCAGCACGGCTGGACTGTGGGTTTTGGTGATAGACACATCGGCTAGACCGGGGGTCGCCAAATTTTGAAACAGGGGCCGCCCGGATGGATACAGCGCCCAAGTGTCGATGCCCCGGTTGTCGCCGTAATTGCCGGGGTAACGGTGTGCCCCGCCCACGCTGCTGGTGCCCTGGGTGCCCAGCGGTATGCTTCCAGAAACAGCCGGACTCAGCGATGTATCGTCCCAATACACAGTGTATTTGTTGGCATCCGAGAAGGTCAGGCGTTCGATGATCAGGCCGTTTAAATTGGTTTCGCCGTCTATATACGGGAAATGCACGTCTCCGGCGGCAAGTTCGGCCCGCACGCGAATGGTCGCTGCCGTGGAAGCGGCCACACCCTGTGCATCTTTGCCGTCCCAAGTCAGGGTATTCGTGCCAATTTCTGCCGTGCCAAACAGCACCCGGTCTTTGGCGTTCCCGTAAATTCCGTCGTTGTTCAGGTCGAGGGCAAACAGCACCGTGCCCGCGCCGAGGGCATTGTAAGAGAACGTGCCGCCTGTGCCGGGGGCAAACTGGCCGGGAGTTCCATCCTGTCCCGTGAAGGTCACATTATTGATATCGGCGGGGAGGGCAGTTGGGGGATGAAGCCAAATGCTGCCGCCCGGTGCCGCCGCTGTGGTGGGCAAACTGGGATTGGGCGGATTGAAAAAAATCTTATGAAACGAATTGAGGTCGGTGACGTTTTCATTGCCCACCTTGTAGCCTGCGGGAATGGTCGCGCCGTTATCGGCCAGTTGTAACGATTGAAAAGTAGGCTTGCCATTCAGGGTGAACCCGCTGCGGTTGGCGACGAGAATGAAGCCGTATGGGTCTACACCGTTGAAATCCACCCGGTACTGGTAGCCGTCCCGCGTTTGTACATACACGTTGCTGCTCAGGGATTGGCCGCTGTTGCCCATATTGACCGATAGATACGGCGTAAAGACCCGTCCGGCAAAGGCGACGGCCCCATTTTTCACGGTCACGTCCCATGTGGTTATGGTGTTACCGGGAACAGCTGCTGTGATCTCGGCAGTCGCGGGCTGCGGCGTCGGGTTGCTGCCAGTCGCTCCATGAAATTCGATGAGGTACACGCCCGTTTCTGTGGCGGTGACCACGCACGGGGTGTAGCCGCCCACGTTCGGCAGCGGCCCGGCAAGTTCTTTGGCTGTGGTATTGATCAGGCCATATCCGCCAGCCAGGACATCGCACACGCCCGCCTGTGCCCCCGATGGACTGCTGTACACGATGTCTTTGCTGTCACTGCTGTTGCTGACGCTCGATCCCAAATTAATCGTTTCGCCTGCTTGGGCATACACCAAGATTCGGGTGCGCCGTGCCAAATCAACCCCCAGAGATGCGGTTGGATTCCATTCCAAAAATACGCGGCCACCACCGCTGCTGTTCAGTTCTTTGCTGCCCTCGGCGTGGGCGGCGGGAGAGGCGAGAAGCAGACTGCACAGGGCCAGCACCGTACAGAGGAACACAGAGCAGAAGCGGCGCACCACAGGGGAGAAAAGGGTCAACTTACACTCCAGAAAGTCAAAATCGAGAAGATTGAGCTGATGGCTGAGGGGTCTAACATCTGCGTATATATATTGATGATGGACAATACGCGAAGTTAGATGTGTACGCATCAGTAAGACGGATCATATTTTGGTGCCATACGGTCTTATGATATTTACCTGTATTTTTGTCATGTTATCTAACACCTGATTGGGGGTATGGATAGTGACCGGTAAGTCGGTGAAATGTGAAATATAGGCCGTAAGCTCGACTGTGCCGCCTCTGTTGATTGGGTGTACAGACTGCGAACCCTGATCACCCGCCGCGCAGTGCTTGATTTGAGGTGTATAAATTGTCACAAAAACCTGACAAATCACGATGCAAATGACTTGTAAGTCAAAACCATCGCAATGAAACTGCGCCAACAAGCAGGTCAATAAGAAGGCCGCCGGGAAGCGATTTCCAAGCGGCCTTCAGACTCATACCAAATTGCGATAATTCGCGAGGATCATCCGATCGGACTGGAACGGCTGCGAAGCAGAGCGAGTGGGAACAAGTACGGGCTGGCGGCGAGGGAAGAACATCCGGTGTCGGTACGGATGTTCGGGAATCAAAGCAAGTCCGTATCAGAACTAAAAAGCTCTAGCGTTTGCGCCGTCCCAGCAGGAACCAGCCCGCCGCCGCCGCCAAAAAGCCGACGCCCACATATGCCCAGATGTTCGGCCCGGCGGGTTGCGTGATAGGTACTGGCGTGTCGTAGGTCAGGCCGCTGAGTTCGCCGCCTGTTTGTACGTTGTTGACCACCACGTTCGTCGCGCCCGCGTTGGCAATGCTGCTGACCGCCGTATAGATCAGCGCGTATTTGAAGATGTCTGCGCCGATGCCCCGGCTCTTGTAATAGCTTTGCGGGTACGGGTAATAGCGCCCATTTTGCAGCTGATACGGATACTTGCTGCTTTTGGCGGCGCTGTACGTGATGGCGCTGCGGGGCACGCCCGCCGGAAGCTTGACGCTCTTCCAGCCGTTCAGTTGTGTGGCAGTGACTTTGGGGATTGCTGCGGTATTGGGCGTGCGCGTAGGTGTAGCAGTCGTACTGCGCTGCGTGGGGGCCGGAGTGCGCGTGGCCGGAGCCGGGGCACGGTACTGGGGCGCAGTGTTCTGTGGGGCTGTGTTTTGGGGAGCGCGGTACTGCGGGGCAGGTGCCCGGTACTGTGGCGTGGGGGCACGGTAGGTGCTGCCCGTGCTGCGGCTGCCGCCAAAGCCGCCCCCAGAACGGCGGGCAGCGTCGGCCACGCCGGAAGCCAGCGTCAGCGTGACTAAGAGGGCAGAAAAGACAAACCGGGAAGACTTCATATGCTTTAAATACGGTTGATTTGGCCAAGAAGTTCCTGGATTCGCGGTGTTTGTAGGCCAGATGAAGGCGCGGTGTTCTTCTATTCTGTTCTATGCTGTGCCCGACTAGACCGCCCCTGCCCACGTACAGGCGGCGCGGCGTACACTGCCCGGCATGAAGTTTTTTCTTGCAGCGTTTTTTTATTGGTTCGGGAATCGCCGGGCCTAGCGTTGCATTGAGTTTTTCCCAGACCGCCCGGTCAAGCCAAGAGCTTCCGGGCGGTTTTTTCTACCCTATCCCTGCTTCCCCAACACTGCCTGAGGAGAACATATGACACCGACAATCCCTGCCCCAGAACTTTCCCCGCAGCCCATCATCGAAGCGGGCCGTACCGAAAACCTGAACGTCACGGGCTTTACACCCCTCCTGACGCCCCGCGCCCTCAAAGCCGCCTTGCCGCTGAGTGCCGAAGCCGAGCGTGTGGTGCTGGCAGGCCGCCGCGCTGCACAGGATATTTTGCATGGCCGCGATGACCGCTTGCTGGTGGTTGTCGGCCCCTGTTCCGTCCACGATTTTGATGAGGCGCTGGCCTACGCCCACAAATTGGCCGCCCTGCGCGAGCGCGTGAAAGACCGCCTGGAAGTGCAGATGCGCGTGTACGTCGACAAGCCCCGGACGACGGTGGGTTGGCGCGGCTACCTGATGGATCCCGATATGACGGGCACCAACGACATCAATAAAGGGCTGCACCTCACCCGCGACCTGATGATCCGGGTCTCGGAGTTGGGCCTGCCCGTCGCCACCGAACTGCTCGATCCCTTTGCGCCGCAGTACCTCTTTGACGCGGTGGCGTGGGCCTGCCTCGGCGCACGCACCACCGAATCCCAGACGCACCGGGTCATGGCGAGCGCGGTCAGCGCCCCGATGGGATTCAAGAACGGCACGGGCGGCGGCCTGAAATTGGCCGTGGACGCCATCGTGGCCGCGCAGAATCCGCACGCCTTCTTTACCGTGGACGACGACGGGCAGGCCTGTATCGTGCATACGCGGGGCAACCCCGACGGCCACGTGATTTTGCGTGGCGGGCGCGGCGGCCCCAACTACGCGCCGCAATTTGTAAAGGAAGCCGAGGCACTGATGCGGGCCGCAGGGCTGGAACCCGCCGTGATGGTGGACTGTTCTCATGCCAACAGCGGCTCCGATCATACCCGTCAGAGCCTCGTGTGGCGCGACGTCTTGCAGCAGCGCCGCGCTGGACAGACGGCCATTCGCGGCCTGATGATCGAGAGCAACATCAACCCCGGCAAGCAGAATATTCCCGCCGACCTGTCTGCCCTCAAACCCGGCGTCAGCGTCACCGACGCCTGCATCGGCTGGGCCGAAACCGAAGCGCTGTTGCTGGAAGCACACGCCTAACGCTGCGTTTGACCCCCCAGTTTTCTTCGCAGTCAGCCCCCCTCCCTGCGGGCTGTGCCAGTCAGGAGGGAGTGCAAAAGCTGTTAAGTCCCCACCTCTCAGGGGGGCGTTGCGCCAGCAACGGGGGGTTCACCTTCCAACCCCACCTCCCGAACCTACCAACTTCCTTCATTCGGGCAGCATTCCCACCTTCCCCCGCCGCGCCAGCCGTCATATTGGCCCTATGGCAAGGCGCACGAACGGAGAAAAAACAGCCGAGAAGACAATGGGTGGGGGCCGCAAACCCAGCGAACGGGCTTCTAAAATTTGTGTGGCGTGCGGGCTGCCGTTCAGTTGGCGCAAAAAGTGGGAGCGCGACTGGGAGGGCGTCAAATACTGCTCGGATCGCTGCCGCACGGCGGGGAAAAGTGTTGTTGGGCAAGGCACAGGTGCGGGGGCCAAAGCATGAGCCTGCCCCCTCTAGTCTCCGGCCCGGCGTATGGCCTCGTCTGCATGACCATCGGGCCAGAAGTCCACTTCCGTACCATCACCCTCACGCGTTACCGGATGCTGAAGCCGGAAGCACGTGAAAGCACGCTGCTGAATCTGTACGCCGACAACATCTCGCGGGTGCGGGCGGCGGCGGCCTTCTGTGCGGCGCGGGGCATCCGGCTGTACCGCCTGAGTTCCAGCCTGTTCCCGATGTCCGATCTGGTGGACGACGACACGGGCATGGCGGTGCTGGATCACCTGAAACCACAACTGCTGGAAGCAGGCCACGCCTTCGAAGACGCCGGAATTCGCGTGCTGATGCACCCCGAACAGTTTATTGTGTTGAACAGTGACCGCCCCGAAGTGCGGGTATCAAGTTTGCGGGCCATAGAAGCGCACGCGGGCGTGATGGACAGAATGGGACTGGCCCGCAGCACGTGGAATTTGCTGCTGCTACACGGCGGCAAAGGCGGGCGTGGCGCAGAATTGGCCGCCCTGATCCCTGATCTGCCCGATGGCGTGCGGCTGCGTTTGGCCCTGGAGAACGATGAACACGCTTACGGGGTGGAAGACCTCTGGCCGGTCTGTCAGGCGACGGGTGTGCCGCTGGTATTCGATGCCCACCACCACGTTGTTCACGACAAGCTGCCCGACCTCGATCACCCCAGCGTGCGCCAGTGGACGTTGGCCGCCCGCGACACCTGGACGCCCCCCGAATGGCAGGTGGTTCACCTCAGCAACGGCATAGACGGCCCGCAAGACCGCCGCCACAGCCACCTGATTTCGCACCTGCCCACTGCCTATGCCGATGTGCCGTGGATAGAAGTGGAGGCCAAGGGCAAAGAAGAAGCGGTGGCGGCGCTGATGCGGGGGGAATTGGCGGAGTTGGCAAGCGTGGTTCAGCCCGCCGCCGTGCCAGCCAATGTGGAAGATGCGTCTGCCGAAGCTGTATCTACTCAAGCTGCGGCACAGGCCAGCGCCACCAAAAAGCCCGCCAGGAAACGGGCCAAAAAAGCGGCAACGACTTCAGAGAATGCGGTGTTGGAGCCTGTGAACTAGGTGCCCGGAGTCTGCTCCGGGTCATCCCGCGAGTCGTTCCCGCCAGTTCCCCTTCTTTTGACCCCCAATCCTGCCCCTAGCCACGCGCCCGCCGTATCAAAAAACCAATCTACAATTCCGGCTTCCCGGCCCGGCACAAAAGCCTGATGCACTTCATCAATTGCGCCGAACCACACGGCGATGACCCACGCCACCTGCCAGCGCCCCGTTGCGCGGCCCAAGACAAAAGCCAGCGCCAGATACGCCAGAAAATGAGCCACCCAGTCCAGCGGATGGCGCAGCGGCGGCCCCGGCGTATCGCTGCTGGCACTCAGGAGCCAGATCACGGCCATGATCAGCAGGGCCAGTGCCCACCACAGACCGCGCCGCATTGGGTGGGCGTCGGCGGTCATGCGGATTCCGATTGAACAGTGATGAAAGAACTGGGCAAGCCGAGCAAAGCGACCCGTAGAGCTGCGGAGCAGAGTGGGAAAAGTGCGGATTCGAGAATGGAGTGAGCTTTCGGTCGAGGGACGACGCTTCGCTCAGGCCCGTTGGGCGCTTTCCCGAAAGGGAACGGAATGGCCGGCATCCGAATCATTGGCTTGCAGGCGGCGCGGGATGTTCCACCAGTTCTATCAGCGTGCCCGCGCCCCATCTGGGATGAAGAAAGGCCACCCGCGTGCCTGCCCGCCCCGGCGTGGGTGCGTCCTGCAAAAAGCGTGCGCCGAGGCCCCGCAGCCGCGCCATCTCTGCGTGCAGGTCGGCCACGCGGTAGGCGGTGTGATGCAGCCCCGGCCCGCGCCGTGCCAGAAACGCGGCAATAGGGCTGTCTTCGCGGGTGGGGGCCAGCAGTTCTATCAGCGTTGGGCCTGCCCAAAACGCCCGCACCCTCACCCCCTGAGACCCCACTTCTTCATCCGGGCCTTCTGGCACGAGCCCCAGCGCGAGGTAAGGCAGGCTCCCTTCGTCCAGGTCAGGCGTGGCAATGGCGACATGATCGAGCGTCAGATCAGAAGGTGAAAGTGAATGGGGCGCGTGTGACATAGACCAGCAGACTAGAGCAGTGGCCAGGGCGGGCGCGGTTTAGCTGGTCTTTAGAGCAGTTGTCGAAAGAGTTGTTTGTTGTTGACCGAACGGAGGGAGTGAATTCGGGCGAGCAGTGGAGAGAAGGGAAGCGTCAGAGGTTTTTTTCTGACGCTGTCATTCGGACAACTGCTTGAGGCCTTCCGTGTGCGCCCGGTTTCATTGGTCGCCCGCTTCAGAAACTGACTGCCGACACCTCGCGTTTGGCTTGGCGTTCGCGTTTCTGGGCGTACATGCGCTGATCGGCGGTTCGGAGGGCAGAAGTGGCGTCTGGGGCGTCGTGCGGCACGCCCGCAATGCCCATACTGGCGCTGGCCGGATAGCCTGCTTCACGCACATGGGCCGAGGCCCGCGCCACCAGCCTCAGCAACACACCGTCTGCGTCCCCGGCAGCCGTCAGGTGCAGCAGCGCGTATTCGTCGCCGCCCAAGCGGTAGGCCGTGATTCCGGGCGCATATAACTGGTGGGCAAATTCGCGCAGCAACATATCTCCGCTGGCATGGCCCATCGTGTCGTTGACGCATTTCATGCCGTCCAGATCAATGATCGCCACCGTATAGGGTTGGCCCGACTTCGTGGCTTCGTCTACGGCCATATCGAGGGCGCGGCGGTTGCCCAGCCCCGTCAGGGCGTCGGTCAGGGCGGCCCGCTCCAGCGTCTGCACATGTCCGGTGCGCTCCAGCACCACCTCGATACTGCGGGCGGCGGCCTCCAGCAGCGTGCGCTCTTCGGGCGTCCATTGGCCCAGTTCTTCAAAGCGCATCATGACCAGCACGAAGGTTTGCGACGCCGCTGGATGAGATAAATGCAGCCAAGCGGTGCGCTTTACGCCGATGGCCAACCAGGCGGGAGAGGCGTACTCATAGCTGGAATACTCCTCTACAAAATTGATGTTATGGGTACTGACATGCCGGTGCGCGGGCGCTTCTAGAGCCACGAACCGGGCGTGAATGGTCTCCAGATACGGCTGTGCTGCCACACTCGCCTCCTGATGCAGCAGTTCTGCGCCGCTGGCTGTCAGGTGCAGCAGGCCAAACCAGTCGGAGGGCACCCGGTCCTGAAGAATCTGCATGGCCTAGCGGGCGGTGTCTTCGGGGGTCAGGGGTTGCTGCATCAGCTGGGCAAGGTCGCGCAGGGTGGCGGCCTGATCGCGGGCCAAGGTCAGGTCGCGGGTGTTGGAGCGCAGGGCCAGCTCATCCATCACCACTTCGGCCAGCGCCGCCAGGACTTCCAGTTCTCTGGCCCCAAAATGCCGCACCTGATGATCCAGGACGCACAGGGTGCCGAGGCTCAGGCCGTCTTCTGTTTTCAGGGGCACGCCCGCGTAGGTGTGCAGGTCGTGGCCTTCGGGGGGCTTGGCCGCCATCGTGCCTGCAAAGCGGGCATCTTCGGCCATATCGTCAATGATCATGGCCTGACCGCCCTCGACCACCCAGTCGCACGGGGCAAATCCACGTGGGATGCTGCCGCGCGGCATGCCGTGCGAGGTCTTGGCCCACTGCCGCGTGGCGTCCATAAAATTAATTGCCGCATAAGGCACGTCCAACACCCGCGCCACCAGCGCCGTAATTCGGTCAAACCCCGCTTCTGGGGGCGTGTCCAGAATTTGCAGGCGGGCAAGCTCGATCAGCCGTTCTTGCCCAGAGGCGTCTTGCTCAGAGGCGGAGATGGGATGTGACACCTCGGCAGTGTAATCATCCCACTCCAACGTTCCTCTGACGGCCAGCACACTGATGTTCTGTAAAGATCTAACTGGCCAGATCAGCGGGTACCTTTTTGAGCAGCGTTCTCAGCGCTCGGCAGGGTTGACTAACTTGTCAGTAAGGCTGTGCTGAACTGGCAGGGATTCCTCCCTGCTCTGACAGCTCTCTGGTTTAAGCGTCTTCCCAGTCCTCTTCATCCACGGGCTTGAGCTTGGGCAAGGTGGTGTAGATGCCGGGGTCACTGGGATTGCTCGCGGCGATCAGGCGGCCCACCTCTTCGGCGTCGGGTTCGGCCAGCACGCGCACAAAGTCGGACGAATTCAGCACCGTTTCGCGCACGGGCCAGTTGCGCTCGTGTGCCCACTGCACCAATTCGGCCAAGGCTTCTGCACCGGGGCGGCCATAGCGCGGCCCAAACGCGGGGGCGGCAATGACAGCTCTCCCATCCTGAACGATCAGCGCCGCATATGCCGCGTTCAGGCGGTCGCCCTGACGGTCTGTGACCAGAATCAGGCGGCCACCGGCCCGCGCCGAGTCTGCAAGGTGGGCCTGTACCGCACCCCACGTTTCCTGCGGCGCACCGGGCACGCCCAGCGGGTCAGAGACTTGCAGGTCTGTGGGTGAACGGTGGGTGGGCTGCATAGAAGCAGTGTAGCGGCGGGGGGCCACCAGATGAGCCAGCATGCCTATGAACTGTTTGGGAGCGGCAGGCGCAGCGGGGCGCTATCTTGCCCCCATGAAGCAGAAACTCGGCACATTGGTCGCGCAGGCGCGGGGCGGGCGCGTGGTTCGCACGCCATTCTTGGACGGCGACGAGATAGACCGTCGCCTGCTGCAAGACGACGAGGTACGCCACAAGATCGCGGGCGGCTTTCCCGATGCCCGGCGCGTGATCCTGACCATCTATCCGGCCCATATTCCAGACGTAGACAGCGGCATCACCGTGCTGCGCGTGATGCCCGAAGAAGCCGCGCCCGTGTGGGACTTGCAAGACCTGACCGTGCAACTGCGCAAGCTGGAACTGAACGAAGATCAGATCGGAGATGTGCGCGAAGACCGGGGCGCGTTCCTGATCGCCGCTACTGGCAAGGCCGCACAAGCCCTGGCCGCCCTGACGGAACTGGGCGGGCGCGGCCTGGACGTAGAAGACGTGGGCGAAAGCGCAGGCAAAAGCAGCCGCGTGCGCGAAGTGGTGGTTCCTTCTATGCGCGTGGATGTGGTGGGAGCCAAAGGCTTTGGTGTCAGCCGCGCCTATTTTCAGCAGGGTATAGAGGGCGGCAAGGTGCGCCTGAACGGTCAGCCCGCCCGCTCCAGCAGCGATATCCGCGAAGGAGACAGCCTGAGCGCCGAGGGCCTGGGCCGCATAGATTTCAAGCGCGTGGTGAACGAAACGCGCCGGGGCAATTACAAGGTGGAGTTGGATGTTCATAGGTGAGGGCGACACCAGGTGGAGTGCCAACCGCAGAAACCGCCCCGACAGGCTGAGCCTCTGCCGTGATTGATCTGCTGGCCCGCAACCCCAGCCTCTCGCCGGAGGAACTGACGGCGGGCCTGACGCCCAGTGCGCGGTTTCAGGGCGTGCGCTTTGAAAACTACCGGCCCAATCCCGGTTTTCCCAGTCAGGCAGAGGCGCGGGCCAGTTTGCAGGCGTTTCTTCAGGGGGCCCAGGTGCGGCCCGGCGGCTTCCGGCTGTTCCGTAAAACGCGCTCCGAGGGCCGGGGGCTGTATCTGGACGGCGGCTTCGGCGTGGGCAAAACGCACCTGCTCGCCAGCACCTACCACGCGGCACACGGCGTCCGCGCCCTGATGAGCTTTCAGGATTTGATGTACATCATCGGGTCGCTCGGCATGGTGCGGGCGGTGGAAGCCTTCCGGGGCCACCAACTGCTCCTCATCGACGAATTTGAGCTGGACGATCCCGGCAATACCCACATGGCAAACACCTTTTTGGGCCAACTGATGCCCGCCGGGACCAGCGTCGTCGCCACCAGCAACACCGAACCCGGCGCACTCGGACAGGGCCGCTTCAATGCCTCAGATTTTCAGCGCCAGATTCAGGGGATTGCCACCCGCTTCGAGACCCACCGGGTAGATGGCCCCGATTACCGTCAACGCGGCACGGTGTCCGAAGGCCCGCTGTCGCCCGAAGAGTGGGCTGTGTGGCAGGCCAAGCAAGACCCGGCAACTTTCGCGTTGGTGTCTCACCGTGACCTGAACCGCCACCTGTTGGAGGTGCATCCCAGCCGCTTCACCCCAATGCTGGCGGGCGTGGGCGCGGTGGGCCTGCACGATCTGGCCCCCATGTCCGATCAGAACGTGGCGCTGCGCTTCGTGCATTTTATAGACAAACTGTATGACCTGGGCCTGCCCGCCGCCCTGACCGGGGTGCCCCTGAACGCCCTGTTCAGCGACGAGTACCGGCACGGCGCGTATGCCAAAAAGTACAGCCGCTGCCTGAGCCGGGTGAGCGAGTTGCTGCGGGAAGCGAGGGGAACGTGACGGGAGAGCGGGAGGGGCAATCCACGGAGATCAAGTCCTTGCTGTTCTGCCGGTGAAACGGTTGCGGGAGGCGGTTCCACGCAGTGCGGTTTGTTAACCGCCTTTGGTTCCGCTGTGATCTGGGGCTGGGATTGGTGCTGGCTGAGTTGGGCGCGGTGGCCGGACGGGTTTGTCTCGTTTGGTCATGGCCTCAGAGTACTTCTGTTCACTTCCACTCTAAACCCACCGCCTACGCGTTTGGAGTGCCTGTCTTTCCTCGGCTACTTCTGCGCTTTCGCCTGAGCCTCGTCCAGTGCTGCTTTTGCCGTCAATTTGCCCGTCGTGGCCTTCAGAATCGCGTCTTCCAAGTACGTGGCCCACTGGCCTGCATCGGGCGTATTCAGGCGGGGTACGGCGCGGGCCAACTGGTCATGGGCGGCCCGGAGTTGGGGGTTTTTGGCGTACCAGTCGGATAGCAGCGGAGTCACGGCGCGGCGGGGCGGGGCGTAGGCGGTGGTTTTGACCCAATCGGCGAGCCTCGGCGCTTCCATCAGATAAGCCCAGAAGGCCACGGCTCCGGCCTGCTCACCTGCGGGCGTACCACGCGGAACTGCCAGGTTTGCGCCGCCCAGTGGTACTGTGCAGTTGCCCACCTTTTCACACGGAAAGGGCGCGATGCCGAGGCTAAAAAAGGGCAGTTTCTTGGCGTCCACCCAGTTGGCGACGCTCGCCAGCACGAAGGTATTCTGGCCGCGTGCAAAATCAAACGCGGCGCGGGTGGCCTCGTTCAGCGTGCGAGGTTGGGCCAGTCCAGTGCTGCTCATGCGGGCCAGTTGGGTCAGGGCTTCCACAGCGTCGGGGCTGTTGAGCGTGGGCTGGGTGCCGCTGCTGAGGGTGCCGCCCCGTGCCAGCACATTGCCTTCAAACGTCCAGGCGTCGGCGGCGATGACCAGGGGACGCTTGCTGCCGCCTGCCAGTTTGCGGCTCGCGCTTTCCAGTTGCGTCCACGTATCGGGGGCCGTGATCTTGGCGCGGTTCAGTGCGCCCGCGTTATACATCAGCACAGGCACGCTCACGTTCCACGGTAGGCCCAAGCGCCGCCCACCTGCCTCGCCCGCCTTCCAGACGGCTGGGGCAAAGTCGCGGGTCAGTGCGTCGGGCAGGGCGTCTAGGGGTCTGGTCAGGTCGGCCAGTTGCCCATCGGCGGCCATGCGCGAAAACTGGGTGTATTCCAGTTGCACCAACGCCGGAGCCTTGCCCGTTTTCAGCGCCGTTTGCAGGCGCGGCAGCAACTCGCGGTAGTTACCCAGCGATGTCGGCACCACCTCATATTCCGTCTGAGAACGGTTAAATTCGCGGGCATAGTCGCTGACTTTGGCCTGCACGCCGTCCATCGCGTGCCAGAACTCCACCCGAACGGGCGCGGCATGGGCAGAAGCGGCGAGCAACACAGACAGAGGCAGGGCAAAACGCAGCATGAGCCGAGTCTAGCGGGGCAATGTGACGCGGGGTTGATGGCAGGGTGTTCAGATCACCCGTGCGAATGCAGCAGCGCCACACTGCCCAGAATGATCGCCAAGCCAACCCAGGCTGTCGGCGTCAGGCGTGTGCCGTCCAGGCGGCGACTCAGCAGCGCGGTGGTCACGATACCCAGCCCGCCCCACGCAGCGTAGGCCACGGCCACAGGCACCTCGCGCACGGCCACGCCCAGCAGCGTAAAGGCCAGCAGCACCAGCGCCACCGCCGCCACGCCCAGCCCCTTGTGCCGGAATCCATCCGAACGCTTGAGCAGCAGGTTTGCCAGCACGTCCAGCGCCACCGCGCCCACGATCAGCAGCAGGGCAAACGGGGTCATGCAGCTTCCCGAGAGAGGGCAGTCAGGCGGGAAATGTTGGCCGGCTGGGCCTCATGACCAACCGTGCCCCGGTGCAGCAGGGTTGCGCCCAGCAGCAGGCCCACCAGCGCCAGCAGATGCGTCGGCGTCAGGTGTTCGCCCAGCAGCACTACGCCTAGCCCGCTGATGAGAACGAGGCCCACCGCTTCCCACACGGCAAACGCCACCGCCACCGGAATCTGCCGGAAGGCTTTGGAGAGCAGCACATACGACGCGGCGAGGAGCGCGTAGGTAATGATGAGTTCCAGCCCCGGCGTATGCATAGAAAACAGTTTCAACGACAATGTGCCCGTCACTTCAAATGTGATGGCCGTAAAGAGCGCGATCCAAGACCGCATAACTACACCAATCCTTTGCCTGAATCCTCGGTTGCTGGGATTCTAGGCGACTTCTAAAACAATTAGATAATTTTTGTGTATGCCCGCCGAACACGATTCCGGCAAACTTGACGGCAGAGCTAAAAGCCCGCTAAGTCCAGGAACGGACGTAGAGCCAGTCAATTAGTGCAGCGGGGAACAGTGCTTGAGTCCACAAGACAACCCGTTTGTTCTGCCTAGAAATTGTTACCAACACGTACTTTCACGCTTCCTTGTAGGCCGCACCCGTAAACAGGGGCTTGGGCTGGAGGGGAGAGCAGACCGCCTAGTCTCGCCGCACGTATTTCGTGCAGGAACCGTCACGGGGCTGGGCGCTTGTTGGCGCGTGACCCGCGTGCAGCAGTCCGACGCCCTTATTCTAGCCAATCGGTGTCAGGGCGCGGTGAGCCGAAGCTGATTTGGAGTACATGTTGGGGTGGCACCGTAGGTCATATGGGTGTTCGCTCTGACGGCCCGCCGCCCCGTATCCTGATCTGATGGCCGCTTTGCTAGAAGGCTTCCGCACCATTTTTGCCGGAGAGTATCCACGCCTGCTGCTGTCGGGACTGGGGGTCACGCTGGCCGTCAGCCTGTGTGCGCTGGGCGTGTCGGTGGTGGTGGGCACGCTGCTGGGCGTGGTGCGCGTATTCCGGGTACCAGTGCTGGGCGTGCTGGGCAATATCTATGTAGAGGTCGTGCGCGGCATTCCGCTGATCGTGCTGCTGTCGGTGGTGTATTACGGCCTGCCTGCGCTGGGGCTTACGCTGGATGGCTTCCCGGCAGCGGTGATTGCGCTGGGCCTGTATTCGGCGGCCTACACATCCGAAATCGTGCGCGGCGGCCTGAACAGTGTGCCGCTGGGGCAACTGGAAGCCGCCCGCAGTCTGGGGCTGTCGCGGGGGCTGTCGCTGCGCTTCGTGGTGCTGCCGCAGGCGTGGCGGGTGGCCCTGCCTGCCCTCGGCAACGAATTCATCAGCCTGATTTTGGGCAGCAGTTTGGCGAGTGCCGTGACCCTGCAAGAACTGTTCGCGCAGGGCAAATACATCACAGGCGTCACCTACCGCCAGTTCGAGGTGTACGCCGTGCTGGCCGTGGTGTACTTCCTGCTGACCTTCATTCTGACCCGCCTGATCCGCCTGCTGGAACGCCGCGTGAGTCGGGGGGAAGTGGTGGCGTCGCGCCGGGTGATTTAGGGGCGGGAAGTGGAGAAGGCAAAAGAGCGGGGCTGCAACTTGAATGTTGTTGCAGCCCCGCTCTTCCCACTCACCACTTACTGCCCTTTAGCCCACCCCTGCACCGCCGCCGCCTGATAAGCCGCCAACCCCGTCCGCGCCTTGTCAATATTTTTGGTGAATCTAGGGTCGTTCACCCACATTTCGCTGACATTGGCAAACATGCTGGGAGGGGAGTCGTAGTACCAGCGGCACTGGTGCGCGTGGTGCTGGGCCACAACAGCGCTGGCTTCAGGCGAGTCGGGCGGCGTTCCGGCGTCCATCAGGCCGATGTAGGCAGCGGTGATGGCATTCATTTCTGCCTTGATGGTGTCCCAGTCCTGCTGGGTGTACCGCTTCACGCGCTCGGTACTTTGCTTGTAGGCGTCGGTTTCGCCCCAGCGGTCTTTGGCTTCCTGCTCGTACTCGGCGGGATCGAAGCCGTCGAACAGCTTGCTTAGGTCTTCTTTGCTCATCTCGGTCATGGTTTTTGCTCCTTCGGCGGCGGCCAGTAGGGTTTCTAGGGCGTCCAGCATGGCCTGATTGCGCTTGGCCTGCTCCTGCAACAGCTTGCGCTGAAGCTTCAGGGTTTCCAGCTCGTCGGCTTCGGGGTCGTCCAGCACGGCGCGAATGTCGTGTAGCGGCAATCCCAGTTCCCGGAACATCAGAATGCGGTGCAGGCGTTCTATGTCGCCCGCCGAATACAGGCGGTAGTTGCCTTCCGTGCGGGCCGATGGTTTCAGCAGCCCCAGTTCGTCGTAATGGTGCAGCGTGCGAATGCTGACGCGGGCCAGTTTGGACAGTTCGCCCACCGTCCAGCTTGAATCCGTTTCTGTAATCTGTTGCGTGCTGATGCTCGTTCACCTCCTTCTGACCACAGCGTAGGGGCTGACCCCGCGTGAGGGTCAAGTGGGGGAGAGCGCAAGCGAGCAGGCAGCTACACTGCGGCCATGAGCGCCCCGTCTCCTCCCCTTTCCGAGCGGGCGTCATTCTGGCGCGATGCCGAATTGCCGGGGGTCAACATGCTCACGGCCCGCTATGTCACCCACCGATTTCTGCCCCACGCACACGATTCGTTGGTGTTGGGCGTCATAGAGCGCGGCGCGGAAAGTTTTCGCTACCGGGGAGCGCGGGTGCTGGCTCCGGTGGGCAGCGTGGTGGTCATTCCGCCCGGCGAGGTGCATACGGGCGAAGCAGGACGGCCCGGAGGCTGGGATTACCGCGTCATGTACCTCCAGCCACACTGGATAGAAGCTGTGGGCGGATTGGTTTCAGGCGGTTTTACGGGCAGCGTCCTGACTGATTCGGCGCTGGCCTCTGCGGTGAGGCGGGCGCAGTTGACACTGACCCACCCGCACGCCTCTCCGTTGGTGCGGGAAATAGTGTTGCAAGAAGCCCTGACTCTGCTGCTGGCCCGCTACGCAGACACGCGGTCAAACCCAAGCCCCACGCACGCGCCTGACGCTGTGCGGTCTGTGCAGGCCCGTCTGGATGCTCACCCGGAACAGGCCGTCAGCCTGACCGAATTGGCCCTGGGGGTGGGCCTCAGCCCGGCGCATCTGGCCCGCACTTTCCGGTCTGTGGTGGGTGTCGCGCCGCATACCTACCAGATGACGGCGCGAGTCGGGTTGGCCCGCGACCTGCTGGACGCTGGAGAAACGCCCGCCTCCGCCGCGTTGTTGGCGGGCTTTGCAGATCAGGCGCACCTGAACCGGGTCTTCAAGCGGGTTGTCGGCGTGCCGCCGGGACTCTACCGCCGCACGTTCGCGGCGCGGCCCTGATTCTGGCTGTACGTCGCGGTGGCCTACCGCAAGATCGTTCAAGACGCCCCCGGTTCGCTTCTCCTATCTTGACGATCATGACCCTGCCCACTCCTCCCTCACCCGCCTTCTGGCCCCCGTTCTGGCGCGGCTTTCGTGCGCTGATGCCGCTGTGGTTGGGCATGGTTCCCTTTGCCGTGGCCTACGCGGTCACGGCGCGGGCGGCGGGCCTCAGCGTGCTGGACACACAACTGATGAGCGTCACCGTGTTCGCGGGTGCGTCGCAATTTGCCGCCGCTGGGCTGTTCGCCAACGGAGCGAGCGCTCTGGGCATCATTGCCACCACCGCCCTGCTCAATGCGCGGCATGTGCTGTACGGCCTCAGCCTCTCGCGCACGCTGCCGCTGACCCGGCCCCAGCGTGTGCTGGCCGCCCAATTCCTAACTGACGAAGCCTACGGCGTGGCGGTGGTGCGCGGCCCGCAGGAACCCGGCGGCCTCACCTTCGCCTTCCTGCTGGGCGCGGAACTGAGCCTGTATTTCATCTGGAATCTGTCTACGTTGGTGGGCGCGTTGGCAGGCGCGGTGCTGCCCGATCCGGCGGCGCTGGGTGTGGCTGTCGTGTTCCCACTGGCCTTTCTGGGTCTGCTGGTGCCCCTGCTCAAAGACCGTTTGACCGTGCTGGTGGCGTTGGCATCGGGCTTGGGCGCGTGGGGCCTGTCTCGCATTCTGCCCGGCGGCTTGGTCATCCTGCTGGCCGGAATCGGCGGGGCGATGCTGGGGGCCTTCCTGTCTACCCGCAACCAGAAGAAGGCCATCCAAGCATGAGCGTGCTGCTCGTCATTTTCCTGATGTGGGCCGTGACCTACCCGGTGCGCTGGCTGGGCCTGAGCCTGGGCCGCCTGCATCTGCCCCCCTTCTGGCTGTCGTTTCTGCAATTCGTACCCGTCAGCGTGTTCGCCGCCCTGGTGCTACCCGAAGTGCTGGGCAGTCCCGAATGGCCCCGCCGCCTGGTGGCCTGCGTGGTGGGCGGCCTGCTCATGTGGCGCACGGGCAGTCTGGCCCCCGGAATCTTGGGCGGATTCGCGGCGTATTGGGCGGTTCGGGTCTTGGGTTTGTAGAACCCTGCTGACCAACAGGCAGCCCACCAGCGTTTGAGTTCTCTGTCCCCCATTTGGCCTGTCTGACACAGACCACCACCCACTCACTGTTCCCTGCGCTATGCTATTCCCCGCATGACTGGCCCGGAACCACGTTCACAAACAGACATCGGGGCGCTGCCGCCTCCGGCAGTCATTGATGGCAAATATGAAGTCGTGCGCGAGGTTTCGCGGGAAGGGAACGTCACGGTCAGCGAGGTGCGGGCAGGCGAGGGTGTAACCCGGCGTGTGGCGTGGTTCGACGTGAGTACGCCCGCAGATCGGCAGGGCTTCCACGCGTACCGCACGGCGCTCAGAGCCGTTCAGCCTGCGGGCCTGACCGATGTGGTGGCGCGGCCCGGAGCCTACTACGCGGTGTGGCAACCGGTGACCGGACTGCCGCTGGCCGATCTATTGGCCCAGCCCAAAAAGCAGGAAGAAACGGTAGAAGCCCTGCGCGAACTGACTGCGAGCTTGGCCGAAAACGGCTTTGCCCTCAGTGACGCCGATGTGGTGCTGGACGGCCTGGAGCCGCGTGTGGCCTACCTGCGCCCCGCGCCCGCTGGCCGCATCCCCGAAGAAGTGGCCCTGCTCAATCAAGCGGCACTGGCTCCCCTGTTGGGCGGCAAAATCAAGCGCAAGCGGCAGCCGGGGGCGTGGCTCACGTTTATTCCGGGCCTGCTGTTTTTGGGCGGTGCGGGCTATCTGGGGGCGCAGGCGGCGCAGGTGTACCTCAATCCCCCGGTGCGTGAGGTCGCGGCGGTCACGGGCCAGAATGCCCAAACAGCGGCAGAGGCGCTGGCGAAAGCCGGATTTCTGGTGGAATACACCGACGGCGAGAGTGCGGGCCTGCCGGTGGGCGCAGTCATCCGCCAGGATCCTGCCGCCGGAACCAACCTACCCGTAGGCCGTCAGGTCGTGCTGACCGTCAACAACCCGCCGCCGCTAACTGTGCCGAGGCTGGAAGAACTGACGCCCGATCAGGCCCGCGCCGCCCTGCGCGACCTGTCGCTGACGCTGGGCAAGGTGGTCAAGATAGACGGCAGCCTGACCAACACGCCCGAAGGCCGGATCATCGCGCAACTCCCTGAACCCGGTTCCACCATGCAGCGTGGCCAATCGGTGCAGATCATGGTGTCTACGGGGGTACAGGGCAAGGCCACTTTTATTGCCGACCTGACGGGCATGACCTATGCACAGGCCCGCGAACACGCCCGCGCCGCCGGATTGGTGGTCACCGATACCAAGCCGCAGGCCAGCGACCGTACCGAAAATACCGTGCTGGCGCAAACGCCCGCGCCGTATGTGCGTGTGTCGGTGGGCAGCCCGGTCATACTGACCATTGCCACCGCCCGCTACACCGCCCCCAGTTTGCCAGCGGGCAGTTTGCCCCTGCCGCCGCCATATGTGCCGCCCGTGCCCGTGCAGCCCGAACCCCCTGTAGAGGAGCCTGTGCAGCCGGAGCCTACGCCGGAACCCGTGCCGGAGCCTGTGCCAGAAGCGACGCCAGAGCCGGTCACGCCCGACGCCGAACCCGTGACGCCCGAGACCATCCCGGCCACCCCGCCCGCCGAGGAAGCTCCTGCCGATTCACCTGTGCCGGATGCCAATGCTCCGGCTTCCCGCAGCATCAACTTCCAGTACACCTTCCCCGCCGATCTGCCTGCCGGGAGCTACAGCATCGTGGTGCGCGATCAGGACGGTGAGCGTGAGGTGTTGTCAGCCACCGACAGCGGGCAACTGGCCGGAGCCACCGCCAGCAAATCCGACCTGGCGGTGCGCGGCGATACGGTCTTCGTCATCCGACGCGACGGGCAGGAATTTGCCACCGTTGCCCCGTAACAGGTGGCGCAGACTGAAGTCCCTATGATTTATCTCGATTACGCGGCCACCCACCCCATGACCCCAGAAGCGTTGGCGGCCTACGTGCAGGGGGCGGCGTTGCCCGGCAACCCGGCCAGCGTACACGGCGCAGGGCAGGCGGCCCGTGAGCGGCTGGAAGAAGGCCGGGCGCGGGTGGCCGCCGTCCTGAACACCGATCCCCGCAACCTGATCGCCAACGGCGGCGGCACCGAAGGCGACAACCATGTGCTGCTGGGTATGGCGCGGGCGTGGCAGGAAAAACACGGCAGGCCCGGCCACCTGATCACCACGCCCACCGAGCATTCGGCGGTGCTGGCCCCCGCCCGCGCCCTGGCCGCGCAGGGCTGGGCCGTGACCTGGTTGGCCCCCGACGCGCATGGCCGCTATAGCCCTGACCAACTGACCGAAGCCCTACGCCCTGAGACAGCATTGGTCAGTATTCACCACGCCAACAACGAGATTGGCACCGTGCAGGACACGCCTGCGCTGGCGGCGGTGGCCGCTGCGAAGGGCGTGCTGTACCATACCGACGCGGTGCAGGCTCCCGGCGTGCTGAAGCTGGATGTGGCCGCGTGGGGCGTCACGTTTGCCACCATCAGCGCCCACAAATGGGGCGGGCCGCGTGGCGTGGGCTTCCTGTACGTGCGGCGCGGCACGGTGCTGCCTGCCATCACGCTGGGCGGCGGGCAAGAAGGCGGCCTGCGCCCCGGCACGCAAGACACGGCGGGTGTGTACGCGGCGGGAGTGGCTCTTACCCAGGCTGAAGCAGAGCGGGAAGCCACGTTTACCCACCTGTCGGCCCTGCAAGCGCGGTTCATGGGGCGCATTTCGGCCATTCCGAATCTGCGGGTCAACCATCCACCGGAAGGCAGCCCCAAAGTCGTGTCGGTGACGCTACCGGGGGCCGACGGCGAGGCCCTGCTGATGAATCTGGACATGCTGGGCATCGCCGCGAGTGCCGGGAGTGCCTGCGCCGCCGGAACCATGCAGCCCAGCCATGTGCTGAGCGCCATTGGCCTGAGTGAGTCCGACGCCCGCGCCAGCCTGCGCTTTTCTTTTGGCCGGGCCACCACCGACGCCGAAGTGGATAGCGCGGCAGACGCTCTGGCGCAGGCGGCAGCATGGAGCCGAGGTTGACCGTTCCGAGTGCTGCCGTGGCCGAGCAATTGCTGCTAGACGCCGAGGCCCTGAATCCCGGCGCGTGGGTACCGCACTCGCGCAATGTGGCGTTGGCCGCCCAGTACATTGCCGAGCGGCACCCCACCCTAGACCCCCAGCGGATGCACACGCTGGGTCTGCTGCACGACCTGGGCCGCCGCACCGGGCCGAATAAAGACCGTCATATTCTGGACGGCTACGATTTCCTAATGGCGCTGGGCTACGAAGACGCGGCCCGAATTGCCCTGACCCATTCCTTCGCTATTCCCGATCTGGACACCCTGCAAGGCGCGTGGGACGGCACACCGGACGAATTCGTGCGGCTGGGGCAACTGCTGGCTCCCCTCACCCTGTCGGAAGAAGACCGTTTGCTGCAACTGTGCGACATGTTGGCGCTGGCCGACGGCTTTTGCACCATGCAGGAGCGGATTTTGGATGTGGCGTTGCGCTACACCGTCAACGACCGCACCCCGGAGAAATGGCGAGCGCAATTGGGCCTCAAAACCCACTTCGATGGAGTCTGCGGGGTCAATATCTACCGCCTGCTGCCGGGAATGGTGGAGCGGTTGCTGGCGTAAGTTGGGCCTCGTCCACCTTTAGCAGGATGCGCGACACTGCCCAACAGAACTACAGTTCAGCATGACTCGGCGTCAATGCTTGACTGTATTTTTGTGCTGCGGCCTGTGCATGACGGCACAGACTGGCGCGTCTGCCGCGCCGCTGAAGCTTTCCTACACTGGCAGGAGCGTTACCGTGCGGCAAGCGGGCCGCGTCCTGTGGAGCAGAGCGATGCGGGCCGAAACCTTTCCCGCGCATGAGGGAATCTTGCACACGGCCCCATTGCGCGGCGTGCTGGGGCGTGTGGCTTACGTGACCTCCTGCACCGATGGTTCACGTCTCTACTGTTTTACGGCGGGTTTTGACAAACGCAGCGGCCATCCTCTCTTCACGGCAAATGGAACTCCTGTAGCCATTGGCGCGGGCCAACTGATTACCAACTACTGGAGCGACCCAGCAGATATGCCCTTTACCGTCGTGCAGGGGACGCGCATTGATCTCAGCACTGGCAAGGCCAGCCGCGTCGCGTTCTCTATTCCGCCCCGGCCCGGTTGCGGCAGCCTGAATATCTCGGTGGGCCTGATCGGGCGCACCACTTACGATGCCCGCTTTGCCTATGCTGAGCAGGATGATAAATGCGGCGCGTTTGTGGCCCGCTTTGATTGGCATGGCCCCAATTCACAACAACCGGTGCTGCTTCCCTACAAAAAAACACCCGCCACTCCGTAACAAGGGGCGGGTGCTTTTTTAACTCAGGTTTAAGCGAACTGCGCCAGCACGCCTTCCAACCGTTCTTTCTGCACGCCGAAGTCCTGCACGCGGCGTTGTTCTTCCTCGATCACCTCGGCGGGGGCGCGGGCCACGAATCCGGCGTTGTCCAGCTTGGCCTGCGCCTGCTTGATCTGCTTGTCCAGTTCCGTCAGGCGTTTGCGCTGCTTGCCCAGCCAGTCCTGCACGTCCACGGTGCCTTCCAGCGGGGCGCGAACCAGCACGCCTTGCTCCACGGCGCTCAGGGTGCGGCCTTCCAGCGAGGGGACGAGGGCCACGCGGGCAATGGTTTCCACCACCCTCGCGTTTTGAGTGACCAGCGCGGCCTGCTCGCCCTCCACCGTCATGCCGAGGCGGTCTTGCGGGGCCAGCCCAAGTTCGGCTTTCAGGCTGCGGGCGGCGCTCACAGCTCCGCGCAGGGCAGCGAAGGCGCGGGTGGCTTCGGGGTCGTGCAGCACGGGGTTTTCCTTGGGCCAAGAGTGCAGCGCCAGTTGGCGGCGGTGGCCCAGTGCCGCGTAGACCTCGGAGGTCACGAAGGGCATGAAGGGATGCAGCAGTTTCAGAATATGCTCCAGCACGGCCTTCAGCGTTGCCAGCGTGCCGAGGTTGCCGCTGCTGAGCGTGGGTTTGGCCGCCTCGATGTACCAGTCGCAGAATTCATCCCAGGTAAAGGAGTACAGCGTGCGAATGGCCGCGCCGATGTCGAAGGCGTCCAGATGCGCGGCAGCTTCCGCCGTCACCGCGTTCAGGCGGCTGATGATCCAGCGGTCGGCCAGCGTGAGGTCGGCGCGGGCCTTCAGCTTGGTCAGGGCGTCGCCGGAGCGCAGAGGGTCGGAGCCATGCAGGTCGCCGTCCTGTTGATGTTCTGGGGTCGCGCTCCGCACATAGCGGGTCAGGTCATCGGTGCCGGTCAGCGCGGGCGCGGCCTCCCCGATCCGCATCAGGGCAAAGCGGGAAGCGTTCCAGAGCTTGTTGGCAAAATTGCGCCCCTGCTCGAAACGGCGCGGATCGTGCTTGATATCCTGCCCGCCCGTGCTGAGGCTGGCGAAGGCAAAGCGGCAGGCGTCCACGCCGTACTGGTCGAACAAATCCACCGGGTCGATGCCGTTGCCCTTGCTCTTGGACATCTTCTGACCCTTGCTGTCCAGATACAGGCCGTGCAGCATCACCGTGCTGAAGGGAGCCTCTCCGGTCAGGTGGTATCCGGCCATTTCCATGCGCGTCACCCAGAAAAACAGGATGTCGTAGCCCGTGACGAGCACCTGCGTCGGGTAGAACTTGCGGAAATCTTCGCTGTCGGTGTCGGGCCAGCCCAGCGTGGAAAAGGGCCACAGGTTCGACGAAAACCAGGTGTCGAACACGTCAGGGTCACGGCGCAACGTCAGGTGGGCGTAGCGGGGATCCTGGTCGCAGTCCAGTTCCGGGTTCCCCGCGTCGGGCACGTACACCTTGCCTTCCTCGTCGTACCACGCGGGGATCTGGTGGCCCCACCACAGTTGGCGGCTGATGTTCCAGTCGCGGATATTCTCCAGCCAGTCGCGGTTCACCTTGGCGTAGCGCTCCGGCGTCAGCGTAATTTCGCCCCTATCCAGCCCTTCCAGCACCTTGGCCGCCATCGGTTTCACGCTCACGTACCACTGCGTGCTGATGATCGGCTCCACCGGAACCTTGGTGCGCTCGCTCAGGCCGATGGCGGTGATGTGGTCGCGTTCTTCTATCAAGTCGCCACTTTCTATAAGTGCGGCGGTGACGGCCTTTCTTGCAGCAAAACGCTCCATGCCCCGGAAGGCTTCCGGCACGAGGTCGGAGGTCAGGTTGCCGTGCAGGTCGATCACGCTGGGGCGGGGGAGACCATGGCGCTCGCCCACCTCGAAATCGGTGGCGTCGTGGGCAGGCGTGATCTTCAGTGCGCCCACGCCAAAGCCCATTTCCACGGCTTCATCGGCAATGATGGGAATCAGGCGGCCCGTGAGAGGAATCCGCGCCTGCTGGCCCACCAGATGTTTAAACCGTTCGTCTTCGGGATGCACGGCGATGGCCTGATCGGCAAAAATCGTCTCCGGGCGCACGGTGGCGATCCTGATCTCGCCGGGTTCACCGTTGCTGGCTGGCTGAGCCGGGTCTTCCAGCTTGTAGGCCAGCGTGGTCATCTTGCCCTTGCGTTCCTCGCGGTCTACTTCCAGCTCGCTGAGGGTGGTCTGCGCCGCCGGATCCCAGTTCACGATCCGCTCGCCCCGGTAGGCCAGCCCCTCGTGATACAGCCGCACAAATTGGGCACGCACGGCGCGGCTCAGGCCCTCATCCATCGTAAAGCGCTCGCGCGTCCAGTCCACGCTGACGCCCAATCGGGTCAACTGGCTCAAAATCACGCCGCCCGACTGCCCTTTCCAGTCCCACACCCGCTTCAGAAATTCCTCGCGCCCCAAGTCAAAGCGCGACTGACCAGCCTCGCGCAACTGCTTTTCCACCACGCCCTGCGTCGCAATCCCCGCGTGATCCATCCCCGGCAGATACAGCGCCTCGAAGCCCTGCATGCGCTTGAAGCGGATCAGCGTATCAATCAGGGTGTTGTCCAGCGCGTGCCCCAGGTGCAGGTTTCCGGTCACGTTGGGCGGCGGAATCACGATGGTGAAGGGGGGCTTGCCGCTGTTGGCATCGGCCCGGAAGGGTTCGCTGCGCCAGCGTCCGGCCCAGGCGGGTTCAATGGCGGCGGGGTCAAACTGCTTGGCAAGGGCAGACGTGTTTTCGGGGGCTTCAGCGGCAGTGTCAGCAGGCGTGGGGTCAGTCATGGGCAAGGCTCCTGTTCAAAGGGTGTGAATCGTGCGGTTCGGCTGATTGAGCAAGGAAGGAATGCAGGTGGGCTAAGGCGGCGTCCATCTCCCAGTCCAGTTCGGGGCGGTTCAGATCAGCCCAGCGGAAGGCGAAACGGTGGCCGTCTGCGTGCTGAATCCAGGTTGGGGCAACGCCGTCCGGTGCGGCAAAAGCGAAGGCGTAGCAAACTTGGCGTGTAAAGCGTTCCGGGAATTGAGCTTCCCAGCGGTAGGCGGCCAGAAAATGTGGGTTGCTGAGCGTCAGGCCTGATTCTTCCCAGAGTTCCCGTACGGCGGCCTCGGCTGGGGTTTCGCCCATTTCCAGGCCGCCCGCAGGCACCTGTACACCCGCGTCTGGCGCGTCTGCATGATCGAAAACCAACAGCTTTTGACCGCCATGCACAAGGCACAGGACTTTCTCGCGCAGGCCCAGAGCTTGGGCGTCGGCGCGCGCCTCCGATTCGGAATTGTAGAATGTGACCACCACTTCACCCCCAGCCTTCTGGCCTTCAGAGACCGACAAAAACGCCTCGTCCGCCGGAATTGCTTCCGGACGCGGACGAGACGTGAGGCCCTGTATGACGAGGCTGTGTATCCCGTGGTACCACCGCACTTCCCTGCCAAATGCAGGGCGCTCTTGCTGCGCTGTAGCGGGCGCACCCGGACGGGTCTACTGGGCCTGCCGTGCCGGATGAGGGCGGGGACTGGCCGTTCTACCGTCTTGCTCGCGGGCGACGTTCTCTGGTGGCTGACCCACCCCGGCTCTCAGTCTCGGCGGGGCTTCCTGTGGGGGCCGAACATTCAAATAAGACCATTACGATCAGAACGTCCAGATACTCTTCCCGGTCACTGCTCCCCCAGTATACGGCGTACAGAGATAGGCCACCCTTTATTTTTCGGCGGGCGCACCGGGCAAACTGGGACTGGGCAAATCGGCAATCTCGAAGCGGTACAGCAGCGGCTTTTTCATGAATCCACGCGGCACGGCCACGGTGACGGTGCGGTAGGGCACGCCCGTCACCGCAGCGGCCACCGGAAAGGTCAGGACCTCGCTGCCCACGCGGGCGCTGCGGTCACCGATGTCCAGCACGCCCTCGGCGCGGCTCAGCACGTCATACGGGTGCTGGATCATGACCGTCATTTTCACCTGTTGGCCCACCAAACTCCGTAGCGGGTTGGCGTCTTGCTCAAAAGAGGTGCGGATTTCGTCGGGCAGGCGTTCGCGCGTTACTTTCACCGCCAGCGCGTATTCGCCTATCGGAAATACCACTTCGCGGATCAGGGTTACGCCGTCGCCCTCGGCCTCGCGGAAGGCCTGAAGCAGGGCGGCGCGGCGGTTTTTCATCAGGGTTACGGGGGCAGTGGTGCCGCCTGTGCTGCGCTGCCCCATCGGGAAATCGCCCCGCTGAATAAAGCGTTCGGCCTGCAACAGGGTTTCTTCGCGGGTGCGGAAAGCCCGTTGCAGTACGGGTTCGTGGGGTTGCCAGTGGCCGCCCGAACCGCGCTGCATCCAGTCCACCCATAGTTCAAATCGGTCTTGGTATTGCCAGCTCGGATGCGCTCCAGCGGCTGCCGTTGCCCCGCGCTCCGTCATTTCCTGTTGGGTCTTCGGCTCTGAACTGTGCGTGCCGGGTCTAGACGTGATCGCGCTCATGCGTATCCTCCACTCCCTACATCATGCCTGAGCTTGTGAACGCGTGGGCAAGAGCGGTTACATAACAAGCTCATCTTTGGATTGAGGCTTGGCCCAGCAGTCTATTTCCAGCCGTGTTCTCAAGACTCCGGCCGCTATGAATGCGTCCAGTCTGCGGTCACCACGCTTTTCTTACCCACCACTGGTGGAGTTGCCAGTCAACCCACTTCGATCAGGCCCGCCGTCAAAAAGGGCTTGAGCGTATCCAGCACCTGGCGGGGGGGTAAACCGCTGCGGTCTAACAGGGTTCGGAGCGCCACACCGTCAGGAATCAGGCTCAGGGCGCGGTATTGGTTGCGGGTTACGGGTTGGGTATCGTTCCAGCGCGCCGTAAATCGCACAGGCTTTTCCCAGTCTGGAAAGGAACGCAGCAGCACGATCCACGCTTCGTTGTCGTCCAGCATGCGCCGCAGGGTGGCGTCGCGGCGCAGAGCCAGCGTGCGCGAAGGCGGGATCAGGTTCGGCTCGAATTGAAACTGGCCGCCGTCCAGACTCGCCAGCATTTGCAGGGCCGCCTCTCCGCTCAGGCTGCCCGACTGGGCATGAATGACTTCGCCGGGATCGAGCCACAGCGCCCCGCCGCGTGGGTGCTCGACGCTAAAGCGGCCTGCCCGCCCGCTCGACAGCAGCATCTGCATAACCGATAACAGGGGAAAAATAGCCAGATCACCACGTACCATGAGTAAACGCATTCTAAGGGCTGACGACTTGAAAAGGCAGGGGTCAGCTTGAGGTGCTGGGGGGGGAGGGCCAGATTGAGCCCTCAACTACGATTCGAGTCGTGTCTAAACCACACAGCCTGCTCCCTCCCTTCGGGCTGTGCCAGTCAAGGGGAGCGAACAGCTTGTATCCCACCTCTAGGGGGCATTGCGGAGCAATGGGAGGTTGGCCCACAACGCCGCTAGCCAAAAAAAGAGCCAAGCAAGGCAGAACGCCCGCTTGACCCCTTTTCACAGTTCCTTAAATTCAGTCGATGCTGGCGCGCCAACGCCACTCGCTGGCCCGTTTCATCACATGGGCGAGGCCGCCCGTAATCGCCAGTTTCTGGTTCCAGGGGAGCTTCATCCAGCCTACAGCCATCAGTCCGCCGAGGCTCACGAATTCGCCCAGAGTGGTGGGCTCATAGGCTTCGGGCTGCTCACCTTTGGCAAGGCGCATCAGGTTTTTGCCCGTCAGTCGGCCTTGTTGCCCGGCGTGCTGCGCGGTGGTGGGCACCGGCTTGCCTTCCTGGTTCAGCGCGAGGCTCATATCACCGATGATGAACACTTCGGGGTAGCCTTTGGCCCGCAGTTCGGCGTCTACGGCAACGCGCCCGCCGGGGCCTTTTTCCAGTTTCTGGCCCTTCAGGATGTCTCGGGCCTGAATGCCGCCTGTCCAGATGATCTTGCCAGCGGGAACAACTTTCTGCTCGCCGTCGGCGGTCTGCACGGTCACGCTGTCGGCGGTGGCCTGCATCAGGCGGTGGCCGACCAGAATGTTGATGCCGTACTCTTCCAACGTCTTTTGGGCTTTCAGGCGCAGGGCTTCGTCCAGAATGGGCAGGATCTTGGGGCCAGCTTCGACCAAGTGAATCTTGAAGGGGGGCAGGCCGCGCTCCTTGCTCAGCAGTTCGGCCCGCTGCGCGAGTTCGGTCACGAGTTCTACGCCTGTCAGGCCCGCGCCGCCCACCACGATGTCGCGGTTGCCGTGATAATCGTTGGCGAACACGCGGTTCACGTAGTTAAAAATCTCGTCGGCGTCGCTGAGCTGCTTCAGTTCGCTGGCGTTTTCGGCGAGGCCCGGAATGCGGTAAAAGTTGGTCACGCTGCCGAGGCCCACGACCAGGGTGTCATAGGTCAGCACGCGCCCGTCTTTCAGGGTCACTTCCTTCTCGTCCAGATTCACGCCTTCCACCTGCGCCTGCTCCAGATGCACGCCTGTGCCTTTCAGCAGTGGCGCGAGGGGCATGGTCACGCGGGTGTTGTGCGCGGCGGCTTCGTGCAGGCGCGTTTCAAAGGTATGAAAAGCGTTTTGCTCAACCAGCAGCGTTTCCAGGTCGGGAAGGGGTTTCATTTTGGTGGCAACTGCGAGGCCTGCGTAACCAGCGCCGAGAATTAGGGTCTTCATATCCTTGCTCCTGTGGGGGAACCGCTGGGGCAACCCCCAAGATTCCTGTGAATTGATTCACGAGGTAACGTTCAGGCAGACTCCCGCCTGTGTAACGCTTCACAGTGTACACCTTACACCAACTCACTGCGCCTCTTTAAGAACGGTCTTTTGGTTGGATCAAGGCGTCCTGCGGCTACCGAATTGGGGGCTAAACAGTGTGTGGCTCGGCGTTCTCTGTCAACGCTTTGCCCTCACCCTAGTCTAGATGCTGTTACGGCTAGCGTTGCAACTTTTGATGCAGTTCAGCCGACCAGCCCCGCGACGGCATTGATCGTGACGGCGATGATCACGGTCACGAACACGTACGACAAAAGGGCGTGCTCCAGCAGCAGGCGGCGCATGGCCCTGGAGGTCAAATTGGTGTCGCTGACCTGAAATGTCATGCCGATGGTAAATGACAGGTAGGCGAAATCTCGGTAGTCGGGGTCGGAGAGTGTGCCGCTCTCGCCCTCCTTATTGTCCAAAAAGATCACGCCGCCCGCTCCACCGTCGTAGTAGCGGTGGGCATAGTGCAGCGTGTACTGCGTATGCACCAGCACCCAGGACAGCACCACCGTCAGCACGGCCAGCGCGGTGATGCCGACTTTGTCCAGCCCTTCTTTTGGCCCCGCCTCGTGCAGCGCGTAGCCCACGCCGACCAAGCTCACCAACGCCGTAATCGTGGTCAGGAAGGCCGACACAGCGCGGGTATCGTCTTCGCGGGTGGCAATGGCTTTGGTGCGCTGCCCACCGCAGTGCAGCATCACGCCCCAGAGTCGGAGCAGATGCACGGCGCAGAACGAGACCCAGCCGAAGAGAGCGCGGCCTTCCCAAGGCAAGCCGCGCGGAATGAATAGCGTCAGGAGGAGCCAGACCAACGCCCCTGCCCCCGCCGCAACCGCCAGATGTGTGCCAGCGGTTCTGGATTCGTGGGGCATGGGGAGAAGATAGTGCGTGGAAGGGCGTCTAAGGGTCTAGGGTCGTAGAAGGGCAAGCGTTGGTGCTCACTCACCACTTCCAGTCCCTCAGTACTGCCGTCCGAAAATGACCCGTTTGCCGTATGCCGCAGGTTTCCCGGTGTGCACGCACACGCCTTCCTCTGCGTCTGCAAAGAATTCGGCGTCATCCAGCGGAATGTTGCGGGCGGTGGCCTTGGTGTCTTCCTTGATCTGACGCTCACTTTCGGGATCGCCGCAGTGGAAGGCCCGCACCCATTTGCCCGATTCGATGGCGGCCTTAAATTCTTCGTAGGTGTCCACCTTTACGGTGTTTTCCAGCATAAAATCGGTGGCGCGGGCCAGCAGCCAGGCCTGAATTCCGGCCAAGCGATCTGCCATGCCGCCTACGGCTTCGGCGCGGGGCAGGGTTTCCTTCTCGGTGCTGTTGCGGTTCTTAACGACTACCACGCCCGATTCCAGGTCGCGGGGGCCGAGTTCCACGCGCACAGGTACGCCTTTCAGTTCCCAGTCGTTGTATTTAAAGCCGTTGCTCACGCCGTCGCGCTTGTCCACCTTCACGCGCAGGCCCGACGCCCGTAATTCGGCGGCCAATTTCTCGCCCTCGGCCACCATCTCATCAAAATTGTCTTTGCGGCCCACCGGAATGATCACCACCTGAATGGGGGCAATGTTGGGCGGCATCATCAGGCCTTGGTCGTCGCCGTGCGTCATGATCAGCGCGCCGATAATGCGGCTGGAGATGGCCCAACTGGTCGTGTGTGCCCAGTCTTCCTTCTGCTCGCGGGTCTGGAATTTCACGTCGAAGGCCTTGGAAAATTTCTGGCCCAAGTAGTGTGACGTGCCCGATTGCAGCGCCTTGCCGTCGCGCATCATGCCCTCGATGGAGTAGGTGGCGAGCGCTCCGGCAAAGCGTTCCGACGCCGTTTTCTCGCCGCGCACCACGGGCAGGGCCAGAATGTCGCGGCAGAACTCGTGGTAGATGTCCAGCATCTGCCGCACCTCGGCCCGCGCCTCTATCTCATTCACATGCGCCGTGTGGCCCTCGTGCCAGTAAAACTCGGAGGTACGCAGGAAGGCTTTGGTGCGCAGTTCGGCCCGGAACACGCTGCCCCACTGGTAGTGCAAAAAGGGCAGGTCGCGGTAGGAGTTCAGCCAGCCGCTCCACATGTGCCCGATGATCGTTTCGGACGTGGGGCGCATCACATACGGCTCACTCAGCACTTCGGTGCCGATCTTGTTCACCGTAAACAGTTCGGGCGCAAAACCTTCCACATGGTCGGCCTCTTTCATGATGAAACTCATGGGAATCAGCGTGGGGAAGACCAGAGACTCGTGCCCGGTGGCCTTAAAGCGGTCATCCAGCCAGCGCACGATGTTCTCCCACAGCGCCGAGCCGTAAGGCTTGATGACCATCGCGCCCGCAACGGGGCTGTTGTCGGCCAGGTCTGCCTTTTTCACGACTTCGTTGTACCAGTCGTTAAAATCCACGCTCTGGGGTGTCACGCCGTACTGCTGCGCCTTCTTGTCGTTGCCCTTGTCGCCATTCTTGTTGGCGGTGTCCTTGCCGTCCTTAGTCATTGGGAGCAGGATAACGGGTTCGGGGCCATTCTAGGCTTTCGGGCCTAGCAAGGCGGTGGGTGGGGGTGGGAATGATGGGGGGGCCGGGCTGAGCTATTCGGCGGGGGCGGTGGTAGAATCCGCCGTTCCCCATGACGCGCCCCCCACGCAACGACCCAGCTCCGCCCCCGCCGCCCGAAGGTTACCGCTCCGGCTCCAGCCTCAGCAGCTCTGGCTTGGGGGGCGCAACGCCCGGCGGCGTCAAAAAGCCGCTGCTCTCACGCATCAGCCCGCCGCAACTGATCGCCCTGTCGTTTGCTTTGGCTATCGTTGTGGGCGGCTGTCTGTTGGCCCTGCCGATCATGCATTCGCCGGGGCGCAGCGTCAACTTTTTGCAGGCTCTGTTTACGGCCACCAGTGCGCTGTGTGTTACAGGCCTCAATGTCATCGATCCCAGCAAGGACTTTAACCGGCTGGGGCAGGTGGTCATCATGCTACTGATTCAGGTGGGTGGACTGGGAATCATTACCTTCGGTACAGTCTTTGCTCTCCTCATTGGTCGCCGCGTCAACTACTCGGAGCGCATTCGCTTGGCGCAGCAGGTCAGTGCTTTTGACGTGGGCGGCGTCATCAGTCTGATTCGCAACATTTTCCTCTTTACCTTCCTGATTGAACTCACGGGCGCGATCCTGTTGTCGTTCCGTTTCATTCCTCTCGAAGGGTGGGGAGAAGGGCTGTTCTATTCCGTTTTCCATTCCATCAGTGCTTTCAATAATGCTGGATTTGCCCTGTATTCAGACAACTTGGTGGGTTTTGTAGGAGATCCATTGGTCAGTATGACCATTGCCGGGCTGATTATTTTGGGTGGCATGGGCTTTCTGGTACAGCTGAATGTGGTGGCGCATCTGGTCAACCCACGCCGTAACCGCATGTTGGTTCACAGCAAACTGGTACTGACCATGATGGCGGTGCTGTTGGTGGTGGGTACTCTCACTTATCTGCTGCTGGAATGGAGCAACCCCAAAACGCTTGCACCCCTAGGCTTTGGCGATAAACTTCTGGCGTCTTTCTTTCAGAGTGTGACCACCAGAACCGCCGGCTTTAATAGCTTGGACTACGGAGCTATGAATTACGCCACGTTGTTTATGACCATTATCCTGATGTTCATTGGTGCCAACCCCGGCTCTACGGGTGGCGGCATTAAAACCAGCACCTTTTACGTCATGATGGCAAGCGCGTGGAGCATGGTAAGAGGGCGCGGAGAAATCAATTTATTTCGCCGCCGCATAGACCAGGATACTGTCATCAGGGCCATGACCGTTGGCCTGCTCAGCATCGGCCTGGTCAACGGAATGTTTGTGCTGCTGCTTATCTTTAACATCAATCCTCAAATCACTTTCGTGCAAATGTTTTTTGAGACTGTCAGTGCCTTCGGAACGGTAGGCCTCAGCATGAATGCCACTCCGATCATGTCGCCTGCTCAGCATGTCGTTCTGATTTTGCTGATGTACCTGGGCCGTATTGGGCCGTTGACGTTTGCCGTGGCCTTTAACTCGAGTCGCAGCGCCGATCTGGTCAAATATCCACCCGAAAAAGACATCATCATCGGCTGAATGACCTCTCATTGCCCCACCTTTTATTAAAGGACGTTCTCTGCTATGAAAACCAAACAGTGTTTAGTGATCGGCCTGGGCCGCTTCGGAACAGCGGTGGCCACCACCCTCTACGAAATGGGCCATGAAGTCGTCGCCATCGATCAGCACGAAGAAAACGTAGAGCGCGTGATGAACCTTGTGACCCACGCGGCAGTCGTGGACGCCAGCGACGAGCGGGCTTTGCGGGCCATCGGTGCGTCTGAATTCGACGTGGTGGTGGTCGCCATCGGCACCGATGTGCAGGCGAACATTCTGGCGACCATGAACGCCAAGAGTCTGGGTGCGCCCTACGTGGTCACCAAAGCGATTGATGAAATGGCGCGCCGCGTGCTGGAGCGCATCGGCGCAGATCTGGTCATTCGGCCTGAACATGACATGGGTGTGCGCCTGGCCCGCCAAATTGCCACCCCAAATATCGTGGATACGCTGGACTTGGGCGGCGACTACGCCATCGTAGAAATCGAAGCCAATGAGCGGCTGCGTGGCACGCTGCGCGACCTGAACCTCACGGGCCGCTTTAACGTGCAGATTATTGCCATCAGTCGGGGCGGAAAAGTGGAAGTGACGCCCCGCGCCGAAGACGACCTGCGCCCACACGACAAGCTGGTGGTTATCGGCACGGCACACAATCTGGACGATTTGCGGCGATATCTGGGCGAGTGATACGGAGTCCGTATAGGGAGAAACCGTGAGTGGTCAGTGGAAGGGCCAGCGACCTGGAGTGATCCGGTTTTGATGCCCTGAGTGGGAGAGATCAACCGGTGCCAAGCCGTTTATCTTTTTCTACTTACTGCTGACCACTTACCGCTCTTCTTCCCGAATGATCCCGCAGCTCAAGTCCCCCCGCACTTCCAGCGCCTCGGTGATGAATTGCGGCGGCAACTGGCCCTCCAGGCTGGTGGCTGCCGAGAGAGGAATAGGGGCCAATCCCGGCACCTGAAGGCTGGCCCGCGTGGTGGACGTCATCAGGCGCAGCGTTCGTTCCAAGCAGGCGGCGTCGTTGGTGTTCAGTGTGACTGGGCGGGCATCTGTACCCCCATCTGCCGGGTTGACCAGCGTTACCGTCAGAGGTTGGGCGCTGAAACGGCTGAGCGTTGCATTGGCGCTGGCCTGCCCAGTCAGGGCCGCCGTTACTGCCGCCAACACCGGAAGCAGCGCCGCAACAGCCCAGACCACACCCGCCCGCGCCGCCCCCGGACGCAGTAACAGCGCCCCCAATCCTGCGGCACAGATCAGGGTGAGCAGGAGGTAAAAGAGAGGCAGTGCGGCAAACGGCATGGCCGTCAGTGTACGGTGCAGCCGCTCAGCGGGCGCGTTCCCAGCCCAAGGTCTGCTCCCAAGTGTTGTCGGCGTGGGCCTGGTCAGACACTTGGGCGGTGGCGGGCAGGGCCAACAGGGAAGCGCTGAGTGGCTGCGGCTGTGTCCACGGCACCGGCCCGCACACGAAGCTGCCCGCTTTGCCCAAATAGACCACCTGGCTGCCCTCGTCTAGCCGCCCGGTGCAGGCTTCTAAGTACACCGCATTTAACATCTAGATAAACTTTGCCCCAAGAATCTTGAGCCCAGTCATGAGCGCGGCCCGGAGCTCAGTCACGGCGTTGTCACAACGACGCGGCATCAGAATCCCCTTCAACTTCCGCCACACCTCCTCAATGAGGTTCAGAAAGGGCGCATAGGGTGGAAGATACCGAAGGAACAGCCCCTGCTGTTCCCAAGACGCGCGTTGTTCCCTGAGTTTCGCGCTCCTGTGAAAGGGCGCGTTGTCCAGGACGACGACCGTGAGCTGGTTCGGGTCACAAACCGAGGCCAAGGTATTCAGATATGCGATCACCTGATCCCCGTTGCAGCTGCCTTCCAGTTCGCGAACTTCCAGCACTTCTTCGCAGGCGTGCAGGCTGTAGGTGCCGATGAGGTTGATTCGTCCAGAGGATCCCCACCGAGTGGGGATTTCAAACTGCTGCCCAGAACCTCGCTTAAACCACGTCGCCCCCACCGACAACATCAGAGAAAGTCCGGTCTGGTCGAGATATTTCAGGGTGAGTTTGCTGTCCAGTGCCCCCTTTTTAAGATCTCCAAAGAAGCCTGATGTGGTGCGATAATTTCAGGATCGAGCGTCTGAGCGGGTGAATATCGGGCGCGTTTCCAGCGGTATCCCAGACGTTGCAGGTGATTGGCCAATGCACGAGGTCGAATTCCCACCCCAAACTGCTGTGCGAGAGCCTCGCACAGCAGTGGAGCATTCCAGAAGCGCTGTTCTCGCAGTTGCTTGTGAAGAAACTGCTCCATCTCTGGCGTCACTTTCGAGGGCTGTCCAGGTGGACACTCATCGGCCAATCCGGGAATGCCGCGCTCCTCGAAACGGGTGAAATCATGGTGGATGGCCTGATGGTTCCGGCCAAAATGCGCGGAGAGTTGTGGAATGCTCCAGCCCTGTCGATGCAGCCGAAGGATGCTGGCCCGCAGGCGAACCTTCGGGTGGGTGTGTGGACTGATCTCCAGTTCCCGAAGCAGCTCATCAGCGTCTTCGGAAATGTCAATGCGGCGAGCAGGACGAGCCATGCTTAAGTCTACATGTTAAATGCGCTGTACTTAGCTGCCGACCCGCTTCGGCCAGTACCCCTTCCATATGATGCTCGGCCTGAACGCGCAGATCCCCTGCCTGCGACGAGGGAAGGGCGTACAGCGCGGTACACACGCTGCCCAGTAAGTCGCTGACCCCTTCCGGCCAAGGCGGGAGCCGCTGCATAGAGTTGGCGCTCAGAATCAGGCCGCCGCCCGCGTCGTCTTCCAGCAAAAAGACTTGCTGTACATGCCGTGCCTGAGTGTCGCCTGATGAGGAATCGGCCATAGGTGCAGCTTAGGCCAGCTGGATGATCGGCCCGTGATCGGCGGCGTCATCACAGTTCAACGGTTCAACTTTCCAACGGCCTGGCTGAGGCGAACCTTGATCGGCCCTTGCCCACTCACCACTGCCTACACCCGAATTACTTGGAAGTCAGGGTAAACGTCAGCAGCGGTTCGGAACTTCCACTGGGGCCAGTTTCTACAAAGCTGACCGGAATGGCGAAGCGGGCCGTACCCTGCGTCAGCGCCTTTTTCACGTAGTACACGTAGGTCACGGTGGGGCCAGCGCCGCCTACCACAGGAGGCGAACCAGCAGGCCGGGCAGGGGGCGGCGTGTTGGTTTTGTCGATCAACACCAAATACTGGGCTTCCACTTCTACAGCCCGCCAGCTATAGCCCGTACCCGCCTGGGTGGGCAAATGAAAGCGCAGCACGTCGCCTGCCTGCACGGTCAGGGTGGGAGCGGTTTGGTTGGCTGTGATATCCAGGGTACGCGTCATGGTGGCCTTTGCAGGGGCGCGGGCGGGCTGTGCAGCGGCCAGCAACAGGGGAGAGGTCAGGGCGAAAATAGAGAGCGCGGCCAGCAAAGGTTTCACACACTTATCCTGCCCCAAATTGCGCCGCTGCGGGGGCCAATACAGCGCAGTACCCCCAATACAACAGAGCACCCCCACAAGATGAGGGGGTGCTGCATGAGAGGGAGTCCTTGTGGTGCCGAGAACGGGACTTGAACCCGTATGGTCAAAGACCGTCCGATTTTAAGTCGGGTGCGTCTACCGATTCCGCCATCCCGGCCCAGAGTGATCCTGGGAAAGACTGGCGCAGTATATCAGCAACACTTGAAATTGTTATTCAAAAAGCCAGCACAAAAAAACCCTGCCGTGAGGGGCAGGGCGAGTGGTGGAGGTGGGCGGAGTCGAACCGCCGTCCAAAGGTTCGTTCAACGTGCGTCTACGTGTGTATCCCGCTGTTTAATTGTCGGGTCTTGGGCCACCAGCGGGCGGGTTTCCCTTAACCGTAGTTCCACTTATTTTCGCCGTCAGCTATGGAACCTTGCCTGGGCTAGCCTTCTTTTGTCTCAGTTCGCGCCTCGCCAAAGGCCGGGCTAGACGGTCACTGCTCACTTATGCAGCGAGTTGGTAGTTCTGGTTGCCAATTAAAGGCTTTGCCGTTTTTTTACGAGGCCCACGGCACCTCGACACGCAGCAGCGCCTTCAGTTCCCCTGTCGAAACCGGGTCACCCCCAGCAGGTGTACTTCGCGTTGGGATTCCGTTTAGAGTCCCTCAGCAACGGCAAGTATAGCACTTTTGCGCTGATTTCAACCTGACCATTTGCATAGGCTGGCACTCATGCAAAAGGCTTAGCCTAAGGCGTGCGTCTCACTGTTCTCACCTCCTTAACGGCCTCTCTGATGGCCCTGAGTGTCACCGCCTGTGCCGCGCCGTCTAATGTGTCTGGCACTCCATCTGGCACGGCGCGTACCGCCTTTTGGCTGCGGCCCCCTGCCACCGCCGCCGAACTGGAGCGCACCCTGAATGCTGCTGGAGCTGCCGGATTTACCGATGTGCTGCTGGAGGGTTTCTTTCATGGGCGCGTGGCGTGGAACAGCACGCAGTTTCCCCGCAAATTGAAGTATGACGCAGTGAAAACGGCGCTGAACGTGCAGGCACGGGGTGGGCCGCGTGTGAACGTGTGGCTGGAAACGCTGTACTGGCGGCCCGATGCGTCTTTCGGCATCCCGGTCACACCCCTCTGGAAAGACAGCATGGCGACCCTGAGCGCGGCCGGGCTGCCCAGCCTGAAGTACAGCAAATTGGGCTTTGTCGACCCCGCCGACGCCGATGTGCAGGCCACGCTGACCGCCCTGACCCGTGAAGTGGCGACCCTGTACCCCGGCGCGGGCCTGCATCTGGACTACTTGCGCTACCCACGTGAAACCGACTTTGGCTACCATCCCGCTGCACTGGCCGGATTCGCCGCCCAAACCGGGCTGGACGCCCGCACCCTGAAACGTCAGAACGAGGACGGCACAACTTCTGACGGCTGGCGGCTCTGGACAGACTACCGGGCGGGCCTGATTACCAAGCTGGCCGGAACCCTCAGCAGCACCTACCAGGCGTCGGGCGGGCGTGGCCTGATCAGCGCCGCCGTGTTCTATACGCACGATCCGCTGCAACGCTGGCAGGTCTGGCCGGGGCTGGAAGCCGCCATGCCGATGGTGTACCTGCCCTATCCGGCCCTCACGCGGTTGGCTTTACTGCAATTTCCGCAGCGCCAATTGGTGTGGCCGGGGCTGCAAGTCGGGGCCGGGTCGCCCACGCTGGCCGCGCAATTACAGGCGGTGCGGGCCAGCGGCTACGGCAACGCGGCAGTCTTCGGCTGGACACCGGGAATCAAGTAGAGGAGTCAAGAGAGCCTAGCTGTCTCCCCGCAGTTTTCCTCGCCCCAGTCGTCCCCGCAGCACCCGCCATTGCTTGATGCCGTAAGCCTGTACCGGATGCGTCCAGCGCCCGCCCACTGTGCCCTCAGCGAGTGCGGCCAGCAGGTCGGCGGGCGTATGAACCGGCCTGAACGGAGCCTCTGCCCACGCTTCCCCGATGTCTTGCAGGGTATGGGCGTCGCTGCCCGCGCACATGGGCAGGCCGCGTTCCTGGGCCCACTGCGCCGCCACCCGGTTCCAGTGGGGCCGCGACACACGCGAGTTGAAGACTTCTACGAGGTCTAGAGACTCGGCAATCCGGGCGGTGGCTTCGGGCTTCAGGCGGTAGCGTTTGAGGGGATCGAAGCCGTGCTGAAGCATGACCAGACCGCCCTGAGCGTGAATGGCCTGCACCGTGTCTTCGGGCGAGAGCCGGGGCGGAATGCGCTCGCTCAGAAACAGGCCGATCAGTTCCCCCTCGGCAGTCGTAATTTCTTCTCCGGGGATGATATTCAGGCGGTCAGACAGGCCCATGTCGGCCACGATAGCTGCCAACTGTGGGCCGCCGCGCTGCTGGTCGTGGTCGGTGACGGCAAGGGTGCGCGTGTTGCTGCTCATCATCCACGCCGGAATATCGCGCAGGCGGGTATGGCAGTCGTGGCTGACTTCGGTGTGCATGTGCAGGTCTATTTTCATCTGTCGTCTCATGTGCAGGCTTCAGGGCTGACGCTGAGGCCGCAGCATTTGCAAGGCTCCCGGCCACGCTTCTATCCTGACCCTGCCACCGGGGTCTGCCTGCCGCGTCTCGCCGTCCACATGAAAGATCTGGCCCACATAACTGATCTCGGTCACGCGCGCATCGTGGCTTTGCACACTGGGGCGGTCTTCGAAGGTGTCGGTCAGCAGGGAGGTCAGGTAGGCCAACATGCTTTCGCGGTCAGAGTGGGCCACCCGGATCACGTCCAGCGTGCCCTCGGTGGGGTCGGCGTGCGTAGAAAAACGCAGCGTGGGGCCAGTGGCGCTGGTGTTCATAACTTCCAGAATGGTGTAGGCGTCGTCGGGAAAGGCCCGCCCGTCCAGGGTCAGCGACACGGTGGGCGGCGCGAAGCCCGGCATGGCCCGGATCATGGCCTGCACCGCCCGCAGCACGCTTTTGCCGTCGTCGGGGCCATACTCGGCCATCACGTCGGCAAACAGGCCGCAGCCACACGCTTCTAAAAACAGGTCATGGCCCCAGGGCCCGCGCACCCGCCCTACATCAAAGGGCACGGCCTGTGCGCCTGCATAAGCCCGGATCACCTCTAACGGGTCGCCCAACACACCCAGCGTGCGGGCCACATTGTTGGCCGTGCCCATCGGTATTACACCCACCTTCAGCGCCGCCCGCTCTTCTTCAGGGCAGGCCAGCAGATGTAGGGCCACCGCCCGCAAGGTGCCGTCTCCGCCCGCCACGAAAATGGTGCCACGTGCCCCCTGCAAGGCGTGGGCAATGTCGTCGGCGCTGGCCGTAGCGCGGTAAATCGGGCGGTAGCCGATAGCCGCCAACTCTTCGACCAGATGATCGGGGCTGGCCCGTTCGCTGCTGCCTGCCCGCGTGTTGTAGATCAGGGTGGCTTCGGTGGACTGGGACTGTGCCTGAGATGGGGCCCTCGCCTGGGCCTGTGCTTGGTGGGGCTGTGCAGGGACGCCTACGGTGTGTGGAACGGGGTGCAGCGTCATACTGCGAGTGTATAGGCTCAGACCGGACGTGGGGACACTTATCATTTCTCTACTCTCCGGTTTGGGTCAGCGCGTACTCCACCAACAGCGGCAAATGGTCGCTGCCTGCGTCGGGTAAGACCTGCACCCGCACAGGCTGTAGCCCGCGTGCCAGCGCGTGATCTATTCGTAAGTAGAGGCTGGGGAACGTCCACCCCGGCCCCCGTCCGGCCTGATCGTGGGCGTCGGGGCCATAAGCGCGGATCAGGCGGCGGTAGAGGCGGCCACGCGGCGGGGTGTTCAGGTCGCCTGCCAGCAGCAATGGCCCGGATTCTGCGGCGGCGATCTGCTCCAGCAGTCCCACCTGTTGGTTCCGCACATCGCGGGTGCGGCCCACACTGTCCCAGTCGCCCGCCAATGCGCGGGACAGCAGCACCGTATTCAGATGGACATTGACCACGCGCAGGCGTTGGCCCCGCCAACCGAGGGTGGTCTGCAAATACTGGCGGTTGCTGCCCGGAGCCGCGAACACCTGCGTTTTCAGCACGGGCAAGCGCGACTGTTTTAATGAGATCAGCGTCATCACTTCGCCTGCCGAATGCAATGCGTAATCGGGCAAACCCGCAACCAGTGCGGCGCGGTAATCAGAATCCATGAAGCGGGTTTCTTGCAGCATCAACACGTCGGCATTCATGGCCCGCAGGTTGGCGGCCATTTTGTCGGGCGCGATTCGAGTGCCCCGCGCTGTGTTGAAGGTCACGACGCGCAGAGCAGCGGCTGAGGTGGCCGGAGCGGGGGCAAACGCACTGTGAAGCAGCCCCGCTCCCCACGCGGCCAGCGCACTTGCCAGCACCGCAGTCGCCCACCCGCGCCGCCGTCCATCCCGCCGAATAAGTGTCCAGCACAGCACCAATGGCGCAGGCAACAGCCAGACCACCGGGGGAAGGTATGCCAGCAACAGTGTCGGCACGCTGGCTTCGGCCCCCCACTCGCCCAAAGCCCAGGCGAGGGCCACCACTGCCAGATAGAACCAAGCCAACCGGGAACGCCACATCTGCCACATATAGACCTCGCAGCCTGACCCATGGGGCGGCAGGCTGCGACAGTCTAAAGATGGAGGGTGGTGGGTGGATCGGAGATCGTGGTTGGGCTGTTTCTACGATCCACACTCCACGTTCGGTTTATTGCCATTCCGCCGCCCGTTCCCGCGTCTCCTCGCGCACGGCCAATTCCTCGCGCTGCACCCGGTTGATCGCGTCTGCGAGGGCTTCGCGCAACTCGTTCAGACCCCGGTTATTCAGGGCACTGGTGGGAATAGAGGGGGTTTCTTCGCCCACCGTGTCCAGAATCCGCCCCTGCTCGCGGCGCAGGGTGTCTTCGTCGGTGGCGTCGGCTTTGTTGAGGGCCACGACGGTGGGCATATCGCGGAAGCCGAGGTCTTCCAGAATGCGGTTCACGGCGTCGAAGCGGGTGTCTGCGCCGGGGCTGGCGGCGTCCAGCACATGCAGCAGCACGTCGGCGTCTCCAATTTCTTCCAGCGTAGACCGGAAGGCCCGCGTCAGGTCTTTGGGCAGGTCGCGGATAAAGCCCACCGTGTCGGTCAGCACCACTGGCCCGATGCCCTCGATGAAGCCCTGACGGCTGGTGGGCCGCAGCGTGGCAAAAAGTTTGTTCTCGGCCAGCACGCGGCGCGGTTCGTCGGTGGCGTGCGTGAAGGCGTTCAGCAGCGTCGATTTGCCTGCGTTGGTGTAACCCACGATGGAGACCACCGGGACTTCGTTGCGCGAGCGTTGCTTGCGGCGTTCTTCGCGGCGCATGGCCACGTTTTCCAGTTGTTTCTCCAGGAAGCTCAGGCGGTCGTTGATCCGGCGGCGATCCAACTCCAGCTTGGTTTCGCCGGGGCCGCGTGTGCCGATGGCCCCACCCGCCGCGCTGCCCCCGCCCCCGCCGATGCGCGAGAGTTGTGCGCCCGCACCCAGCAGTCGGGGCTTCATGTAGCGGAGCTGCGCCAGTTCCACTTGCAGGCGCGATTCCACGCCCTGTGCGTGCAGCGCGAAGATATCCAAGATCAGTTGTGTGCGGTCTACGATCTTCAGGCCCGTGGCGGCCTCGATTTCGCGGGCCTGTGCTGGCCCCAGTTCTTGCCCAAAAATCAGCAGTTCGGCGTCCAGATGGTAGGCCCGGCTGGTCAATTCTTCCAGCTTGCCTGCGCCCACCAGCGTGCCGGGTTTCAGGTTGCGCCGGAACACCAGTTCTTTGTGAACCACGTCTGCGCCAGCGGTGCGGGCCAGTTCTGCCAGTTCGGTCAGGCGCTCGTCGGCATCGAATTCACCCTGATCAATCTGTACCAGAATGGCGCGTTCGCGGTCTTTGGTGGCCTGCCGGGTGCGGGCAGCCCGCGCAATTTCTTCTTCCAGCGCCGACACCTGCGCCCCCAGATCAAACTCGTCGATCTGAAAGGACGGCACAGGCGGCAAAATGCGCCAGTCTTCTTCCTCGCCCACCGTGCCGGGCGGGGTCAGGTGCGCGGTGTGAACGAGTCCGGGCTGGCCCTCGCCGTTGGCCGCGCGAACCTCGATGGCGCTCATGGCGTCCAGCCGCTTCAGGAACAGTGTGGAGAGGTCGCCTTTGCTGAGGCCGCCGCCTTTGGGGTGCGCGTGCAGCAGGTGAAATCCGGCCAATCGGTTCTCGCCCATCCGGAGTTCGGGCAGTTCGGCAGCTTTGGCATCGGCCACCGACACGCTGATCACACGGCCCCGGCGGTCAATGAGCACGCTCACTTCACGGCGAATATCGAAGGCCAGTTCGGCCAGATTGCGGGCCAGTTCCGGCGAACCCACGCGCCCCGGCTCGATGCGGCGGCGGTACAGGTTGCTGAGGGACTTGAGTTGTGCAGGACGCAGACCGGAGGTATTCCCTAGGACTTTATCTATGTGGGGTCACTTCCTCTTTAGGGGTGTGGGATGTGGGAAAAGAGTGGAAATGTCGTGCATCAGACGGCTTTCCGGCGCTCTTTTAGAAGGCTGGGAATACAGTACAAACCTTTGGGGAAGAGTGTGGGGTGTAGGACGTGGGAAATGCCCCGCGTGGCGCATTTGACAGCAAGTGCCGTGTTGTACACATCTCATGACTCAAAGCCGCCTGAAGGCCACCGGAACAGCGTTCGCGGGGCGGGGCACAGCACACGTCCGGGCATCGCCTCAGAATATCCGAGGGAGCCGCTGGGAAACGTGTGCTTTCACTTCAGGAAGTTGATCATCGTGTGGGTATTTTAGCGGTTGGCCGGGGCGGGGGCATCGGCAAAGTGGCGTAGTCAAAAGAACCGAGTGGGGGAGAGTGCCGCAGTCTTTTACCGCGTCCCACTCGGCTTCCGCCACCTGTTGCCCGCGTTACGCTACCCCATGACCCTCTACGCGGTGTTGACGGTGGTGGTGGCTCTCTGGCTGGGCTCGACAGGCTGGCAGTCGTCCGGCGTGGCGCGGACGCACTGGGTCAGGCTGGCGGCGGGCCTCTCGATTGCGGGCGCGTCCATGCTGATCTTGTCGTATACGGCAGCCTTTGCAGTCGGTGTGGGCACACTGCGCGGCGGGCCGTTGGGCTGGCCGAATGCGGCAACCATCGTGCCCCCTGTGGCTTGGCTGGCGTTCGGGGTGGTAGCGCTCCTGCTGGCCGAGTCGTGGGCCGTCCGCTTTCAGATCATCGGCCTAGGCGTACTGGGCTTTGTGCTGGGGCTGGGGTTAGGTGGCGGATTCATCGGCTTGGGGGGCGGCTGAAGTTTAGTTTCGCTCACTCCCCCTGCAACGTCAGCACCAGCTTTCTGCTTCCGCCCTGATCGCGGTGCTCGCACAGGTAAATTCCCTGCCAGGTGCCGAGGGCCAGCCTTCCCGCCCGCACAGGCAGCGTCAAGGACGGCCCCAGCAAACTGGCTTTGATGTGCGCGGCCATGTCGTCTGGGCCTTCCTGAGTGTGTTCAAACTCGGCCCAGCCATCGGGAACCGCATGATTGAAATACCGCTCGAAGTCGCGCCGCACGTCTGGGCTGGCATTCTCATTCAGAGTCAGGCTGGCCGACGTGTGCTGAATAAAGACATGCAGCAGGCCCGTGCTGACGCTTGCCAGTTCCGGCACGGCGGCCACCACCTCCCGCGTGATCAGGTGAAAGCCCCGGCGCAGCGGCCTTAGCGTCAGTTCGTGTTGTGCCCACATTGGCTTAGGGTACGGCGTTGGAGGTCTTCTCACGCGCCCGCTTTAGCCTGAATCCGATGCGCCGCCTCTCTGTCTCATCCTTTCTCATGCCCGCCGTGTTGACTGCGCTCATGAGTGCCGCCCCTGCAGGAGCCGTGTCCAGCCTGAGTTTGCCCATTACTGTGCCCCTGGCAGGCGTACAGGGCGCGGCCAATGCGCGGGTTCCTGCCGAGTTTGCGCGGGTGCAGCAGACCCAGAGTTTCCTGAACGGCCTGCTCAGCGTGGAGTTGGCGGGCACGGTTGAGCGGGCCGGACATGTCAGCGTCAAGCCCGCGCCGGAAGGAGATGCACTGATCATCAGCGTGCCGATTCGTGCCGAGTTCCGGGCCACCCCATCGGGCATCGGTTCCTTTCTGGCCCGCGATTTTGGCGGCGCGGCCACCGTCAGCCTGCGGGTGTCGCCCTTTGTGACGCCCGATTGGGAGGCGGGCGCAAAGATTTCGGGCGACTATGCCTGGACAGACCCGTTGAGCGTGGAACTGATGCAGGGCGTGAGGGTGAGCGTGCAAAGCCTGGTGGACGGGCAGGTGCGTGCCCAACTGGATAGGGTGGCGGCGGATGTCGCCAAAGCAGTACGCGAGGGCACGAATCTCCGCACGCGGGCCGGAACCCTGTGGGCGCGGGCGCAGCAACCGTGGACGTTGCCGACCTCTGACCCCGCCTATGCCCGTGTCACGCCGCGCCGCCTCAGCGTGTCGCCCTTCCGTTTCACCCCCGACGCCCTGAAACTGACGGTGGGGGCGGCCTTCGACCTGACCGCCGGGCTGGGCCGTGCGCCTGCTGTGGCTGCTGCGCCGTTGCCTGCGCTGACGGTGGCCGCGCCGCCCACGTCCGGCGTGCAACTGAGCGTGCCCGTGCGTCTGCCCTACGCCGAGTTGTCGCAGGCCGCCACCCGCGCCGCCGCCGCGCAAGTGTTCCCGTTACCCGTGCCCCTCAGTCCCAAACTGCGGATCAACCGCGTGACTGTGCAAGCTAAAGGCTCCAAGTTGCTCGTTACCGCCGAACTCACCATCACCGCGCTGGGCCTGAACGTGAACGCCACCGCCGATATTTCGGGTACACCTGTACTGGACAAGACGGGGCGAATCGTGACCCTCAGCGGCGTGACCGTGCAGACCCGCCGCAACGGAGTCACAGGCCGCGTGCTGGGCTGGCTGGCCGACAGCCGCGCCGAGGCGTATCTGACCCGCGCCGCCCGTTTCGATCTTGGCCCCCGGTTGGATCAGGCGCGTGCCGAGGCTCAGGCCCGCCTGCCCTATGCACCCACGCTGGGAATCCGCCTCAGTGGCACCGTTGGCCCGCTGAAGCTGACCGCGTTGACGGTTGCGCCCGACGCCCTGACCGTGACGGCGGCGGCATCGGGGGAACTGACGGCGGGCGTGGATGCGGGGGCGATCAGGTAAGGCGGGGATGTAGGGTGCGGGTTGTAGGCAGCAGGAAAAGTACAACCCACGTCCTACACCCTATTTCACCCCAGTCAGATTCCGCAGCGGCAAATACTGCGGCGTCCAGATGCGCGAGCGGATCAGGCTTTCCAGTTCGGCGTCGGTCAGGTTGCGAATCCGGCGTTCGGCACACACGCCGTCCGTGATGGTCTGGCGGGCCACACGCACCGCCACTTTCACGCTCACTTCCCGGATATGGCTGATGGGTGGATAGACGCGGTTTCCGTGTGGAATGGTTTCGTCAGCCAGCGTTTGCGCCGCTTCCATGACCATGCCGTCCGTAATCTCGCGGGCGCGGCTGATGATTGCGCCGAAGCCCAGGCCGGGGAAAATAAAGGCGTTGTTGCCCTGCCCCACCGGATAAATCTGGTCGCCGTAGTGAATATCGGCAAAGGGGCTGCCCGTCGCCACAATCGCCGCGCCGTTTGTCCAGCGGATCACGTCACCGGGTTGGGCTTCCACGTTGCTGGTGGGGTTGCTGAGCGGGAAGATGATGGGCCGGGGCGTATGCTCCAGCATGGCCTCGATGGTGGGCTGGCGAAATAGGCCCGGCACTCCGGTCAGGCCCAGCAGCGCGGTGGCGCGGGCATTGACCACCGTTTCATGCAGAGTCGGATACTCGCCCTCTATTTTCCAGCCCAGCAGGTCGGCGGAGTGGCGGGCAAAGCTGAGTTGGTGGTCTTCCAGCCCCGGTTGCCCGTGCATCAGCAGGCCGTGACGGTCTACGACATACACATGCGCGTTGGCATCGGCAAAGCTCAGGCCAGAGCGCATCAGCCCGCTGCGAATGGCACTCGCCACGCCAATCCCGCCCGCGCCCGCGCCCACCACCACAAAGCGCTGATCTTGCAGCCGCTCTCCCTTCAGGCGGGCCGCGCTCATCAGTCCGGCCAGGGCCATCGCGCCCGTGCCCTGAATATCGTCGTTAAAGCTGGGCACCACGCGGCGGTAGCGTTCCAGCACCCGGAAGGCCGTGCCACGCGCAAAATCTTCCCACTGAATGATGGCTTTGGGGTAGCGGGCCGAGACCGCCTCTACAAAACGGTCTAGAAACTCGTCGTAGGCTGGCCCGGTCAGGCGGGTATGGTGCACGCCCAGATACAGCGGATCGTCGATCAAATCCTGGCGGTCTGTGCCCACATCCAGCTCTACGGGCAGCGTCTTGTCTGGCCCCACGCCGCCCGCCGCCGTGTACAGGCTCAGCTTGCCAATAGAAATCGCCATGCCGCCAAAGCCCTGATCCCCGATGCCCAGAATCGCGCTGGAATCGGTGGCGACGATCATCCGCACGTCGTTCAGCGGCACGTTTTCCAGCAGTTCGTCGGCCCGGTCTATGTCTTCGGTACTCACCGCAAACCCACGTGGATAGCGGTAGATGTGCGAGAAGACCCGCACCGCCTCGCCCACCGTCGGCGTGTACAGAATGGGCAGCATTTCTTCCAGATGGTCTTCCAGCATGGCGTAAAACAGAACCTCGTTGCGGTCTTGCAGCGCCCGCAAATATTCGTGCTTGCCAAGATCGGTGGTCTGCTGAAGGTAGCGCAGGTAGGTGCGGTCTTTTTGCTCCTGCAAGGTGCTGGTATGCGGCGGAATCAGGCCTTCGATGCCCAATTCTCGCCGCTCCTGCCGGGTAAAGGCTGTGGTTTTGTTCAGCAGCGGATTTTGCAGCAGGGCCAGCCCAGTCACGCGCACATCCAGGTAGCGCTGGCCTTGTTCGTCGCGCTTGACATCGTAATAACGGGACACGGGAAGCGGTTCGGGCATATCGCCCCAGCATAGCGGGACAGGAGTGAGCGCGGTTCAGCGTGTCTGACTTGCCCGAGCTGCGGCCCACCGCGCCCGCAGCGTTTCAAAGTTGGCGTCTATGCGTGTTTGCGGTAGTGCCATCTGGGTTGTCATTCCCGTGCCGATGGCGTCGCCCAGCGCGTTTACGGCCTCCATTCGGCACACCACGCGGCGGCCTTCCATGCGCTCGAAGGTGGCGGTGATGCTCACGGTCATGCCGGGCAGGGCCGAGGCGGTGTGCTGCACCTCTACCTGCGTGCCAATGCCGCCCTCTCCCTCTTCCAGAAACGGCAGGATGATTTTGCGCCCCGCTTCCTCAAAATGCCGCGCCATCCAGTAGGTCGCGTACACCGGATGCACCGCGCCGAGTTCTTCAAATTGCACGGTCATGGCGTCGGTGACCTGCACGGTCAGGGTTTGGGAGAAGCCGGGTGGAATGGGCCGCATGGGGGAAGGGTAGCAGGGGAGGAGAGGTTTAAGGGTCTAAAGGTCAGGGGTCGAAGCAAGGCAATCGCTGCGCTCATTCACCCCCTCCCCCTCTCCTGCGGAGCTGTATCAGTCAAGGGAGCAATACCAAGCTTTTGCCCTTGCCGTTTGCCCTCGCCCCTTGTGGGAAAGGGGCGCTGCAAGAGCAGCGGGGGGAGGGGGCAGTTCCGTAACGTCCCCGCCCCAACACCTTAGCCCCTCGACTCTTTGACCCTTAAACAACGCGCCTTCCCCAGTCCACTCCCCTAAACTCCACAGCCAAGCACAGCCGCGATGCTCTACGCTCAGGCCATGCGCCCCTTGCTGTTGCTGTTGCCTCTGCTGCTCTTGGGCCAAACCTCCGCCCAGACCGTGATCTCACGCGGCGCGGCGCATATTACCGGGCACGCGGCGGGCACATTCGGGGGGACGGGCGACATCGGCGGGCCAGTCGGCGGGGTGGCGTGGGGGCCGAATGGAACGGCCTATACGCTGGACGGCGCACAAATTCTGCACCGTTGGGACGTGTCTACGGGCCGTTCCCTGTCTCGGCAGGTGCTGTGGCCGCCCGCCTCTGTACCGGGGGCGCGTGATCCGGCATTCGGCCCACGCCTGTTTTTGGATGGCACGGTTTTAGATGGCCCAGGTTTGGAGGGCACACTGGGAACAGCGGCGGGCCTGCTCGTGCGCGTCACAGGCATTCAGAATGATCAACCTTACCGCACGGCCTTTACCCTCACCCCAGACGGACGGCGCGTGCTGGGCGATCCCTGCCCCTCTTCAGAGAGGAGGCTGCGTGGCTGCATACGGGTGGGCCGCCTGACCGTGCAAGACCGGACGGAAGCAGGCGCGACTGCCCCCCAAACGCCCCCGCTGGAACTGATCTACAAAGACCCGGCGACGGGCAAGACGCTCACGACCCGTCCAGACCCGCCCCCGGATGGAGCGCGATTGATTTTGGGTGAGTTGGGCAGCGGCGCCAGCCGGATTCCTGCCAGTACCGTGACCCTGCCACGCGGCGAGGTGCTGCGGGTGGTGCCTTCACCCGATGGTTCGCGCACGGCGGTCTTGCGCTTGGTCACGCCCCGGCCCAGCTGGGGTGCAGGTACGGCGTATGTGGATGTGGTGCAGCGCAAGGGGGGCAAACGGGTGTCGTGGCCGCTGCCGGGAACCACCCTGGCCGAGGCCGCTGCGCCCGACCTGCGCTGGGTGGGCAACTCGCGCCTGCTGACCGCTACCGCCGAGCAAGACCCCGCTACAGGCGGCGCATTGAGCGGGCAAATCGTAGCGTTACGCGACGCCCTCACAGGCCGCGCCCGCTGGAAGCTGTCCACCACCGCCGGGTTGGTTGGTGCAGTTCCTTCCCCCGATGGCCGCCTGTGGCTGACCGTGCGCGGCGGCAGCGTCCCCGAGGTGCGGCGGGTCAGCGACGGACAATTCGTGCGGGTGCTGGGGCGTGCGGTGGTGGCGTGGGTGCCGCTGGCGGGGAGTGTCTCTAGCAGCGGGCGGGCAGCGGTGGCCCTCAGCGTGGGTGGCGGGGCCGGGGCGCTGAGTTTGCTGGACCGGGCAGGCCGGGAAGTCCCGCTGGCTGGGGGCGCGGCCCGCTGGCGTTTTGCCGTACCCGGCGTACCCGACGCCCTCGCTGCTACCCCCGACGGCGGGCGCTTTGCGTTGGCGGTTCCGGGGGCGCTGTACCTGCTGGACAGTACAGGCAGGCTCCGGCAGACCCTGAAACTACCGGGACTGAGGGTCATGACCTTGACCTTCGGCACAGGCGGCGTGTTGTCGGCGCGGGCCAACGATTCGGCGCTGGGCGGGGAACGCACGCTGGCATGGCGACTGGACTCGGCGGGCCAACTGAAGCCCCTTGTCCTGCCCCCCTTGCCCGATGGCAGCCGCTACAGCCTGCCCATTTCTGCCCTGCTGCTGCGCGAAGATGTGCGCCGCCCGGCCCAGACTGGCCCCCTCCAATCGCGCCTGAGTGTGCTGAACCTTGCGGGCGGCCTGCGCTGGCAAGACGCCTGGGGGCCAGAAACCGCCGCCCTTGTCAGCCCCGATGGGCATACCGTGTTGCGGGCCAGAGGAATAGCCATTCCTGGTCAGATAGAGGTGCAGGCGCTGAAGCTCTATCTGGCCGACGCCCGCACCGGACAGGCTCGTCCACCGCTCACCCTCTCGCCGCTTGCCCTGAAATTCTACCGGGGCCTCGGCGTCGCTGATTTTGCCCCCAGTCGCCGCCATGTCCTGCTGACCGAACGGGACGGCGACGGCTGCGGTGGGGCGCTCTACGGGGTGCGCTTGGCCGACCTTCAGACCCGGCAGGAACTCCCGCTTCCCGCCGCGTTCGGCACAGGCCTGACCCGCTTTTTTGGTTGCGGTCACCCGCGCCCCGTCCCAGAAACTGTCTTTGCCCCCGATGGCAAGCACATTCTAATCCGCGACGGCAACGCGCTAAAGTGGTGGGCGGGCGCATTTGGATTGGGACGCTAGGAGCGAAATCATTTTTGGTTCCTGAAACCCAGCCTGCAGCCTCTGCTCTACACTGCCCGCGTGAAACCCGCCCTCACGCTGGCTGACCTGTTCACCCTGATCCGCGAATCGGCGTTGGCATTCGGGCAGGACAAAGCGCCCCGGCTGGCCGCCGCCATCGCCTATTACGCCATTTTTGCGGTGGCCCCGATGTTGTTTTTTGCTCTGGCCGTTGCCAGCCGCTTCTTGGCGAATGTGGATGTGCAGGAGCAGTTGTTCAGCTTTTTGGCCCAGAACCTTGGTGCAGACGCGGTGGACTTTGTTCGCACGCTGATTCCTACGGATGACAGCCTGCAAAAGTCCAGCACCGCCGCCACTATCATCGGCTTCGTCACGCTGTTTTTGGGGGCGACCGGGCTATTTGTGCAACTGCAAGACGCCCTCAACAGCCTTTGGGGCGCAGAGCCGGGGCCACCTGTGGGGCCGCTGGCCATGATCGGAACACGGCTGTTGTCTTTCGTGCTGGTGCTGAGTTTCGGCGTGCTGATCATCGCTTTTCTGGTGGGTAATACCTACCTGTCGGCGGTGGCCGAGCGCATTGGCGACCTGATCGGTGCGGGGGCATTTTTCGTGCGCGTGGGCACGTTTCTGTTGTCCCTGCTGCTGCTGACCCCCGTGTTCGCCAGCGTCTACAAACTGCTGCCCAGCGTCAAACTCCAGTGGAAAGACGTGTGGGTGGGCGGGGCCGTGACCGCGCTGATGTTTACGCTGGGGCAACTGCTGATCGGCCTGTATTTTGGCCGCGCCGCGCCCGGCAGCCTGTTCGGGGCCGCCGGATCGCTGGTCATCTTGCTGCTGTGGATCTACTACTCCAGCATGATTTTCTTCTTTGGGGCAGAAGTCACGTGGGTCTACTCCCAGAAGTACGGCACGCGGGCAGGCGGGGCCGCCAACGTTGCCAAAAAGCAGCAACTGGCTGCACAGGGCGCAAACATAGACGCTGCCCCCAGCACGCAGGAGCTGGAAAGCGCCGCGCAGAAGGCCACCCGCCCGCCCCGTCACGTCTTTGGCCGCACGCTGCCGCCACTGCCCCAATTCCTCTCCAAAGTCGTCCGGCCCAAATCCGCCACGCCCGACGTGTTGCCCAGCATCAGCGCCGCCGTCTGGAACGCGGTATTGGCTCTGCTCGCCATTCCCGCCGTCATCGTGCTGAAGCTGATCGGCTGGCGTGGTGGGCCGCGCCGCTAGAGGAGAGGCAGAAGTGAGCGCAGGGGGTTGCCTTTGCCA
>NZ_CP097149.1:1820000-1912500 GCF_023370075.1 Deinococcus sp. QL22
TCGCCACGCAGCCGGCGGTCGGCGCGCACACCGCCGGATTCACGGTACCGGTCCAGCCCGGCAGCGCTGTGGTCTGCACCGTGGAGCGGCTGGGATTGAGTTTGACCGACTCGCGCACCGCGGCGTTGGCGTCTACATAGCCGAACCCCACTTCCCACAGCTCGCGTTTCTTGACGACCACCTGCGCGGGATCCAGGCCACTGGTGGCGGCCTGCGTGTAGTACATGGGGCGGCTGGTCTGCTTGAACAGGCTGAGTACACTGTCCAGATTGAGCTTGGGGTTGGCTTCGAGCATCAAGGCCACCACGCCGCTGATATGCGGGGTTGCCATGCTCGTGCCGCTGATGGTGGCATACACAGGATTGTCGAGATCCGGCACGGTGGTTGCGGCCAGGCCGGTCAGGGCGCGGGCAGCGCTGATGTCGACTCCGGGGGCGGTGACGTCCGGATGGACGTTGGTTTCGCCGGCGCGGCCCCGGCTGCTGAAGTCCGCCAGGTAGCCCTGCTTATCGCCGGCTGCCACACTGATCACGCAGGGGCTGGCTGAGTAGGGATTCAGGGTGTTGGCGCCGGGGCCTTCGTTCCCGGCGGCGAATACGACGACCATGCCGGCGTCGTAGGCACGCTTGGCGGCCAAACTGATGGGGTTGTAGGGCGCGAACTCGCCGCTGGAGCCCCAGGAATTGCTGATGACGCGGACGTTGTAAGTTTCGCGGATTTCGGGCTTCATCAGGTAGTCAAAGCCCTGCAGAGCGTACAGGATGCTCAGGCCGTCACCCGCGCCGACGCCGACGATGGTAGCGCCGGGCGCGACTCCGCGGCGCAGGCGGGCGCTGCCTGCCGAAGCGGCACCTGAGCCGCCGATCGTGCTGGCCACGTGGGTGCCGTGCCCGCTGGTGGTGTCAGTGTTCGGCAGGTCAGCGTAGAGGTAGCCGCCGGCAGGCGTATCCGTGATAGGCCCAGCCAGTTTGACGTTCTTCGCCACGTGCGTCAGGTCTTGGTGGCTGGCATCGACACCGGAGTCGATAATGCCCACGCCCACCCCCTTGCCGCTGACGCTGTAGGTGCTCTGCGCGCTGTCAGCACCGATGAACTTGACGCTCTCGGCCAGCTGGTAGCGCAGCGGAGCGTCCTGGTACACCGACACCAGGCCCGGCAGGTTGCGCTGGAGACTGTCGACCAGTTGCGGGGTGATCAGGGTCTTGACGGCCACCACCGGTAGGGTCGTGAGTGCACCCAGACCCTGGCCCAGGTCGACCGGAAGATTGGAGTCCATCCAGGTGATCGCGCGGCCTTTGCTGGCGTCGTCTGCAAAGGACAGGATCAACGTGCCAACCTGGCCGTAACGCATGGTGCTGTCCACCTGCACGGTGCTGGGCGCTGTGGAGTACAGGGCCTGACAGGCCGTCAGGGCGGTGACCTGTGTTTGCGCCCGCGCCGCGAGAGGCGTGAGGGTCGCCGCACCAGATTCAGCGACTTGGGGGGTGGTCTGGCCGCAGGAGGCGAGAAGAAGGGTAAGGCCGAGGCTGCAAGCAGTGAACTGTTTCATCGTGAGTCTCCTGACGTTTGGGACAGAGGTCGATACGCATAGAGCAACGGGAAATTTGAGATGCCCTCATTCCAGCAAACAGAACTCAAAAAAAACTCAAAAGCACTTCACAAATCTGCCTGTTGATGGGGGCAAGCGCAGGCTTAAGGAAGTGTGAAGCAGCGCTCCTGGACGCCTAAAGTTCTGAAAATGCCGCTGGTGACGGAGTTATAGTGGGCCGATGGACGCGTTGCCCGCCCCGCTCTTGCGGGCGCTGAATGAAACGCGGCTGGGGGTGGTGGCCCCAGTCGACGTGGGGGCGGGTCAAGCCGCGCTGCGTGCCTGGGCGCATGCCAGAGGCTGGACGGTGCTGGATACGCTGCCGGGCCCTGGTGACCGGGAGTGGTTGTGGTGTCCGGCGTCCCGGAAGGCGCTGGGAGATTTGAGGCCCGAGCATCAGGACGCCCTGTTTGTTCGTCCAGGCGATCTCCTCCCGGCGCCGGAAGCCTGGGACGTACTCCCCGACACCCCGGACAGTTGGCGGGAAGCCGTCATCACTGCCTACGGGGACTGGCCGTCGGCGCTGAGCGTCGTGCAGCGGCTGAGAACACCAGAGGCCGGTCTGGCCCTGCCGTCCGTGGATGAATTGCCCCGCGACCCCCAGGTGCGGGTTCTGCTGTCCCCTGACTGGCCCCCAGCCGATCTCACGTCCTCGGCCGCGCGCCTGGCTACCTCGGCCCTGGTGAATCCGGCCGTGGCGGCAGCGTTGGAGGTGGATCTGGTCGACCTCGACAGGCTGGCCGACGGAGGCTGGCTGTGGCCGGTGCCCGGTGGGTGGACGTTTCCAGAGCTCCTGCGCCGTGCACTGTGCCCGGTGCCTGATCCCGTTGTGGCCGGGCAGGCGGCCCAGGTTCTGAATAGCGCTGGCCACGAGGCTGCCGCACTGAATACGCTGGCTGGTGCAGGTGCCTGGGCCCAGCATCTACAGGTGTTGGCGCAAAATGCGCGTGCTGGACAGGGCGAGACCAGTCTGCGGGCCCGCCTGGCCCGCGTGCCAGTCGCGTGGCGGCAGGCCCCAGCCGCGCTGTATCTGGCGGGTCTGCTGGCACGCAGCAGCGGTGACCTGGACGAAGCGGAAGCGCTCTATACCCACGCGCTGGAGGGCCTGGAAGCTGGCCTGCTGGCGACGGCCCACAATGCGCGTGGCGTCGTGCGGGCCATGCGCGGCCAGATCGGGGCGGCCCTGGCTGACTTTGAGGTGGCCACCGGGAGCCTGGGTGTGACTGCCGGTGAAGCCAACCAGAACCGCGCGCTGCTGCTGATTCAGACGGGCCGCCACGCAGAGGCCGAGCGGAGTCTGGGCCAGGCTGTGGCGGCCTTCCGGGCTGCAGGCGATACCCCGCGCGAGGTTCGCAGTCTCGAGACGTTGGGCGGGCTGCAATTCGGACGCGGGTTGCTGCAAGAGGCTCTCGTTCCGTACGGCAAGGCGCTGGAACTTCAATCAAGCTCGCCCCAAGACGCGGCCATGACCCACCTGAACCTTGCGGAGGTGTACGCGGCCCTGGGCGACTTTGGCCGCACCGAAACTCACATCCAGGCTGCCCGCAGTCTGCTCGGCGATGGGGAGAGGGGAGACGCCGGCGGGTGGATCCGGCGTGTGGAGGCTCTGCTGGCACTGCACCGTGGCCAGCCAGCGCAGGCGCTGCTGTGGCTGGAAAAAATCACCACCCAGGATCAGACCCTGCGCGCTGAGGCGGCCCTGCTGCAGGCCCGGGCCCACCGCGAACTGGATCAGGGGCCGCAGGCCGAGGTCGCCCTGAATCAGGCCCGGCAACTCGGCCTGCGCGCCGATCTGGAAGCGGCTCTTCAGGGGCAGGGCGAACTGGATGGAGTGATTGCCGCCGCCCGCGATGAGGAAGCCCGGCTGGAACTGGCCACCGCGCTGCTCCACCGCGGCACGTCGGAGGACTTGACCAAGGCCCTGCAGCTGATCCGGACGCAGGGCTACCTGCCGCTGCTGGGCAGCCGGGCCGCCCACCGCTTGGTGGAAGTGGCCCGCGATCCTGAAACCCGCACGCTGTTTCCACTTCGTGTTCAGGCGCTGGGCCCCCTCCGGGTTCAGCATGCGGGGCGCACCTGGCACCTGGCAGATTTTCCGACCCGCAAAAGTGCGGCGCTGCTGATGGCCCTGGCACTCTCTGAGCGGCCCCAGAGCCGTGAGGCCCTCGCCGACCGCTTCTGGCCCGGGGCGAAAAATCCGCTGGCCAGCCTTCAGACCGCCGTCTATCACCTGCGCAGCACCTTTGGTACCGCGTTGGTCAGCACCGAACGCGGTCAGCTCTCGCTGCTGTTTCCAGTTCACAGCGATCTTCTGGATCTCCGCACGGCCCTGCAGCAACTGGACGCTGCCCGTCTCGCGGCGTTGCTGAGACCCCTGACCGCCCCCCTGAGCGCCTTTCCTGATCTTCCCAGCGAACTGCCGGAAGAACGTGAGCAGGCAGAGCGGCTCCTGCATGACGCGCTGCGCACCCACGCCGCCGCGCAGCCGGAAGGCGACGTCCGGCGACGCGACGCGCTGCGCACCCTGATCACCGCCGATCCGCTGGATCTCGACAGCCGTCAGCACCTGATCCGCTGGCACGAGGGCCAGGGGGAGCTGGAGGCCGCCGACCAGGAACGCCGTCACCTGGAGCAGGCTCGTCAGATCCTGGAAGACGGCTGAGCGCGGCCCAATCTCAGTTCGGCGCTGCGCTGTACCGGGCCTGCGACCAGCCGCCTCATACCCCGGTTGACCTGAACGCGCCCGAGCGGTCTCCTTCCTAGGCGTTCCCCACGTGATCTCTGTGTCTCTGTGAGCCCTGTTGTCCTGCTTCGCAGTCAAGGGAGGCAGGTTCAGCGTGCAGGGCGGGGAGTATGACCAGACATATCCGACGGAAGACATCGGCAGTTTCGAGCGTGTGACTGTGCGGGCGCTCGACCCAGCCGGGGAGGTGACGGCGGGTATCCGCTTTGCTGAAGGCCGCTCCGCAATCGTGATCAGGTGCCCAGGCCTCCTACAGTCGAGTGTCATGCGCCTTGTCGTGGATCACCCGGCATTCTGAGGTGATATTGACCCCTTCGTTCAGAGTGGTGGCCTGTCCTCACGGTTCATCCCTGTCGACCAGATTCAGTGTCGGGATGATCTGACCGGGAACGTATGGCACCAAAGCTCTTGCAGGGATGCGTGCGGAATGAGGCTCCGGGCCGCCCTCGCGTCAGGAGTTGAGGGGGTGGGCAGCGCGAGAAGGCTGCCGACTGGAACGTCGGTGGAAAGGCGCCTCTCCGGGCACCGAACAAGACTTCACAACGTCTGAACCACCGGAGGGGCACACCGCATCGCCCAGCACATGTCTTAGATTGACCTGCGTGTCTCAGACCATTTCAGGCCCTTTGTTGCGCCGCTGAACTGTCCACCAGGGGTGACCACCACACCACCGACTGCGGGTAAGCGCCGAAGCTGAAAGGCGCGGCTCATACGGATTCCGGTTGTGGCGGAATGGAGCGGAGTCCGTATCAGATCGTCTCAGAAAGTCCAGAGCACGCCAGCGGCCTACCCAAGACGTGTTGAGCCGGGCGTCGAGGTGTCGCCCTGGACTCCTCGTGCGCGGTAGGAAAGGGACGTCCAGCACAGCACTCATCGACCACGGCATAGACGGCCGGTTGCGCACCAAGTTAAGAGTCCGACAACAGCTCCCAGGGGATACAGCCGTTATGTTGAGCCATGACTTCGCCGCCTGGCTCCGATCTGGGGCCCTTCGCTGCTCTGGCAGAAAATCTTCAGGAGATCATCGAAACACTCGCGGCAACCCGCACGGAGCGCGAGGTCATCGAGATCGTGCTCACCCCGGCTGTGAACGCCCTCGGAGCCGTCGCCGGGATCCTGCTGCTCGTCGACCAGACCGATCAACAGCTGAAGATCGCGGGCAGTCAGGGCTACGAAGACGGAACCCCGACCATCTGGCAGGAAGGCCCGATCGAAGACCATGTGGTGATCGCTGACATCCTGCGGATGCGTGAGGCCCTGTACTTCGAGTACGCCGGTGCATTGAAGGAAGCCTATCCAGAACTCGAGAGCCGCACTGGGGGACTGGCAGCGATCGCCAACGCAGCGCTGCCGATGTTCCTGGACAACCGGCCGCTCGGGGTCATCGTGCTGGACTTTAAGGAGCCGCACCACTTCACCTCCGCAGAACGACGCTTCCTCAAGATTCTGTCGGCCCAGTGCGCCGTCGCTCTCGGACGCGCACAAGCGACCGGGATGCTGGAAGACCGGGTCGAGGATCGCACCCGGCAGCTGGAGGAGGAACGGGCCGCCCAGGCCGCCTTCGTGGCGTTTACCGAGGCGGTCGGCAGTGAGACCGATCTGCCCACGCTGATCCGGCAGGCGATCACCGTGCTCCAGGGCCGCTTTCTGGGAGCGAGCATCGTCTACTACGAGGAGGAAGGGAACCTATGGAAGGCGCGTGTCTGGAGCGAGGACATGCGCCCTGAACTGGTCGCGCTGATCACGGCTGGGCTTCCGCTGGAGACCCCGCTGTTCGCGGAAGTGTCTCACACCCGGCAGCCGGTGTTCACGGACGCCTGGGACGCCGAACGGGAGGGGGTGGCCTCCAGCGAGGAATACGGCGCTGCGGCCAACTATCCGCTCGTAATGGACGGTGGACTGCACTGGGTGTTGTCCATCGGTCTCCGGGGCACCCGCACCTGGATTGAAGCAGACAAAGCGCTGCTGCGGTCGGTGGGGCGGAGCCTGAACCTGGCGCTGGAACGCACCGAAACCACCCGTCGGCTGGCGCTCCAGAACACCGAGTTGCAGGCCCGCACCCGGGCCCTGGAAGCCTTCGCGGAGCTGACGCGCGACCTGGCGCTCACCACCGACCCACTCCTGCTCATCCGGCGCGCGCTGGAGGTGATGATGTCCATGCTCGTGGACGGGGCGGTGTCGTTTTATGTCCTCGAAGACGGCCAGTGGTACAGCCGCGTGCAACACGGTACGCTCCGCTCGCCCGAGTTGCAGGCTGCGGTCGACGCTGGCCTCCCGTATGCGGAAACCCAGAACCTGGTCATCCCCTGGACGACGGGGCAACCGTACTACCAGGACGTCTACGACCAGGACACCGACAATCTGCCTTCACTCGCGGGCCACTTCAGTGCGACTGCCACGCTGCCGCTGCGGGAGGAGGGAGCGCTAATTGGCGTCCTGGCGTTCGTGCTGTTCGACCAGCGGCACTGGTCGAGCGTGGACCGGGTGGTGCTGGAGACGACCGTGCATAGCCTGGAGTTGGCACTGGACCGGGCCGCCAAGACGAAGTCGCTGGACGAGGAGCGCACCGCCCTGTCAGCCTTCACGCGCTTTGCCGAGCTGGTCGGCAGCGAAACGGATGTTCAGGTCTTGGTCGGGCAGGCCATCACCCTGCTGCACGAGACCTGTGATGTGGAAGCCGCTTACTTCGAGCGTGATGGTGATCTCTTCAGTGCGGCGGTCTGGAGCCCCTCGGCGGATCCTGCCCTCCTGCCTCACTTACGGCAGGGCTTCCCACTGCAGCACTCCAGCATCGCCCTGGGGCTCCGGCAGAACACAGCCGCGTATATAGATCACTGGCAGGACACCGGGCTGCTGATCCCAGAGTCGGGGATCTATCAGGCAGTTGCCGGCTACCCCTACTTTATGGACGGAACACTGGACAGCGTGTTGATGATCGGGTCACAGACGTCGCCGACTTGGGATGAACGGAGCAAGGGAATCTTCCGCGCGGTCGGTCGCAGTCTGGATCTGGCCCTGGACCGGGCGCGGCAGACCCGGATGGTGACTGTCCAACGCGACATGCTGGACGCCCGAACCCGCTCGCTCGGCGCGGCCAACGAGGAGCTGGAAGCTTTTGCTTACTCGGTCTCGCATGACCTGCGCACGCCGGTGCGCCACATGACAAGTTTCGGTAATTTGCTCCGCAAGACGCTGGATGACCGTCTGGACGAGAAGTCAGCCCGGTATCTCAGCATCATCGATCAGGCGGCGGTGAGGATGAACACCCTGATCGATGCGATGCTGGATCTCTCGCGCACGTCCCGGCACACCCTCTCTTTCCAATGGGTGGATCTGAACGCGTTGGTGATGGCCGTGCGGGCCACTCTTGAGTTGGACGCCGTAGAGCGGCAGATCGTCTGGGTCATAGGCCCTCTGCCCCGGGTGATGGGGGATCAGGGCTTGCTCCGACAAGTCTTTGAGAACTTACTCAGCAACGCCCTCAAATACACCGCCCGCAAGTCAGAGGCACGGATTGAGATCTGGGCAGAGGACGGCCCACACGAGTGGCGCGTCTGTGTACGGGACAACGGAGTGGGGTTCGATTCGCGCTACACCCACAAACTGTTTGGCGTGTTTCAGCGTCTACATCGTCAGGAGGAGTTTGAGGGCACCGGCGTGGGACTGGCAAATGTACGCCGGGTTGTGGCTCGGCACGGCGGGACGGTGACCGCAGAGGGAGTGCTGGATCAGGGCGCGACCTTCTCGTTCACGCTGCCCAAAGGTGAACTGGCTGAAGGTCAGGTGGACTTCAAAGGAGCAGAAGAACAGGCCGCAGACGCAGACACGGGCAGGGTTCGGTGATGGAAGGGCTTCGAATCCCTTCAGATACACCACCACGAACCTCGTCTCAGCGCGAGGTTTTTAGGTTTCCGTCCTGACACTCCCACCGCCTTCGCGAGTTTTCTAGATCAAGGAGCAGTGTCACGCCGTCTCTGCACTCCACCCGCCCTATTGATTCCTATTTCTCAACTGCCCAGCCCAAGTCTGCTAGCATTCAGAGATGACTGCCACGCGCACGACCCGTCAACGTGATGTGATTGCCCACGTGCTGGAGGGTGCGGAAGGCCCGTTGGCCGTAGGTGACGTGCATGAGCGTGCCCTTTCTGATCTGCCCGGTCTGGGCATTGCTACGGTGTACCGCACCCTCAAACTGCTGACCGAACAGGGCCGCATTCACCCGGTGACGCTGGACGGCGAAACGCGCTACGAGGCCAGCGGCAAAGGCCACCACCATCATTTTTCCTGCACCCGCTGTGGGCGCGTGTTTACGCTGCACACCTGCCCGGTGGCCCTGCCACGCGGCACGGTTTATCCGGGCGGATTTATCGTGGAGGCCCACGAGGTCACGCTGTATGGGCAATGCCCGCAGTGCGCCGCCGCTTCCGCCTGAGTCTGCTGTCCACTGCCCTGTATCTGCTCCCCCACTTGCCCCCCGCCGCCTGACTTGATACCTTAAGTCAGCTTCCGCGTGAAGCGACCCCAATCCAGAGCGCCCGAGAGAACTGGCTCGTAGACGGCGCGGCAACCGAACCTCATTGCGTCACGGTGCCAAGGCCAGCCCAAAGGCGCGTTAACGATGACTGCGCCCGACGGGAACGATCCGGGAAGGTCACGCGATGAATATTTTCGCCCCTTCTCTTTTCCCCAAGAGAGGGGGCGCTTTCCATTCCGGTTGGCTCCCCCATCCACCCCAGACAATCTGTTGTCTTGCCGGAGGGCCGCTCCATGACCAACATCAAAAAACCTCACTTCGAAACCCTGCAAGTCCACGCCGGGCAGCGCCCCGACCCCACCACCGGTGCTCAGGCCGTGCCCATCTACGCCACCAATTCCTACGTGTTCGAGTCTCCGGAACACGCCGCCAACCTGTTTGGGCTGCGGGCCTTCGGCAACATCTACAGCCGGATCATGAACCCCACCAACGCGGTGTTGGAAGAACGGATTGCCGCGCTGGAAGGCGGTGTGGGCGCACTCGCCGTTGCCAGCGGGCACGCGGCCCAGTTCCTCGCCATCACCAATGTGGCCCAGGCCGGAGACAACATCGTCTCCACGCCCAACCTGTACGGCGGCACGGTAAACCAGTTCCGGGTCACGCTGCGGCGGTTGGGCATAGAGGTTCGCTTTACGGGCAAAGACGAGCGTCCCGAAGAATTTGCCGCCCTGATCGATGACCGCACCCGCGCCGTGTACCTGGAAACCATCGGCAATCCGGCGCTGAATATTCCAGACTTCGAGGCGATTGCGGCAGCTGCCCATGCCAAGGGTGTGGCCGTGTTCGTAGACAACACTTTTGGGGCGGGCGGCTACTACTGCCAGCCCTTCAAGCACGGCGCGGACATCGTGCTGCATTCGGCCAGCAAGTGGATCGGCGGACACGGGAACGGCATCGGCGGGCTGATCGTAGATGGCGGCAAGTTCGACTGGGGCAATGGCCGCTACCCCCTGATGACCGAGCCGAGTCCCAGCTATCACGGCCTGAATTTCTGGGAAGCCTTTGGCGAGGGCAACGCGCTGGGGCTGCCCAACGTGGCCTTCATTACCCGCGCCCGCACCGAGGGATTGCGTGATCTGGGGCCGACTCTGGCTCCTCAGCAGGCGTGGCAATTCCTGCAGGGTATAGAAACCCTGAGTCTGCGGGCCGAGCGCCACGCCCAGAACGCACATGCGCTGGCGGTGTGGCTGGCTGCCCACCCCGACGTGTCCCGCGTGACTTACCCCGGCCTCAGCAACCACCCCCACTACGACCGCGCCCAGACCTATCTGCCGCGTGGGGGCGGCGCAGTCCTCACCTTCGAGTTGCGCGGCGGACGTGCGGCGGGCGAGGCCTTCATCAGTTCGGTGCAGTTGGCCCAGCACGTCGCCAACGTTGGAGACACCCGCACCCTGGTCATTCATCCGGCCAGCACCACGCACTCGCAACTGGACGACCAACAGCGCACGGCGGCTGGAGTCACGCCGGGACTGGTGCGCGTGTCGGTGGGCATCGAGCATATAGACGACATCCGCGAGGACTTTGCTCAGGCCTTGGCCGCCGCCCTCGTGGACGCGGAAGGCGTATGACCGCCGTGAGTTTTGTACCGGAACTTCTGCCCCCGCCCGAAGCATTCAAACCGGACGAGGCCGCCCCGGAGCGATGTCTGCCGCGCCGCCACACCGTGACCCTGTTTCGCGCAGGGCCGCTGCTGCTCGACTGCGGCCAGCCCATGAACAATGTGCGCGTGACCTATCACACCTACGGCGAGGCCCGCCCAGACGCCACCCTGGTGCTGCACGCCCTGACCGGAACCAGCGCGGTTCACGAGTGGTGGCCCGACTTTTTGGGTCAGGGCAAGCCGCTTGACCCCAGCTGCGACTTCGTGGTGTGCGCCAACGTGCTGGGCGGCTGTGCGGGCAGCAGCGGGCCGTCCGAATTGCCGACCGTGGGCGGCGAGCCGGTGGCCCTCACCCTGCGCGATATGGCCCGCGTGGGCCGCGAACTTCTGCGGCATCTGGGCGTGGGCCGCGTGCGCGTGATCGGCGCGAGCATGGGCGGGATGCTGGCCTATGCGTGGCTGCTGGAGTGCCCCGATCTGGTGGAACGGGCCGTCATCATCTGCGCACCCGCCCGCCATTCGCCGTGGGCTGTCGGCCTGAACAGCGCCGCCCGCAGCGCCATTGCCGCCGCGCCGGGAGGAGAAGGCCTGAAGGTGGCCCGCCAGATCGCTATGCTCAGCTACCGCAGCCCCGACAGTTTGGCGGCTACCCAGAGCGGCCCCAGCACGCGGCGGCCCGGCGTGCCTGCCATCACGTCCTACCTCAACTATCAGGGCGAAAAGCTGGCCGAACGCTTCTGCGAGCGCACCTACGTGACCCTGACCCGCGCCATGGACGCCTTCCAGCCGGGCGACGCCGAACTGGCCTGCATCGGCGTGCCCGTGCTGGTGGTGGGCATCAGCAGCGATGTACTGTACCCGGCGGCAGAAGTGCAGGCGCACGCGGCCCAGTTGCGGCGCGGTACCTACTGGCAACTCGATTCCATTCACGGCCATGACGCTTTCTTGATGGATGCGGGCGAATTGCCGGAAAAGGTCGGGGCGTTTTTGCGTGCCTAAGAGCCTTTCTTAGACCTCCCTCCTAGCGTTCACTCCACCGCCTCCCCCCGCTGCATCTTCACGGCCCGCACCAGATTTTGGTACATCAGGGCGCTGGTCAGTGGGCCGACGCCGCCCGGCACAGGGGTGAAGGCCCGCACCACATCGGCCACTTCGGGCGCGGCGTCCCCGACCACGCCGTTGGGGGTCACGTTAATTCCCGCGTCCACCACCACATGATGAGGCTGCACCTGCTGGGGCCGCAGCAATCCGGGCTTGCCCACCGCAATCACTACGGCGTCTTGCGGGGCCAGCACCGCCGCCAGGTCGCGGGTATGTTCGGTGCACACGGTCACGGTCATGCCCCGGTTGCCCAGCATCCATGTCAGCGGGCGGCCCACAGTGCGCCCCGGCCCGATCACGGCCACGCGCAGACCGCGCAGGTCGTCGCCCAGTACCGAGCGCAGCAGGAAGCGCACCGAACGCGGCGTGGGCGGCAAAATGGCTTCCTGTTCGCGGCCCGCCGTCACGAGGGCGAGGTTGGCGGGCGTCAGACCTTCCACGTCTTTGCGGTGGGCCAGATGCAGCAGGCTCAGGTCAGGGTCTAGCCCTGCTGCCAGCGGCAATTCCAGCACGATGCCCTGCACGTCTTCCTGCTCGGACAATGCCCGGAGTTCGGCATTCAGGGCGTCTTGCGTCAGCTTTGGCCCCAGCTCTGCGCCCAGGTCGCGCACCGTAAAACGCACGCCGAGTTGCCCGGCCCGCCGCGCCTTGCTCTGCACATACACCCGCGAGGCCGGGTCGTCAGAGGCCAGCACACTGACCAGATGGGGCTGGAATCCTTCTTGCTGCCAGATGGCTAGGGCTGACTTGACGCCTTCGGTCACGGGGTCGGCCAGCGGTTTGCCGAGGATGAGGGTTGACATGTTGGCTCCTTATTTGGGGAATTGGGCGGGATTTTTGGGGCCTGTCCCACGCTTTACCCCACCCCCTCTGGTTCGCAGCTTTGCAAGTACCCCACCGGGTAGGGGGAGCGGCGCTCTGCTTCGCAGCTCTGCGAGTCCGCTGAGGAGGATTGATCTTGTCGCATTCAGACTTGGCGAAATCGTTCATCTGAAGCGGAATTGCCAGTCGTCTTGAAGCTGGAATTGGCCCGCCCATTGCGTTGACGACGGCCACACAGATGGGGGCGGGGACGGTGTGGGGTGGCGGTGTCGTGGTTTTTGCTCCTCACCCTCGGCTGGTACAGCTCCGCAGGAGAGGGCGGAGGTTGGGACTCGCAGAGCTTCTTGCTCAGAACGGACTGTCGTCATAAACGGACTCGCATGAGCAAGCCATTCCTCCCCATGAGGACGTCTGACCGCTGCGCCAGCAGAGGGGGTGAGTGAGCGCCAGCGATTGCCCTCCCGTCATTGCTTAAACCCTCAGGCCCTAGACCCTTAGACCTTCCGCCCCTCAACCCAAACTTAGTGCCGGAAGTGGCGTGACCCCGTAAACACCATGCTCAGGCCCAGTTCGTTGGCCGCCGCGATCACTTCCGGGTCACGTTTTGCGCCGCCCGGTTGTAGGATGCTCAGGACGCCCGCGCCCGCTGCCAGCCGCACCACATCGTCAAACGGGAAGAAGGCTTCCGAGGCCAGCACCGCGCCCACCGCCCGCTCTCCGGCGTTGGTTACGGCGCGTTCGGCGGCCCAGATGCGGCTTACCGCTCCAGCACCCAGGCCCACAGTGACGCCGCCGCGTGCGAGCACCACCGCGTTACTGCGGGCGTGTTTGACCACACCCCAGGCAAAGCGCAGGTCGGCCCACTCGGTATCGGTGGGTTGGCGGGCCGTGACCACTTCGGGGCAGAGGTCGGCCCAGGGGCGGGCGTCGCGCTCCTGCACGGCGAATCCGCCTGCGATGGGGCGCAAGTCCAGCACGCTGACGGCGGAGGTGGGCGCGGCGATCAGCACGCGCAGGTCGGGCTTTTTGGCCGCGAACCATTCCACGGCTTCAGGCGTCACGTCCGGCGCGATCAGCACTTCCAGAAAAGTACCGCGCATGGCCTGGGCCGCTGCCAGATCCACTGCACCGCTGACCGCCACCACGCCGCCAAACACGCTCAGCGTATCGGCGTCGCGGGCCTGTTCCCAGGCCGCGTGCACGCTATCAGCCACCGCCACGCCGCACGGGTTGCCGTGCTTGACCGCCACGCACACCAGTCGGGGGTCGCCTGCCTCGGTTTCCTGCGCGGCCAGTTCGCCACATAGGGCGTAAGCCGCGTCGGCATCGGCATAATTGTTGAAGCTCATGGGCTTCCCGGCCACCACGCGGGCATCCAGCACTGGCCCCCGCGCCGCGCCCCAGCGGTAGATCGCGCCGGGTTGGTGGGGGTTTTCGCCGTAACGCACCTCGGCCACCCGCGAGAGTTCAAGCGTCAGCGCTTGCGGCAACTGGGTCGGCAGAGTGTCCGATGAGCCGTCCAGATAGGCCGTAATCGCCGCGTCGTACTCGCTGGTGTGGCGGTAGGCTTTGGCGGCGAGGCGGCGGCGGTCTGCCTCCGTCACCTCGTCCTGCAAGGCCAATGCGTAATCTGCCGGATCAACGAGGATCAGCACGCCTGCATAGTTTTTGGCGGCGGCCCGGATCATGGCGGGGCCGCCGATGTCTATGTTCTCAATCGCCTCGGCAAATTCGGCCCCGCGTGCCACCGTTTCGCGGAAGGGATACAGGTTTACGCACACCAGATCAATCGTGCCGATGCCGTGGGCGTCCAGCTCGGCCAAATGGCCCGCGTCGCGCCGCGCCAGAATGCCGCCGTGAATGCTGGGATGCAGGGTTTTGACCCGTCCATCCAGAATCTCAGGAAAGCCCGTGATGTCGCTGACGGCGGTGGCCGCCACGCCCGCCCCCGTGAGGGCCGACAGCGTGCCGCCCGTACTCAGCACCTCCCAACCGCGTTCCACCAGCACCCGCGCAAAGTCCACCACGCCCGCCTTGTCACTCACCGAAATCAAGGCCCGTTTCTTCGTCTGTCCCGTCATGTCCAGCCTCCTGTTCAAGCGAAAGTCGGACGCTCCAGCCAGCGGCACAGTCTTAACCGTGCAGCGGTGATGCGTCCGACCCAGGCGTGCGATCCAGTCTTGCTTGGGCGGCTTCCCCGTGGTAGACCCCACGTTCAGCGCCAGTTGCCGCCCGCTGTGGCCGCAGCATACAGGGTGCGGGCGGCGGGGGAGAGGCGGCACGTCCAGACCACTCGGACGAGCCTGCTCCCCCAATGACCGCTCCAGTTACCGTTCCAGCACGCTCACGATTTCGATGTGGCTGGTCTGCGGATAAAAGTCGTGTGGAATGACTGCGCCCAGTTTCCAGCCGCGCCGGGTCAGGTCGCCCACGTCACGTGCCCACGTAGCCGGGTCGCACGATACGTACACCAAGCGGTCGGCGGTAGAAGCGTGGATATGCTCGCGGGCTTCGGGTTCCAGTCCGGCACGGGGCGGATCGACCACGATTACATCGGTGCCCAGCTCGCTAAACCGGGCCGCGTCGCCGCTGCGATAGGTCACGTTCTTTTCTCCACTGAGGGCCACATCCTGACGGCCACGCGACAGGGCTTCGGGCGAGGAATCCAGCACCGTGACCTTGCGGAAGCTGGGTGACAGGTGGCGGCCAATGGCTCCCGCGCCGCCGTACAAGTCCACGGCATGTTCCCCTTTTCCGGCCAGTTCTGCGGCCTTTATGTAGGCTAGACCCGCCGCTTCGGGGTTTACCTGTGCGAATCCGGTGGCGCTCACGCTGACCTGTACCAGCCCAAACTGCTCCCGAATCTCGGACTCGCCCGCAATCAGGCGCACGCCCGCGCTGAAGCGTTTTCCGGCAGGTTGCGCCAACGACACGCCCACCACGCCCGCTTCCATCAGGTGATCGGAGGCCCGCAGGAAGGCCCGCGTCTCGCCCGCGCCGATCACGGCAGCCACCACTTCGCCGGTCAGTAGGCTGGCGCGGAAGGCGATTTCGGTGGCGGGGGCCAAGCGTTCGGTGTCCAGCTTGTCCATGATGGCCTGAATCTGCGGCATCACGAGGGGGTCAGCGCCTACCACCAGCGGCCCAGTGCCCCGGCGTTCGCGGTAAGCAAACCCTTCCGGCGTCACCAGATACTGCGCCGTGTTGCGGTAAAACCACTCGCGGGGGCTGGGCACGGTGTCCTGCACGGTGTGGCGCACCTTGGCAATGCGGGTCAGGGCTTCTTCCACAAAGCCGCGCTTGAAAACCAGTTGCGCGGCATACGACGCGTGGGCAAGGTCGGCGGTGGGCAGCGCGGTGGCTTCTACCCGGTCAGGGCTGGCCCGCAAGACTTCGCGGGTCACACCTTGGCGCACGCCCCGGCCATCGCGTAGGGCGGCAGTCACTTGCTCACCGGGCAATGCCCCGCGTACCAGCACCACACCGTCGGCGTCGCGGGCCAGTCCCAGCCCCCCGGCAACTAATTTTTCTATTTCGAGTGTGACCAACCCTGTGTGTGCTGGGGTGGCGGGAGTGTGTGCGGCGTCAGACATAACCTACAGGGTAGCGCAGGGCGGCGGGGGGAAAAGGGAGCGGGCGAGGAAAGGGTCTGGGAAACGAATAAGGGCGGCCCCTTCCCGCTGGCCGCCCTACTCTTGCTCAGTTCTCTTCAACCCTCTTCTTCGTACTCCAGATACGTGTAGCCCAGCAGTTCCTCGCCGTAGTCTTCTAGCAGCTCGGTCTCCTGCTCCGGCGTCAGCATTTTGGCTTTAATCGCAGCGTCGGCCTGATCTTCAATCGCGTCGCGCAGCATGGGTTCCTCGTACCCCATCGACTCGATCATGCGGCGGGCTTTCTGGCCGCGCACAAACAGGTCGATGTGGTAGCGCCCGCCCGGACGCACCGTGATATGGGCCTCGCTGACCTTGCCGAACAGGTTGTGAGAACTGCCCAGCACGTCCTGATACGCGCCCATCAGGAACACGCCGAGGTAGTACGGCTTGCCCCCCGGCTCGTGCAGAGGCAGCGTGGCTTTCACGTCGCGTAGGTCGATAAACTTCTCGATCTTGCCGTCGCTGTCGCAGGTGATGTCTACAATCGTGCCCTGCCGCGTGGGACGCTCGTTCAGGCGGTCTACAGGCACAATCGGAAAGAGCGCCTGAATCGCCCAGTTGTCGGGCAGACTCTGGAACAGCGAAAAGTTGCAGATGAACTTGTCGGCCAGCACCTTTTCCAGGTCTTCCAGTTCGTCGGGCACATACTTCTCGTGCTGAATCATTTTGGCGATCTTGCGGAGGATGGCGTTGAACAGCGCCTCGCCGCGTGCCCGGTCTGCCAGCGTCACGTAGCCGAGGTCAAACAGGTTGTGCAGCGTCTGCTTGTCGCCTACCGCGTCGTTGTACGTCTCGCGGTAGTTGCGGGCGGTAATATTCGCCAGCCCTTCTTCCAAGTCCTTCACGATCTGGTGGCTGTCGCCTTCGGGCGGCGCGAGGTCTTCCAGGTCGCGGGTTGGCCCGGTCACGTCCAGCACGGGCATCACCAGTACCGCGTGGTGGGCGGTCAGGGCGCGGCCCGATTCGCTGATGATCACGGGTTCGGGCACCTGACGGGCGCGGCAGACTTCCTGTACGGTGTAGACGATGTCGGCGGCGTACTCGCGCACGGTGTAGTTCATGGAGGCGTAGAAGGTGGTCTTGGAGCCGTCGTAATCGACGCCGAGGCCGCCGCCCACGTTCAGGTATTTCAGTTGTGCGCCAGCGGCGATCAGGCCCGCGTAGGTCTGGGTGGCTTCCCGCACAGCCACCTTCACGCGGCGAATATCGGTGATTTGCGAACCGATATGGGTGTGCAGCATGACCAAGCTATCGAGCATATTCTCGGCCCGCAAACGCTCCACCACGCGCAGGAGCTCGTAGGCGTTCAATCCGAATTTGGCCTGATCGCCGCCCGATTCTTCCCACTGCCCCGATCCGCGTGCGTGCAGCTTGAAGCGCACGCCGATGGCAGGCTTCACGCCTAACGCTTTGGCCTGTTTCAGCACGCGGTCAAGTTCGCTGTACTTTTCCAGCGTAATGACCACGTTTTTGCCCAAGGTGCGGCCCCACAGGGCCAGCTTGATAAAGCCGTCGTCCTTGAAGCCGTTGCAGCACAAGAGGGCGTCGGGGTGCATCCGCTGGGCCAAACACAGCGCCAACTCCGCTTTGCTGCCTGCCTCTAGGCCGTGCGCGTAGTCGTATCCGGCGGCGGCTACCGTTTCCACCACAGCGCGGCGCTGGTTGACCTTGATAGGAAACACGCCCTGATAATGGCCGCCGTAGCCGTACTCGGTGATGGCTGCGCCAAAGGCTTCGTTCAGATGCTTGACCCGTCCGGCCAGCACTTGCGGAAAGCGAAGAATCACGGGCAGGCTCTCGCCGCGTTCCACGATTTCGTCGATGATGGCCCGCAGCGGCGCGTGCAAACCGGGCGCAGGCGTCACTTCCATCTGGCCTTTGTCGGACACGCGGAACCAGCCGCCACTCCAGTTGGGCACCTGATAGAGTTCGGCGGCGTCGACGGTGGTAAAGGGTTGTCCGGGGTTTAGGGGCGTCGTAGTCAAGGGGCGTCCTCCTCCAAGAAGTGCAGTGGGGTAGGCTCGCCGTGCGCGGGGTTCGGAGTATCAGACCTGCCGGGGCAGATGGGCACTCAACGGACGCCGTGCGAAACCGGGGGCATAATACGGCACAGCGCGGCCACAAGTGGGGGGAAGAATGGCATTTGCGGCGGGCTGACAGGGAGAAGACACAGGGCAGATGCCCGCATACCGGCACCCAGCAAAAAAAAGAGCAAAGCATTCAGCCTCACTCTCTTCTCTTTCAACTCTGTATTTGGCGGTCCGGACGGGATTTGAACCCGCGACCTTCTGCGTGACAGGCAGATATGCTAACCGCTACACTACCGGACCACTCTTGTTGAGCGAACACTGACCAACCAATTCTGGCAGACCAGCGGACAAGAGATTAAGGGCCAGCGGGCGGGAAGTCAAGCGGCGGCACAGGCGGGGTGTCTGAAAGCGCCGCCGCAGACAGCTTATACACGTATTCGTCGCTGACGCTGCCCTTGAAGTGATCGGCTCCCAGAACAAGGTCTGTCTGAACAAAACCCAGCCGCTGCGCCAGTCGCCGCGACGCCGTATTGCGCGTGTCCAGGTTCGCCACGAATTCTTCTACGCCCAGCCCAGTATGCAAAAAGCCCAGCATGGCCCGCATCGCCTCTGCCGCGTGGCCTTTGCCCCACGCTTCCGGCGCGAACACGTAGGCCACATCTGCCGTGCGCTGGGCTACGTGAACGGTGGCCTGCACGGTTCCCAGCACTGTTTTCCCGCTACAGACGATCCAGTTCAGCCACAATTCCCGGCCATCCGGCGAGCGGCGAGATTCTTGGTGGGCAAACCGTCGCCGCAGCGCCTCTGCATCGGTGGGTGGAGTGCCGGGAATGTACAGGTAGATGCGCGGATCGGACAGCGCCGCCAACACTGCGGGTGCTTGGGCCGCCACCTGCGGTTCCAGCCGCAGTGTTGGCGTGGTCAGGAGTGGGTTGATTTCAATTTCGGCGGACATGGCAGGCAGTGTAAAGCCCAGTCTTTGTTCTCAGCCGTGATGCCCCGCGCTCATCCAGAGCCGCCATCATGCTTGGTGATGAACAGGCCGGGAAAAATAGTGCAGATCGGTATGCTGGCAGGAATGCTGCTGGGATTGTCTTCGTGTGGGCAGGCCGACGCCCTGACCGTGCAGCGCGTGACTTCGGGTGGAATGCTGTACACGGTAGCTGTGGTGAACTTGGCCCAAGACCGCCTGGAGTTGCACTGGAAGAACCCGGCCACAGGCCAGCCCTACCAGACCTTGGACGCCGTGCAGAAGCGGTTGGTGGGGCAGGGCCAGAAGATGCTGTTTGCCACCAACAGCGGCATCTATGCCCCCGGCCCGCGCCCGCTGGGGCTGCACGTTCAGGGCGGCAACACGTTGGTGCGTCTCAACAATGCCCGCTCTGGCGGCAACTTTGCCCTGCTGCCCAACGGCGTGTTCTGGGTCAAGGGCACCCGCGCAGGCGTGACCGAAACGCAGGCCTACCGCCGCCAGAATCTGGTTCCCACCTATGCCACGCAGTCGGGGCCGCTGCTGGTGTCGGGCGGCAAATTGCACCCGGAATTCAACCGCAGCGGTACCAGTTTTAAAACCCGCAGTGGCGTCGGCGTATGCAGCGACGGGCGGGTGCGGTTTGTGGTCAGCGCTGGCCCGGTCAACTTCTACAGCTTCGCCATTTTTTTCCGCGACGCCCTGAAGTGCCCCGACGCCCTGTATCTGGACGGCAGCATCAGCGCCTACGCCACGCCGGATGCCAATACGCAACTTGCAGAGTTTGGCGGGATCTGGACGGTTTCGCGGTGAGGGAACGGGCGTCTAAGGGTCGAGGGGTGACTCATTAAAGTTGGCGTTTGTTGAGGCTGTGCAGCTGCTGCGTTGGCTGTTGCCGTTCTTAGACGCTTCGCCCCTCGACCCTTAGACTGCTTCTAGAGTCTCTGCCCCCTCCTGCCCGGCTTGGCATCTGCACACGCGGTACTCTGAGGCCCATGACCTCCAGCACGCCGCCGACCCCGCCCGGTTCTCATCAGGCCAGCACTGCTGCTCCGGCCAATCCCAAAGGCGACCTGATTGCCCGCCTGATCACGCTGGGAGCGGGTGCACCCACGTTTCAGGTGTCGTCCGACGGCCCCGCGCACGAGCGCACCTTCCGGGTACGGGTGCTGGTGGGCGGGCGAGAACTGGGCGCAGGAGGCGAGGGCCGAAGCAAAAAGGACGCCGAGCGGCTGGCCTCTGAAGCGGCCTTGAGGGTGCTGGACGGACGGCAGGAGGCGGCCAGCGAGCAGACAACTGAGACAGAAGGCGAGACGGACGAGGAATCGCAGGGCCAGTGGCCGATTTACGCGGCGGTACTGGCCGAAGCGTTGGATGTGGCGCTGGATCTGGCCGACGAAGACGCCTCCGTGGACGACGTGCGCCGGGAAGCGGGCCGCCTCTACCGCGACCTTCTGGCCGATCTGGGACACGGGCCCGAATGAGTCTGACTCTTCCGACCCGTCCGGCAGGCGTGCTGTTCGATATGGACGGCGTGCTGACCGCCAACAATCTGTTCCACCGTCAGGCGTGGCAGGAAGTGGCGCTGGAAGTGTTGGGCCTGACTCTGACCGAACACGATCTGGACACCAAAGTAGACGGGGGCCGCAACCCCGAAATCATCGAGCGGCTGACCGGAAGCTACCCCGACGACGCCCTGGCCCTGCGCTTTCATGACGCCAAAGAGGGCCGCTACCGCCAACTGGCCGCAGGCGCACTGACCGAAGTGGAGGGCCTGAGTGCCTACCTGGACGCGCTGGAGGGGCGCGGCATTCCCTTCGCCCTCGTGACCAGTGCCGACGCCGTGAACGTGGCATTTGGCATGGAGGCGCTGGGCTTCGGCCCCCGCTTTGGGCCGCGTGTGCTGGGCGAGGACGTGACGCGGGGCAAGCCGCACCCCGAACCCTTTTTGCTAGGTGCGTCCCGCCTGGGTCTGAATGCCGCCGAGTGTCTTGCCCACGAAGACGCCGTGAATGGTGTGCTGAGCGCGGCGGGCGCGGGCTGTACGGTGGTGGCCCTGACCACCACGGCCCCCGCCGAAGCGTTGGTGCGGGCCGGGGCAACCCTCACGGTTCCAGACTTTAGGAACTTTGAGCTGTGGCTTGACTGACGCCAGAAGAGATGACACAGCCACATGAAAGGAGCCGACGCCGAAGCCCGTGCAGCACGGCATTTGCAAGGGCTGGGGCGGGAAGTGGTGGCCCAGAATTACCGCATCCGGGGCGGCGAAATAGACTTGGTCACGCTGGACGGCCCGGTGCTGGTGTTTACCGAGGTGCGCCACCGCAGCAGCGCACGGTATGGCGGGGCCGCCACCAGTATCACGCCGCAGAAGCTGGCCCTGATGTACCGCGCCGCCCAGAGTTACCTGCTGCGCGAACACGGCCGCGAAGATCTGCCCTGCCGCCTGGAAGTGCTGACCATAGACGGCTCCGCCGAAACGGGGCTGGTTACGCTGATTCCGGTGGACTAGGGGCGTGAGGCAGAGGCTTGCTCATCACTCCCCCTAACCTTTACTCCCCGTCAGTCGGCATCTCGTTGAATACGCCCTCATCGGCGGGGAAGTCATTGAAAGAATCGTCGGGCAGGGGTTCGGGGTCTCCGGCGGGCACAGGCTCCGGCACCAGCGGCGTTTCGGTCACCGTGCCGACAGCATCGGGCTGAACGGGTTCGGGCGTCGGGGCAGGCTCCGGCTCACTGGGCAGCGGTTCGGGCTGGGTGGGTTGGGCAGGGACAGGCTCCGGCGTGACGATTTCACTGGGCACAGGCTCGGTCACCGCTTCTTCAGGTACAGGTTCAACAGGCACGGTGTTTACAGGCGCGGTGTCAATAGGCATAGCTTCTTCGGGCACAGCTTCCGGCACAGGCTCTACAGGCACGACCTCCTGCACAGGCTCTGGCTCGGTCACTTCCGGTTCGGTGGGCTGCTGCGCAGGCCGAGGTTGCGCTTCGGTCTGCACAGGGTCGCGGCTGCGGCGCGAGAAGAAGCCGCCTCTGCCCGCAGTGTCCTCGCCGTCGCGGGCCACCGGTTCTTCTTCGGCATTGCTGTCCAAGAAGGCCATATTCACCTGACGCACCACGCGGTAGGTGATGCCGCCCGGTTCGGCAAAGGTGGCGCTGGGTTTGCCTGCCAGCGCTCCCGCTACCGCTGCCTGCCAGATCGGGGTGGGAATCTCGCCGCTGTAGGCCCAGGACGGCAGCGGCCCACCCTCCTGCTTGCCCACCCACACGGCCCCGGCCACCGTAGGCGTCACGCCTGCAAACCACAGATCCTTAATCTCGTTGGTGGTTCCGGTTTTGCCGCCCACCTGCACGCCGGGAATGCGGGCACGCACCGCCAGCCCACCCTGCGAGGTGTCGAGGTCGTTGACCACGCCGCGCAGCATATCCAGCCCCAGCCACGCGGTTTGGGTGTCCCAGACGCGCTTGGCAACCGGGGCGGGCCGGGTGTACAGCACCTTGTCGCGGGTGTCCTGCACGCGGCGCACCAGTGTGGGCGCGTAGTACAGGCCGCCGTTGGCAAAGCTAGCGTAGGCGGAGGCCAATTGCAGCGGGCTGGCTTCCAGCGTGCCGATGCTCAGGCTCAGGCCCGCGTTGGGCGGCGGCGTCAGGCCCAGTTCGCGCAGTTTGGCCTCAAATTCCTTGATGCCGACTGCCTGAGCCGTCCTAACGGTGGTCAGGTTCAGGCTGTGATCCAGCGAATAGCGCATGGTCACGTAACGGCCCGTCCAGCGCCCGTCGTAGTTTTTGGGCTGATAGTCGCCGCGAATAGGCGCGTCCAGCACGGTATCGCTCTGTTTCCAGCCCCGTTGCAGGGCCAGCGTATACAGCAGCGGCTTCACCGAACTGCCCACCTGTCGCCGCGCCTGCGTCGCATTGTTCCAGTCGCTGGGGCGATCCCCAGTCAGTTTCTGGCCCACCAGTGCCAGCACCTCGCCGTTTTTGGGGCTGACCAACGCAATGCCCAGCGTGGCCCCATCGGGCAAATCGGCATTCCGGCTGGCACGTTCGGCAGATTGCTGCGTCTGCAAGTCCATGCCGGTGTAAATCTTGCCGCCGCCGTACAAGGCTTTGCGGCCAATAATCGGTGTCAGTTCCTTTTCTACGGCCTGCAAATAGGCCAGATATTGGTAGCGGTTGCCCCCGCGTGCGGCTTCGGCCTCGTTCAGATTGGACTGCAGGCGGGCCGGATTTTCCAGCACGGCACTTCTCAGGCTGCCGTCGGTGTTCCAGCCTATTCGCCACCCCGCCGGATAAATTGGCGTGCGCCACGCGGCATCGGCCTGCGCCTGCGTAATCCGGGCGTCTTCCACCATGCGGCCCAGCAGGTCTTTCATCAGGGGCCGGAATGCCTGAAAGCTTTTGTAGCGGCGGTTGGGGGCCGGAATAATGGTCGCCAGATACACGCTTTCGGCCAGATTCAGGTCGCTGGCTCCTTTGCGGAAGTAAGCCCGCGCCGCCGTTTCCGCGCCCACGATGTCGCTGCGGCCCCCGTCGCCCCAGTAAATGACGTTCAGGTAGGCGTTCAGAATCTGTTTTTTGTCGAAACTGCGCTCTAACTGGTAGGCCAGCACCGCTTCCTTAAATTTTCGCTCGGCGGTGCGGGCGCTGTTCAGGTCGGCCAGCAGCGTGTTTTTCACCACCTGCTGCGTAATGGAGCTGCCGCCCTCAAGGTCATTTTGCAGGACGCCCTTAATCAGCCCGCGCCCGATGCCGATGTAATCCACGCCGTTGTGCTTAAAAAAGCGGCGGTCTTCGCTGGTCACCACCGCGTCCTGCAACCAGGGACTGATCTGGTTCAGCTTGATCAGGTCGCGGTTTACGCCGCCCGAACTGCTCAGGCTGGGCGTCAGTGTGCCGATCAGGGCATTGTTGCGGTCATAGACCCGCGTCTGGCCGCTAAATTCCAGCACATCCAGATCGGACACGTTGGGCAGGTCGCGGCCCCACGCGTACCACAGGCCGCCCGCCCCCGCCACACCCGCCAACAACAACACCCCAATGCCCGTGAAAAACCTCATCGGCTCAACTCTAGCGGGATTTGGTGAGTGCGCCGGGAAGCCGGGTCACGGTCACGGGCGGGGAGCGGGTGCATAGGGGCAGCTTAGGCGCTGGGCCGGGGCGGGGTCGTCCATCCTTTGCATGAGGCGGTTCAGGAGAAAAACTTCATTTCTCGGGTGCATTTTGCCCCTGCCAACGCGAATACAGCACAGGCCTGGAAACGCTGGCCTGACTCGGCTCGTCCAGCATCAGCCTATGAAGCTCATCCGTTCTCTCTGGGGCCTAGCCCTGTTCGTTTCTCCGGTATTGTTCGGCACGGCGCAGGCGGTGGGCATAGAGGGCAAGGTCAGTAACGCGCCCGCTCTGGCCCGCGCTTTCGGCTCCGACAACGTGCGGATCTTGCTGACCAGTCTGGCTCAGGGCCGCATCGTGGGATTGGGAACGCTGGCGGGGAGCGGCTTTGAAATCCAGATTCCAGATTCCTTTAAACCCCCCGTGCAGCCCGCCGACTTTTGTCCTGGCGTTCGCAGCGTGCCCAGCGAGCCGCGCACCTACACCGCCGAAAGCCTGATGGTCTATCACGCGGGCCGAAACACCGCCGCGCTGATTACGCAGGCCGATCATCCCACCGAACCTACCCGCCGCAGCCAGTGGATGTACAGCGATAGGGCCGCCACCATCAGCGGGCGCTGCACGGGCCTGAATACCAGCTACAACCTCACGCTCCGTAAGGGCTGGAACGCTGTGATGACGGTCAGCGAGCCGGGAAATTTCGTGATCCGCAATGCCACACCGGGGCTGCCGTACTGGGTGCAGAACCCGCCGATAGCCGGAGCGCGGCAGGTGTTCCCAGCGGTGTTTGACGGGAAATAGTTTGACGGGAAGTTTTGTGGGGAAGGGGAGTGCCTCTTTAGGCGGACGCTCCATCTGCCGGAAGTAAGGATGCTGGGGCTGTGGCCCTTCCTGCACGCGCCCCAGCTCCTGCTCTCTCCCTGCTGCGCCGTGTACTGTGGCCTTTCGTGGGGCAAGAACTGGCAAGCTGCACCTTTGCGCTGAGCGTGGTTGCGCTCTTGGCCCTACCGCACCTGTTGCCGTTGGCGGCCTGGGGAATAGCCCGGTACGACTTTGTGTTGCTGGGCTGCCTGCTGGTGCAAGGGCTGCTCCTGCTGACCCGCTTCGGAACAGGGCGGGAAGCGTGCGTCATCGCCTTGTTTCATCTGCTGGGCTTTGGCCTGGAGGTCTTCAAAACCGCGCACGGCAGCTGGTCTTATCCCGAAGAGGCGCTGAGCAAAGTGGCGGGCGTGCCGCTGTATGCCGGGTTCATGTATGCCAGCGTGGGAAGCTACATGGCGCAGGCGTGGCGGCGCTTTCACCTCACGCTGACCGGACTTCCCAGCTTGCGCCTTCAGGCGGCGTTGGCGGGCGGCGCGTATCTGAATTTCTTTACGCACCACTACGGCCCCGATCTGCGCTATGTCCTTACGGCCCTACTCCTGCTGGCCTACCGCCGCACCCGCGTTCGCTTCCTGGTTCAGAAGGTGCCCTTTACCTTGCCACTGCCGCTGGCCTTCGCACTCATCGGGCTGTTCGTCTACTTGGCCGAAAATGCCGCCACCGCGCTGGGTGCGTGGGTTTATCCGCATCAGGCGCAGGGCTGGCAGCCCGTTCACCTAGCCAAAGTTCTGTCGTGGACACTGCTGGTGGTGGTGGCCTTCCTGATCGTGGCTGGGTTAAAAGCTTGGGAAGGGCGTCGGGAGCAGGTTTAAGCCCTAGAACAACGCTCCATCCTCTGCCGGGTCAGGCGTCTTGACCTCTATGCCGCGTGCGTTCAGGGCGTCGCGCAGCATCGGGATATTTTTCAGCGCATGGCCTTTCGTCGTGTTTTCAAAAAAGATCCAGAGTTCCGACAAATCCTCGGCCACCACAGCAATTTTCTCGGCCCACTCGTCCATCTCGGCGCGGTTGTAGAGGTAATCGTGGCGTTCGGCGGCGCTCTCGCCATTCCACCAGTTGCCGCTGTTGCGTCCGTGCAGGCGCAGATAGCCCACGTCGGTGGTGGCGTGCAGTTGCGGTTCGGGCATCCCGCCCACCGGCGGATAATCGGGGCTGACCCAGATCAGGCCGTATTCGCCCATGGCTGCCCGCACTTCGGGCTTGTCCCAACTGGTGTGGCGCAACTCTACGGCCAATTCGTGCCCGGCAAAGCGTTCGGCCAGATGCAGCAGATACTTGCGGTTGTCGGCAGTACGGTGAAACGAGTACGGAAACTGCGCCAGATACGGCCCCATCAGGCCCGCTTCTACCAGCGGCGCGGGGCTTTGCAGCATCCGGTCAAAGTCGGTGTCGGTGGGGGCGCGGTCATGCGTGAAGACCTTGTTCACCTTCACCGCAAAGCGCGTGCGCCCGCCCGATTTGCGGGCCATCCCCTCGAACGCTTTCAGGCCGGGAATGCCGTAAAACGAACTGTTCAATTCCACGGCGTCGAAGTGCCGGGCGTAGGCGTCGAGGTAGGCGTCCTTCTTCACGCCGTCATAGATCAGGCCGGGAGCCGCCCAATCGTCGTTGCTGTAGCCGCCGCATCCGATCCACACACGCATGGGGCCAAGCTAGCGCACAGGGCCGGGGCGGGGTCTTGGGGTTGGGTTTAGATCAGAGTTCGCCAGTCTGCAAGCTTTCCAGCACGGCCCGCAGGTCGGCGGGAATGGGCACCGGCCGCCGCGTGTCCCGGTCTACGTACACATGCACAAAATGCCCCTGAGCGCAGGCCACCGCGTCCTCACCCTCTGCCTCGTCTGCGCGGAACACGGCCAACTCGTAACGCACGCTGCTTTTGCCCAGAGTCGCCACGCGCACGCCTACATGCAGCAACTCTGGGAAGCTGGCGGGAGCAAAAAAAGTGCAGCCTGTTTCCACCACCAGCCCAATCGTGTCCCCCGCCTGGATGTCCAGCACGCCCCGCGCCAGCAGCAACGCATTCACCGCTGTATCGAAGTAGGCGTAGTAGGTGACGTTGTTGACGTGCCCGTACACATCGTTGTCGGCCCAGCGGGTAGGCGTGGGATGCAGGTACGAAAAGCTCTGGCGCGGCCACGGCTGGGGGCGGGTCATGGGGGTAGGGTAACGCGTGGGCGGGACAATCGCTTCACTCATTCACCCCCTGCCCCCTCAAGAGAGAGGGGCGCTGCCCAGTAGCGGGATGGCTCGTAGAGCTGCGAAGCAGAGGAGGCAGTTCCGTAGCGAACCTGCCCCCAGCCGATGAATTCACTTTCATAGCCCAAGTCCAAGAACTCATGGTCTCACCCAGCAGTACCCTAACTCCATGACCGATTCAACTGCTCTGTTCGTCGCCATCCAGACAGGCGATGTGGACACCGTGCGGGCCTTGGTGCAGGCGACTCCGGGCCTGTTGTCGGCGGCCAGCCCGATGGGGGTGTCGCCGCTGCTGTTTGCCACCTATTACCGGAAACCGGAGGTGGCGCGGGCACTGACCGGACTGCACGCGGAACTGGGCGGACCACCCCTGACCGTCTTCGAGGCCGCAGCTACAGGCGAAACCGCTTGTTTGCGGACGTTGCTGGACGCCGATGCTCCCCTTGTGAATGCCGTCAGCCCCGATGGATTTACTCCGCTGGGGCTGGCGGCGTTTTTCGGACAAGAAGCGGTGGCTGCTGAACTGTTGGCACGCGGGGCCAACGTGAACGCGGTCAGCGCCAATGCCATGCAGGTTCAGCCGCTGCATTCCGCTGTGGCGGGTAACCATACGGGATTGGCGCGGCTGCTCCTGTCTCACGGGGCCGATGTGAACGCCGTGCAGCAAGACGGATTCACACCCTTGATGGCGGCAGCCCAACACGGCAACGCAGACTTGGTGGAAGACCTGCTGGCCGCCGGAGCCGATGCTGCCGCCCAAACCGACGATGGACGCAGCGCCGCCAGCATCGCGCAGGAAGAGGGACATTCGGCGTTGGCCGCCTTCCTAAGCACCTTGTTGACGGGCCCATTTCTAAGCACTCCCCACGTCAAGCCACAAGAAACCCGGAATGCAGCGCCCGCCGCCGTGGGCAACACTACAGCTATGACCAATCCCAAGAGCGACCATGACGACCTGCAACCGCGCTCGGTAGACCATTCGGCTGGATCCGATAAACCAGTCGCGCATGAGGATGGCCGCCCCGCCGACCACCGCACTGGGTTTCAGACGCCTGATCCCAAAGACGACCACCAGCCTTTTTACACGACCACGCCCGCCGACAGCCGCGTCAGTAGCGCTGACCACAGCACCTATGAACCGGTACACATGCAAGACCCACACGAAATTACGGCGCAGTTTGACCACCTTGCCACCCGTGATCCCGCGCAGATGGAACACACCTTGCAAACCCCAGAGTTTGCCGGAGCGCAGTCGGTGGCAGGCCTGGGCGGCGAGTTGCTGGATACGGTGGCCCCCTCAGCAGGCCTCGGCATGAACAACACCGCGGCTTTGGCGGGCGATTCTCAACGCCGCAGCGCCGACCCCAATCCCGGCTACACGCCCCCCAGCGAGCAAGGGCCGCCCCATGCCAGCGAACGCCCCGGCGACTTGCCGCAGGGCGTGACCGAGGAACTTCAGAATGAAGTGTCGGGGGATGACCGGAGATAAGGTTGATGTACAGAGAAGCCTGCGCCCCTGATGCTAGGGCGCAGGCGTTCTTTTGAAGGACGGGTTTACAGCGCCAGCACGTACACTTCCCCATCTTCCACCAGCGTCTTGTAAATCTGCACGGCCTTTACGGCAGGCAGGGTTTTGGCTTTGCCAGTCGCCAGTTCAAACTTCGCACCGTGCTTGGCGCAGGTGATTCGGCCCATGCTGACGTCGCCGCCCAGCAGCGGGAAATCTTTGTGGGTGCAGTTGTTGCGCAGGGCGTAATATTCGCCCTCATAGCGCACCACGACCACATGGACGCCGCCTACCATCACCTCGGTCTGGCTGCCCTCGGGCAAGTTGGCGGTGGCGTCCACATGCACGCGCTCGGGTGGGGTGGCGGAGGGAGAGGAGGAAGACAGACTCATGCCTGCGAGTGTAGCGGGGCGGGCTGTACCCGAATGCGAGTTTCGATCTCGGCGGGCGTAGCGGCGTCCACCCACTCCCAAAAGTCTGGAGAGGCTGTGAACGCCTGCATGAACAGGCCCAAGGGTTTGCCCCTCAGTTCGGGGCGCAACCCCATGACGAGGCGTCCACTGAATTTGCTGCGCCGCACCCGGTCACGCCCGGCGGCCTGGGCTTCGGCCTGCAAAAAGGCCGCCAAACCCGACTGGGGGAGCAGGCTCAGCAACACCTCAAGCGGCTGAGGGGGTTCGCGCTCGGCGGGGGCCACCCAGCCTGCCGCTTTCAGATAGTCCGCAAAACGTTGCAGGCCGGGGCGCTCCAGAATGCGCCGCCCAAAATCCCCTTCCGGCGACAGGTAGGGGCGGGCGCTGAAGCGGGACGCACCCGCCGCCCACTCAAACATGGCGGCCTCGTTTGCAAATCCAGTGTGCCAGTGCGTGGCGTCCAGTCCGGCAGCCCGCAGCACGTCGTCAATGTTCAGGCTCACGGCGAAAGTGCGGAGGTAATGTGTTTCATCGGGGCGGCGGTACACGTACAGCAGCCCACTTTCGCCCCATTTCAGCCCCAGTGGGCGCATCATTCGGCCCAGAATATTGCCCAGATCGCCCCAACTCATAAACTCGAACCTTGTGCACAGTTCGGCGGGCGGTGTCGCCATCAGATCCACCTGGAATCCGCCGAAATCATGCGATTCGATGCCCTGCACGCGGCGTGTTTGCCTGATGCCCAGGCGTGCGCGGAACTCGGCCAAACAGGGGGCGGTCAGGGCGTCCTGGCTGACCAGCACATCCAAATCTCCAAAATCAGGCTTGTCGGCGTGGACGTGCGGAATAAACCACTGCGGGCCAGCAGATGTACCGGGCAAAAGCTGGTGCAGCACGGCCCGCACCTGTCTTTCTCTGCGCAGGTATTCGGCACGCGGCAGGCGCGGAAAGTGAAAGAGGTGGCCGCCCATGACGGCAGTCTAGAGAGTGCAGAGGGAAAGAGAATGCCCTGTTTGGCCTACTTCTGCGCCACTTCCCGCACAGTGAGGCGGTTGCCCCACGGATCATGCAGGGTCAGTGAGTCGCCGCTGTCCTGTACGCCGTCCTGCCCGCTCAGGTGGGTTCGCAGGCCGCTCAGGTCAGGCGTCAGAATCTCTACGCCGCCCAGTCCGGCAGCGGGCGTGCTGGGCGCACCTTGCCCGCGTGAATGCCACTCGTTCAGGCCGATGTGGTGGTGGTATCCGCCCCAGGACAGGAAGGCCGCGCTGCCCATATCGGCCACCACGTCCAGCCCCAAGGTGTGGGCATAAAACTGGGCCGCCTGCGCCGCGCTGCCCACCTTCAAATGCACATGCCCGACAGCAGTTCCGGCGGGCGCGCCGTCAAACACCGTGTCTCCGGCGGCGGCCAGCAGGTCTTCTACGTCCACGGCTTTGGTGTCCATCTGCACCTGCCCGTCTTGCCACGTCCACGCGTCGCGGTTGCGGTCTCGGTAGACCTCTATCCCGTTGCCTTCGGGATCGTTCAGGTAAATGGCCTCGCTGACCAGATGATCGCCCGTGCCGAGGCGCAGGCCCGATCCAGATGCGTTCAGCCCCGCCGCGTGCCGCAGCCAACGCCCCAGATCGGCGCGAGTGGGAAGCAAAAACGCCGTGTGGTACAGGCCAGGGCGAGATACGGGTGCGAGCGGCAAGCTGGGGTCGCCTTCCAGATGCAGCAGTGGCGTGCCGTGTGCGCCGAGCGTCACCTGGTTCTGGCTTTCAGCGAGGCGCGTGAGGCCAAGGAGCGTGCTGTAGAACTCGGTCAGGCCGGGCAAATCGCGCACCCGCAGCGTCACGGCTCCGGTGTGGGTTTGGGGCGGCAAGATGGAGAAAGAGGCAATCATACTTCAGCATCCTCCTTATGCTTTATAAAGTCAACCGATTTGATATTTATGTTTGCTCTGATCCTGAGAAGCAAGAAGGCTGGCCCTGCCTGTCCCGGTGCGCCCAAACCCGCGTAAGGCGCGTCGGCGAAAGCAATCACGTCTGGCACGCTTTCCCTGCCCGTTTCACGCTGCTGGGCCAACGCCTGCACCTCGGCAAAAAACAGATTAGGAATGCCGCGCCTGCACACTCTGACCGTATGTGGCCCCCGCGCCGTATCGAGCGCAAAGACTTCGCATCCGCTTTCCTCTCCGGCATACCGCGCTGCCAGAATGCCCGTGCCCATCTGCATTTCCAGCAGCGGTTTGAGGGTTCCGGGCAGGGTCGGAATACGGGAGGACTGGGGCATAGATCATCCTGACAGATGAAACGTGAAGGCAAGAAAAAAGTGGAGTTTTCCTCCCCTTGAGGGGGGCATTGCGTCAGCAATGGGGGGTTCACCTTCCAACCCACCGCTTCCACCCAAAGGAGGATGAGTGCTATACGGCTTTTGAGGTATCAACTCAGATAAGCCCTTTACTCCTCAACCTATTCCTACTGTCCCACCGCTTGACCGGAGGTTTTTCCTATGGTTCAAACCGCCCTGAATGCCCTGCTGAACGCAGTTTCCTCTATGCTGGCGCTGGCGAGGCCGTTGGCGATCATTGCCGCTGGCTTGCTGCTGGCGCTGATTCTGATCGGTCTGCTTGACCGTGAACGCTTCCGGGCGGGCCTGAGTTGGGCGGGGGCGCGCCTGCCATTGCTGGGGCGCTGGGCGTTGGTGGCGCTGGCGGTGGGCGCGGGGGCATTGGCCCTGAACGTAACCCGGCGGGCCGTGGATGCCCGCCTGGGAGCGCAGCAATCGGCCCGCTATGCCAACGCTGCCGACCCGGATGGGGGCCAGACCACCCAACAGGCTCCCCGCGCCAGCCTGCTGAAAAGTACGACCTACACGCGCTCGATTACGCTACCCGCCGAGGTCTACGCCCGCCTTCAGGTCAATGGCGGCTGGGAAACGCTGCTGCCCTACTTTGGCAACCCGAATGGCCAGACCGTGCAGGACTTCCGCGAGGGCTTTACGCGCCGGGGCCGCAACCTGACCTACACCCGCGACGTGACCCTGCAAACCGAAGAACCCGTGAATCTGGACACCAGCAAAGTGCTGGCCGACCTGAAATTCGTAGACCCGGCGGGCGGGCGCGGCACGTACTACAACGCGGCCTTCAACGCCGATTACACCTTCACCAACCCGCAAGCGGAGGCAGCCACATTGCGCTTCGCCTTCCCGCTGCCAGATGGAAGCGGCACCCTCAGCGGCTTCAAGCTGACCGTGAATGGCCAGGCCTATCGCGCCTCTGATCTGGCGGGCGGCAGCGTGTGGACGGGCGAAGTGGCGGCGGGCCAATCCGTGCGAGTGAATGTCACTTACCGCCATCAGGGGGCCAAAGGCTGGAGCTACCTGCTGGGCCAACGCCGCGAAAGCGTGAAGAATTTTGACCTGACCATCAACGCCGACAGGCCCGCCAAATTCCAACGCTACACCCTGTTTCCCACCAGCCAGACGCGCACGGCGCTGGGCATGGCACAGGTACTCCGCTGGCAACTGGAAGACGTGATTACCGCGCAGGACGTGGCGGTGGTGTTCACGCAGGGCAGCATCCGCGAAACGCTGGGCAAACTGGGCCTCGTGGGGCCACTGGCCGTGCTACTTTCCGCGCTGCTGTGCGGTGGCTGGGCCATATCGCGCCGCCTGAACCTGCTGCCTTTGCCGCTGGCAGGCGCGGTGCTGGGCCTCAGCCTCGGCTTGGTGTTGGGCGGCGTCCTGACCTTTTATCTGCCCGTGCTGCTGGCCCAACTGCTGGGCGTGGGCGTGGGCCTTGCGCTGGCCGTGACCGCGCTGGGACGGCTTTATCTGGTACCGCTGGCGTTGGCCGCCGTGATTCCATTGGGGTTCCTGAGTGGCGGCCATGCTTCGCTGCTGCTGGTGCTGCTGGCGGGGGCCACGTTGGTGCTGTTCCTGCGACTGGGGCGGGCAGGTCTAAAGGTCTAGGGTCTGAGGTGATGGGGCGGGAGCGTGGAAGGTGGGGAAAGCCCACCAGATACGCTGTTCACCCCACTCTGGGGGCCGTTGCGAAGCAACCGGGGGGTTGCCTCAATGCAAAAAGGCAACTCCCCCACTTTTCCCACGTTCTACGATCTACCAACGACCTTCCGCTTCCGGTGCAACACCGCCGCCGCCACCACCCCGGCCACAAAGCCGAACAGGTGTGCTTCCCACGAAATCTCCGGGTTGCCCGGCAGCACGCCCCACAGCGCCCCGCCGTACAGCAGCAGGGCCACCGCAGCGGCGATGATGGCCGACGCCGAACGTTCCCACCAACCCGCGCCCAGCAGGTAGGCGAGGTAGCCGAACACCAGTTCGCTGGCCCCCAGATGCACGCTGCCGCCGCGTCCGAACAGCCAGACCAGGCCGCCGCCCAAGGCCACGATAATGAGCGTTGCCAGCAAAAAGCGCCACAGCCCGCGCAGGGCCGACATGAAGGCGAGGACGGCTACGGGTACGGTATTCGCCAGCAGATGATCGAAACCGCCGTGCAAAAACGGGGCGCTGAAGATGTGACTCAGGGCGTCCGGGTTGCGCGGCAGGATGCCGTAATTGTCCAGTGCGCCGCCCAACACAAACTGATCGGTGATTTCTTGCAGCCACAGCCCAGCAACCAACAGCGCCGTAACCACGCCAGCTTGTACCACAGGCGGGCGGCGGGTGCGAACAGGCGGCGTATTTGGGGGATAAACGCTGGGCGGCGGCGGGGAGCGCATGGGGTCAGTCTAAAGACCCCGCCGCCTAGCCACATGCAGGATGCAGATGATTGTCCTGCTTTGGCCCTGACGCGGCCCAGTTCCCTGCACATCATCTGATCCGTCCCTCACACACGTACACTCAATGGAACCGCTCCCAGCGCGGCTTTTTGGCTGCGGCGTGTTACGGTCAGGTATGACTGCACAGAAGGCGGGGCAACGTGGATCGGGTCAGGGCGGGGCGGCGGGGGCCAGCGCGGATCACGCCCACTTCGAGCATGCGCTGGTGCTGGAAACCGCCCGCGTGACCGAGGGGGCGGCGTTGGCGGCCAGCCGTTGGGTCGGCATGGGCGACAAAAACGCCGTGGATGCGGCGGGCACCGAGGCCATGCGCCAACTCCTCAACAGTCTGGATATTCGCGGCACTGTTGTTATCGGGGAAGGCGAGATGGATGAAGCCCCCATGCTATACATCGGGGAGCAGGTGGGGCAGGGCAAATACGAGGTAGACATTGCCGTAGACCCGGTAGAGGGTACGGTGGTCACGGCCAAGGGGTTGCCCAACGGTCTGGCGGTCATCGCCCTCAGCGAGCGCGGCGGCCTGATGCACGCGCCCGACTGCTACATGGACAAGTTGGTGGTGCCGCCCCCGGCAGCGGGCCGCGTCAACATCGACTGGCCTGTAGAAGCCAACCTCAGCGTGATTGCCCAGAGCTTGGAACGCAATGTAGAAGACCTCTTGATTACGATTCTGGATCGGGAACGCCACGCCGACCTGATCAGCCGGGTACGCGGCGCGGGCGCACGGGTCAAGCTGATCGGTGACGGCGATGTGGTCGCCAGCCTCGCGGTAGGCGTGCGGGGCACAGGCGTTCACGCGTTGATGGGGTCAGGCGGCGCACCCGAAGGCGTGCTGAGTGCGGCGGCCCTGAAGTGTTTGGGTGCAGAGATTCAGGGCAAATTCATTGCCGAAGACGACGCCATGCGCGAACGCTTCAAGACCATGGGCGTGGAAGAAGGCCGCGTGTACAAGACCAATGACCTCGCCCCCGGCAACCAGATGGTCTTCAGCGCCACCGGGATTACCTACGGCGAACTCCTCAACGGTGTGCGGCGATTCGGCGGCGGGGCACGCACCCATACGCTGGTCATGGGCTACGCCACGCGGGTGGTGCGCTTCATAGATTCCGTGCATCTGGAGGATGACGGGGCGCGGGTAACAATTCGGATTTAGAGAGCAGTTGAAACGAAGACAGGGGAATGTGGGCTCACATTTGCCCACATTCCCCTGTTCACTTGTGGCCTGCCCTAGTTCAGGCGCATCCAGTAGTAATCGTATTTGCCCAATGTCATGGGGTACGCGGCTTCTGTAACTGGTGGGAAGGGGCTGGCTCCGGCCAACGTGACGGGCGTGCGGCCCACAAAGTCGGTCAGGTCGAGGGTGGCCGCCTGCGCGTTGCCTGCAAAGTTGCTCACGATCAGCAGGGTTTCGTTCTCGTGCTGGCGAATGAAGGCCAACACTGCCGGGTTTGCCGTGTCCACAAAGGTCAGGTCGCCGTGTGCAAAAGCGGGGTGGGCGCGGCGCAGTTCCAGCTGGCGGGCCGTCCATTTCAGCAGGCTGCTGGGGTCGCGTTCCTGACTGTTCACGTTCACGCGCTGGTAGCCGTACACCGGGTCGCCAATGGGGGGAAAGAAGCATTGGTCGGGCGTGGCCGTAGAAAAGCCGCCGCTCATGCCCGCGTTCCACTGCATGGGCGTGCGAACCCCGTTGCGGTCAGCCAGGGTCAGATCGTCGCCCATGCCGATCTCGTCGCCGTAGTACAGGATCGGGCTGCCGGGCAGGGCCAGGAGCACGGTGTTCAGCAGTTCTATGCGGCGGCGGTCATTGTCCAGCAGCGGCGCGAGGCGGCGGCGAATGCCCACATTGATCTTCATGCGCGTGTCGGGTGCGTAGGCGGCGTACATGAACGAGCGCTCGTCGTCCGTCACCATTTCCAGCGTCAATTCATCGTGGTTGCGCAGGAACGTGGCCCACTGTCCAAACTTGGGAATGGCGGGCATCCGGCCCATGATTTCGCGGATGGAAGTCGTGTCCTCCTTTTTCAGGCTCATGTACAGGCGCGGCATCACCGGAAAGTTGAAGCACATATGGAATTCGGGGTCGGCGTCGGTGCCGAAATATTCCGCCACTTCTTCGGGCCACTGGTTCGCCTCGGCCAGCAGCAGGCGTCCGGGGTATTCGGTGTCCACCATGCGCCGCATGCCCTTCAGGATGTCGTGCGTTTCGGGGAGGTTTTCGCAGTTGGTGCCCTCGCGCTCGATCAGGTACGGCACGGCGTCTACCCGGAAGCCGTCCAGACCCAAATCCAGCCAGAAGCGGGCGGCGGTCAGCAGTTCTTCCTGCACCTTGGGATTGTCGTAATTCAGGTCGGGCTGGTTGCCAAAAAAGCGGTGCCAGTAGTAGCGCCCACATTGCTCGTCTTTCGTCCAGTTGCTGGTTTCGGTGTCGGTAAAAATGATGCGTGCGCCGCTGTATTCGGTGCCGGTGTCGCTCCAGACGTAGTAATCGTGGTACTCGTTGGGCGTGCCGTCGGGCAGCACCGGGCCGCGCCGCGCCGCCTGAAACCAGGCGTGGTCGGAACTGGTGTGGTTGGTCACGAGGTCGCCCACCACTTTTAGGCCGCGTGCATGGGCTTCTCGCAGAAACACCTTGAAGTCGTCCATCGTGCCCAGATCGGGGTGAATGCCCACGTAATCGGCCACGTCATAGCCGTCGTCGCGCAGTGGGCTGGGGTAAAAGGGCAGCAGCCACAGGCAGTCCACACCCAGAGTCTTCAGGTAGTCCAGCCGTCCGGTCAGGCCCGGAAAATCGCCCTTGCCGTCGCCGTTGCCGTCTGCAAAGGTTCGCACAGACAGTTCGTAAAAGACGGCGCTTTTGTACCATTCGGAAGTCGCGGGAGTCGATACGGGCTGCGTCATGAGCGCGAGTTTAACCGATTCAGAAGGGGGGGCTGGGGGGAGAGGATGGGCACTCGTCTGCACTGCCCGTCTCACGCGCCCCCTTCCGCGATCTGGGCAAGTGACCTACACGACGTGAACTAGTTCACCTCAAATAATGTAAGAATTTATACATGGACAAGTCGTTGCCTGCTGCTCTGCGCCCCTTGCCCGCAACAAGCAAGCTGGTGTGGCTCTATATCCATCAATATCCCGGCCACCACAGCGTTCGCAGCTTAGAGGCCGCATTGGGCAGCACGGCGGGCCGCGCCCTTCCTACGTTGTTGCGAGCGGGCCTGCTGGTTCAGCAAGAGGCCCCGATGGGCAGACGCCCCGGCAAATACCGCACGGTCTTTCTGCCGGAGCAGTCGAAAGAGAGTGAGGGGAGCGTGCCCATTTCTGCCCCTGTGCTTGACGGAATGGCAGTGTGTGTCCTGCACAGCGACAGCAATTTTGCAGACCTCCATCTTCTGTGGCAACGCGCTAACGATTCGGGGGTGCGGCGCATGGTGCTGCAGCTGGAAGCAGAGTCTCCAGTCTATGCCGATGACGACAATAAGTTGAATGTCCGCGTGCTTCACACTGAACACTGGCCCAATTGGTCAAGTTTGGATGCCGAACAGACCTTGGCGGTCGCCCACGTGATCGCTCGGCGGGCAGCCGTCGATCCGTTCCTCAATGCCACTTTTCGGAAGGCAATGGAGCAGCGGAACCGGATGGGCTTCTGGTTTTTAGAGGATACGAAGTATGCGCCGATCGCTGACCCAGAGCAGATGAATTGATGGTGTCAAACCTGCTCTGATCGCCACGTCTGCGCCTCTAGCCCCTGCATATACGCCTGCCAGTGCGGAAGCGTGCGCCGAATCGGGGCGGGCAGCGCATAGAGTCTGAGTTGAAACTCGCGCCAGTTGGGGCCGTGTGTGCAAAGAATCTGGGCCTCGTGGTGGTGCAGGAAGGGGCGGGCCAGTTCGCGGCCCCGTGCAGGCACAATCAGCTGAGCGCCCAAGGTGGGGTTGTCCAGCGTAAAACGCCCGGTGCGCCGCTCGTAGTTCAATTCGCCTTCCGGCAAGGAGAGGGTGAGACCCGTGCTGTGCAGCGTCAGGCTGTGCCGATTTATGAAATTGAGAGTGTAGGCACTGCTGCCCGTCGGCATCGGAGTTTTCCGGTAGCCCAAGCCAGTCAGGTCGCCGCGCCGCGCGTCCAGGCCCAGTAGCCAAAACTGAACGGCCAGGGGGCAGCGGGGGAGGGTGTGGAACCTTGCCATATATTTGATAATAGCTTATCATTATCAAATATGACCAGTCTTGCCCCCAGCGACCCGCGCCATCCCCCCGCCGTTTCCGTTCCTATTACCGTCCTGTGCGGCTTTCTGGGTGCAGGCAAAACCACACTGCTCAATCATCTGCTGACCCAGACGGAAGGCCGCAACGTTGCCGTGATCGTCAACGAGTTTGGCGCGGTCAACATAGACGCCAGTCTGGTCGTCAAAACCGATGAGCAAACCATCGAACTCAGCAACGGCTGCATCTGTTGCACCCTGCGCGGCGACCTGCTGCAGGCCGTTCACGATCTGCTGGAAACCCGCCAACTCGACCATATCCTGATCGAATCGACGGGGATTGGCGAGCCGCTGCCGATTGCCCAGAGCTTTTGCCTGACCCCCGAAGAATTGGAGCTGGAGCCTGAACCCGGCCAAGCGCCGATTCCCAATCTGTTGGGCCGCGTGCATGTGGACGCGATGGTCACGGTGGTCGACGCCGCGCAGTTTTTCCCGCTCTGGAACCTCTCCGAGAGCATTCCGGGCGATGAACAGGAACGCGGATACGGCGAACTCCTGGCCGAACAGATCGAATTTGCCGACCTGATCGTGCTGAACAAGCTGGATTTGGCCTCGGCAGACGACGTGCAGAGGTTGCGCGAACTCGTCACCATTACCAATCCCCGCGCCCGTGTGCTGGAAGCAGTGCGCGGCAGGGTAGAGGCCGACGCCGTGCTGAACGTCAATCTGTTCGACTTTGAAGCCGCCAGTCAGCTCGATTCCTGGATGGAAGAACTGGAAAAAGAACACACGCCAGAATCGGAGAGCTACGGCCTCGGCACGCACATTTACCGCCGCGACCAACCCTTCGACGCCGACGCCTTTCACCGGGCGCTGACCAATGGATTGCCGCACAACGTCATTCGTTCCAAGGGCTGGATCAATCTGGGCAACGGCGTGGCGACCTTATGGAACCACACGGGCCGCCAACTGGCGCTGGAACAGGCCGGAGAGTGGCTGAGTGCGGATCAGGCCTTCAGCGAAATCGTGTTTATTGGCCAGGAGCTGGACGGCGCGGCCCTAGACGCCCTGTTAGATGGGGCGCTCCAGGCGTGAGAGCCGCACAAAGCACCCTGTCTCTCAATCTTCTCTTGCCCGAATATGATAAGGATGTATCAATATGAGCCGTGAATGTTACCTGACTGGAAAAAAGAACCTCGTGGTGAATGCCGTGACGCGCCGGGGGAAAGCGCGTGCTGCGGGCGGGGTGGGCCGCAAAGTGACGGGCGTGACCAAGCGCACCCAGAAAGCCAACCTACAAAAGAAAGCCATTCGGGAGCAGGGCGTAGAAAAGACCGTGTGGCTCAGCGCCCACGCCATCCGCACGCTGGAAAAAGGCGGCTTTCCGGGCGTGGAACTCGCATGAAGATTCTCCTTCTTGCCGGAGCGTTGGCACTGGGGACGGCTCAGGCTGCGCCCCTCAGCGTCAGCGCCACCACCACCATCCTCGCTGATTTTGTGCGTGTGGTCGGCGGAAACCGGGTGTCGGTCAATGTGATCGTGCCTGCGGGCGGCGACACCCACACTTTTCAGCCGTCTACTGCCGTGATTCGTGCGCTGGCGGGCAGCCGCGCCCTGTTCATCAACGGCGCGGGGCTGGAGCCCTGGCTGCCCAAACTGACGGCCTCTGCGCCGGGGGTACGGGTGGTCACGCTGACCAACAGTCTGAAACTGCATGAGGCGGGCGAAGAAGGCCACGACGACCATGCCGGGGAAGAGGAGCACGGCGCGTTCGACCCCCATGCGTGGTGGGATGCGGCGTTGGTGGCCGGATACGTACGGAATGTGCGGGTGGCCCTGACCGCGCTCGATCCTGCCAGAAAAACCGTATACGCCAACAACGCCGCCACCTACCTGAAGCAGCTGAGCGCCGCCGACGCCTACGCCAAAGCGCAGTTTGCCCGGATTCCGGTGGCCCGCCGCACCATCGTGACCAACCACGACTCCCTGCATTACTTGGCCGAACGCTACGGCCTGAAGATCGTGGGGGCCGTGATTCCGGGCATCAGCACCGAGCGCGAGCCGAGTGCGCGGGAGTTGGCGGGCCTGGCCCAGACGGTTAAAAAGAGCGGCGTGCGCGTCATTTTTACCGAAAACACCGTCAATGCCCGCCTGGCCCAAACGCTGGCCCGCGAAACGGGCATTACCATTGCCCCGGCCCTCTACACCGACGCGCTGGGGCCAAAAGGCAGCGTGGGCGACAGCTACCTCAACGCCTTCCGCTTCAACGTAGATACGATGGTCAAGGCGCTGAAGTAATCTCCCGCCGCCTGCCTGTCTTGCTGTGCATCTTGATTCCGCCTTCGCATTATCACCCTGCACGCGCTATGCTGGCCGGATGCTGGGCGTAGACCATCTGACCGTGCAATACGGTTCCCATACGGCGCTGGAAGACGCCACAGTGCGCTTCGAGGCGGGCCAATTCAGCGCCGTGATCGGCCCTAACGGTGCGGGCAAAAGTACCCTGCTGAAGACGATGGTGGGCCTCTTGCCCGACCCCAGCGGCAGCGTGCGATTCGATGCTGGTCACACTGCCCAGAGTTGCGTGTCTTACGTGCCGCAGCAGCAAACGCTGGACTGGGGCTTTCCCGTAACCGTGTGGGACGTCGCCATGATGGGCCGCACCGGACGCCTCGGCTGGTTGCGCTGGCCCAGCAAAGCTGACCGGGCGCGGGTGGTGGCGGCCCTGAAGGAAACGGGCGTGTACGAACTGCGGGGCCGTCATATCGGCGCACTCAGCGGGGGGCAGCGTCAGCGGGTGCTGCTGGCCCGGATGCTGGCCCGCGACGGCCATCTGCTGCTGCTGGATGAACCTCTGACCGGAGTGGACGCCGCCACGCAGGAGCAATTGATGGGCCTGCTGCGGGCACAGGCAGACCGGGGCCGCGCCGTGGTCATGGTTACGCACGACTTGGAGCAGGCACGGCGATGGTGCGACCATCTGGTTTTGGTGAACCGCCGCATCATTGCCGATGGCACCCCCGACGAGGTGTATACGCCGCGCAACATAGAAGCCACCTTCAGCAGCAGTCATCTGGGCCACACCCACGCGGGAGCCTGATGGGGGCGGGAAGAGATGGTCAAAGGGTCAAAGGGTCTGAGGGTCTGAGAACAACCACCCCCCAGAGGTTCTGTGCTTTTGCCCTTAGACCCTTAGACCAAGCCCCGACCAACTCAACTGCGTTCCCCACCACAAGGCACATTCATGGACTGGCTGACTGACCCCCTGCAATTCGGATTTTTCGTGCGGGCGCTGCTGGCTGTCGTGCTGGTCAGTGTGCTGTGCGCCTTGGTGGGCGTGTGGGTAGTGCTGCGCGGCCTCAGCTACATTGGCGACGCCATGAGCCACGCCGTATTTCCCGGCATCGTCGGGGCCTTTTTGGCGGGCGGAAATTTGCTGGTAGGTGCGCTGATCGCTGCTGTTTTCACGGCTCTGGGCATCGGCGCAGTGGGACGGCAGAGTGGTCTGAAGCAAGACAGCGCCATCGGCATCGTGTTCGTGGGCATGTTCGCGCTGGGCGTGGTGATGCTGTCGCGCGCGCCCACCTTTACCACCGACCTCAGCAACTTCCTGATCGGCAACCCATTGGGCGTTACCCCAGCCGACTTGTGGGGCGCATTGGCGGTCACGCTGGTCGTCGGCACCATCCTCACCGCCATGCAAAAGGAACTCCTGCTGGCGTCCTTCGACCCCACCGAGGCCCGCGCCATCGGCCTTCCGGTGCGCCGCCTGGAGAGCTTGCTGCTGATTCTGATCGGGTTGGTGGTCGTGCTGACCGTGCAGTTGGTAGGCACGACCCTCAGCGTCAGCCTGCTGATTACCTCCAGCGCCTCGGCCCGCCTGCTGTCGCGCAGCCTCCGTACCATGATCGGGTTGGCCGCCCTGCTGGGCACGTTGGGCGGCGTGGTGGGTCTGTATCTCAGCTATTACGTGAACACGGCTCCCGGCGCGACCATCGTGCTGGTCAACACGGCGCTGTTTTTGTCGGCGTTGGCTTTCCGCAAGCGAGACTGATAGGGGAGAGGACGTCAGCCTTGGCCTTCCAACCAGGCAAAAACGTCCACGCTATTCCCGTCCGGGTCGGTCACAGTGGCGTAGCGTTGGCCCCAAAAAGCGTCGTAGGGCGCGGTTTCTACCTCGTAGCCCTGCGCCTGCAACCGTTCGCACGCCGCGTCTACCTCTGCCGGAGTGCCCGCTTCCAGCGCCGCTCCTATGCGGGCCTGACCTTTTGGCGGAGCCACCCAACCCGGATACACCCGCTGCACCAAGTCTTCTGTTTCCCACGCGATTCGCAGGCCGTTCTGGTCAATTTCCACGTGTTGTTCCGGCCCGCCCTCCGAATTCAAATGCGCTCCAGCGGGAATCGGCAGCCCCAGCGTGCGGTAAAAGTCTAGGCTGCGCTCCAGGTCGGCCACCACAAACGAGACGTAATTGAAGGTCAGGGGCATGGGGCAATTCTGTCATCTTCAGAAAGAGCCAGCCCTCATCTTGTAGCCAAAAAAACCGCCCCACAAAGGAGGCGGCCAACGGAGAAGGTTTGATTTGCGTCAAACTCAGTAGAACTTGGTGATGCGCTCGACGCTGTGGCGGTGGTGGGGAAAGCCTTCTTCGGCGCGCTTGCCGATGGGCAGCAGGCCAGCAATCTGCACGTGGGCGGGCAGGCCGAGGAGGTCTTTGACTTGTTCGGGGTTGAAGCCGAGCATAGGCACGGTGTCGTAGCCGAGGCCGCGTGCGGCGACCATCATGAAGCCGAAGGCGATGTTGGCCTGAGACAGACCCCACGCGCCGCGCTGGGCCACTTCTTGCCCGCCGAACACGCCGTCGAAGGTGTTGCGCTGGCCGGTGCGTCCCGCGTCACCCATGCCGGGGTGGGCAGTTTCTTCCACGGTGTTCAGGGTGTCTTCCATGTCGCTGTAGACCACGATTACAGCGGGCGCGTTGGTGATCTGGCCCTGTCCGTAGGCCGCTTCTTGCAACTTGGCCTGCACCTCTGGGTTCTGAATCACGGCAAAGCGCCACGACTGGGCATTCCACGCACTGGGGGCAAGGCTGGCAAGGCGCAGGACTTCGTGCAGGTCGGCGGCGGGAATGGGTTCCTGCACAAACTTACGAATGCTGCGGCGGGTCTCGATGGCTTCGGTGACGGTGGCGGGGCGGGTGGTCGTAGCGGTCATAGGAAGAACAATAATGCAAGTGCTTTACATTGTCAAGCGGTGTAATCTGCGCCGCAGTGTGTCCGGCGTTTAGGTGTAAAGTACTGTCATGACTCTTGCCGCGCCTCCGCAGGTCGCTGCCCCCAGTGGCGCGGCTGCCACCGCTGTCCCCGCCGGATTTTGCCCTGTTTACCGTGCCATCGGTGTATTGCAGGAAAAATGGGTGCTGCACATTGTCCGGGCGCTGCTGGACGGCGAAAAAGGCTTCAACGAACTGGCCCGTGCGGTGGGCGGCTGCAACAGCGCCACCCTCACGCAACGCCTGGAACACCTGGAAACGTTGGCCCTGATCGGCAAGCGCACCGAGGACACGCACGGCAAACTGGCCCGCAGCGTGTATTCCCTGACGCCCGCTGGACGCGAATTGCAGGGCGTGATTCAGGCCATCGATATGTGGGCACGCGAGCACCTGCACGAAGATGAGGGCAAGTCGGAAGCCTCTGCTGGCTGTGGGTCAACGGTCTGACCATGACCGCCATTCTCCTCTTCATCGTGCTGCCCGTTCTCCTGATCGTGGCAGCTTTTTTTATTAGGCCACTGGTGCAGCGTGATAAGCAGTACGGCGACCCGTGGGGCGAGGGCCTGGCGGCGCGGGGCATCTTTGGCGGGCACGGCCTGACCCCCGATGAGCGCGTGCTGCCGGAAGAGACCGAACCCGTGACCTTTGATTTTGGCGGGCACAGAATTGATGGGCACAGAGCTGACGCGCACAGGGCCGACGACACATAAACGCTCTCTAGATAAACGCTCCTTTACACTCCCGTCATGCTCGCCCATACAGCAGGGGGGCGCGGCGCTTAACCTGACCGCATGAGTCTTAAAGACAGCTTTACGCCGGAAGAATGGTTCAAGGTCATGACCGCCCCCGGACGGGCTGGAGCAGTGATCGTGGCGGCCAGTCCCAGTGGGATCACGGGCATTGTGGCCGAAGCCCGCGCCATTGGCGACGCGATCCGCGAGCAAGTCAGCGGGCCGGGGCGCACGCCGCTGCTGGAAGCGATGGCAGCCGACCTGATGGGCAAGCCCACCGACCCGAAAACCATGCCCCAGCCAGACCGCGCCCGCAACATGGACGAGGCCCGCCAGCAAGGGCTGGAAGCTGTACGGCAGGCGATCTGGTTGGTCAGTGCCAAAGCCAGCCTAGAGGATTCTGTGGCCTACAAGAATCTTCTGATGACGGTGGCCCAGCGCACTGCCGAAGCTGCCAAAGAGGGCGGATTCTTGGGCATCGGCGGCGAACTGGTGAATGACAAGGAACGCGCCGCACTGGCTGAATTGCGGGAGTTGCTGCGGCTGGATGAAGTCGCGCCTGCCGTCACGCCCGCTATCAACCCGGATGGATCGGGCAACAGTCCCTAAAGGTCTGGTCAAGCCCACAACACTGCGTTTATCTCACGCCCATACCCCATGCCCGCGCTAGCCTGCCGCCTGTGATGTGGGTTCGGATAGGTGCGGTGGTACTGCTCTCGGTTGGACTGGTGGGGTGTCAGGATCGGCAGGCCCGCAGCGAGAATGCGCGGTTGGCAGCGCGACTTTCGGCGCTAGAGCAGCAAGTGAAAGCGTTGCGGCAGGCCCAGGCCAAGGCTCCTGCTGCCTCTACCCCAGAAGGATTTATGGCCCGCGCCGCCGCCCAGAACTGTGCCAACGACCTCGCACGCACGCTGGAAACCTTCCGGCGAGACAGCATCGACGGCATATATCCCACCCCTGCCCGCCTGATGCTGCCCGATTCCTGCATAGACCAGCGGGTGCAGTGGATTCGGCTCACGGCACAGGCCTACGCTTTTGCGCTGACAGATGAGGACGGCGGTGTGCTGGCGCGGGGCAGCGGGCCGTAAGGTGGGCTCTTTCAGGCCGGACTTGCCCCCGGCCTCTGCACCGTTTATACTTCTAAAGTTTGGTCTGCCAGGATTGGCCGCCAGCGTAGGTTCATGAATGCCTCTGCCCGTACAGCGGGACTGTGGGGCAGTCCGCTGACCGAAGGAGTTTTCATGACCGCTATTGTAAAAGTGAACCGTGGCGCAATTCTGCGTTCCGTCGAGCAGCCCCACATCAAAGACGACTTGCCTGATTTCCGCCCCGGCGACACTATCCGCGTGGAAACCAAAGTTGTAGAAGGCACCCGCACCCGCAACCAGGCCTTTGAAGGCGTTGTTATCGCCATCAACGGTTCGGGCAGCCGCAAGAGCTTCACGGTTCGCAAGATCAGCTTCGGCGAAGGCGTGGAGCGTGTGTTCCCCTACAGCACGCCCCTGATCGCCAAAGTGACGATCCTGGAACGCGGCAAGGTTCGCCGCGCCAAGCTGTACTACCTGCGCGAACTGCGCGGCAAGGCTGCACGCATCAAGAACGACCGCAGCCGCGTGATGAAGGACGCCGCCCGCGCCCAGCAGCAGAAAGCCGACGCTGCTGCCGCTGCCGCCGCACCTGTGGCCGACGCTCCCAGCGCCGACGTTTCCAGCACCGAGCAAGAGTAAACCCAGCAAGTCTGAGCTTACTGCTCAAGCCGCTTTCCTTTCGGGGGAGGCGGTTTTTTTGGCCTCTGCCCTGCACTGTGGCTCTACAACACTGTGGCTCTACAATGCCCCGCATGACCGCAACTCAAAGTGACTCCCTGCTGGCCGACTGGAAGCCCGCGCCTGCCGGATTCAAGCATGTGGTCAGCGTGTCTATCGGCAGCAGCAAGCGCAACGCCCGCGAAGAGATCTCGGTGCTGGCGCAGCCTTTTATTCTGGAACGCATCGGCACCGATGGAGACGCAGGTAAGGCCGCCGAACTGTTTCAGGCGCTCGATGGCCGCGTAGACGCCTTCGGGCTGGGCGGGGCCGACATTTACGTGATCGCAGACGGCAAACGCTACACCTTCGGCAACGTGAAAAAGCTGGTGGCGAATGCCAAGCTCACGCCTGTGCTGGACGGCAGCGGCCTGAAAAACACGCTAGAGCGCGACGCGATTGCCCAACTTGATTCGGTGATGAACTGGCGCACCAAGAAAGTGTTGATGGTCAGCGCCGTAGACCGCTTCGGAATGGCCGAGGCGTTGGCACAGGCAGGCGCGGACATCGTGTACGGCGACATCGTGTTCGGGCTGAACATAGACCGCCCGCTGCGTTCCATTGCCTCGCTGCGGCGGGTGGCGCGGCTGGTGTTGCCTGCCATCACCAAGCTGCCGCAGGACTGGTTTTATCCCACTGGGGCCAAGCAGGAAAGCAGTGTGGCAGGCAAGGGAACCCGCTATTACGCCTGGGCCGACGTGATCGCCGGAGACACCCACTACGCCAAACGGTATGCCCCGCACGACCTCAGCGGCAAAACCATCCTGACCCAGACCATCACCGAGGCAGACCGCGTATGGATGAAAGAGCGCGGCGTGGCCCGCCTGATCACCACGACGCCGCGCATGGGCAGCCGCAACTTTGCCACCAATGTCCTGGAAGCGTTTTTTGTGGCCCTGAGTGGCAAGAAAGAAGCGCTCAGCGAGTCCGAATACCTGCGCTATGTGCGTGAGGTGGGCTTTAAGCCAGAAATCAACGACCTGTAATACCAAATTGCGATGATTCGTGAACATCATCCGAGCGAAGCGAGTGGCAACAAGTACGGACTGGCGGCGATGGACGAACATCTGGTGCTTTTGCGGATGTTCGGGAATCAGAGCAAGTTCGTATAAGGGATCAGACGAGAAGGCAGGCGGCACAGTCTATCTTCTGTCCCGTCTGGCTGCCCCTCTGCCTGTAGGATTGCCCCTATGCAAGCTCTCGTAGATGCTATCCGGGCACAAGGCGTCATCCTGCCGGGCGGATTCCTCAAGGTAGACGGACTGGTCAACCACCAACTCTTGCCCGCCCTGACCCGTGAAATGGGCGAACATTTCGCTGCCTACTTTGCGCCCCTGAACCCCAATAAAATCCTGACCATCGAAGTCAGCGGCATCGCGCCCGCGCTGGCAACCTCGCTGGTGCTGGGCATTCCGATGGTGTACGCCCGCAAGAAAAAGCCCATCACCATGAAAGAGCCTGCGTACACGGCCCAGTCCATCAGCCGCACCAAAGGCGGCGTCGTAGACCTGTTCGTGTCCAGTGAGTTCCTGGGGCCAGATGACCGCGTGATCGTCATCGATGATTTCCTGGCGTCGGGCGGCACGCTGCGCTCACTGAACACCATCATTGGGGCCAGCGGCGCAGAGTTGCTGGGCCTCGGCTGCGTCATCGAAAAGGGATTCGAGGAAGGCCGCCTGAAGCTGGCCGACCTCAACATTCCGATTCATACGCTGGCGAACATTGTGCGTATGAGCGAGGCAGAAGGGATTGTGGTGGAGTTGGGGCAGTAGGCGCGGCTGGGGAGGGCGTCTAAAGGTCTAGGGTCTAAGTTGCTGGGCAGTGAAGTTACGGGTGGGCAGAGCTTCCAAAATCAACGTCCAACACAGCCTTCGCATTTCTTAGACCCTCAGACCCTTGACTCTTAGATGTGACTCTTAGATGCCCTTCAACCGACCGCCAGCCGCTTCCAGTACAGCAAAGTCCCCGTCAGTCCGCCGTAGGGTTTGAGGGCAAAATCGGGTATTTCTCCGGCCAGCGTGTAGCCCATTTTTTCGTAGAGGCCCGCCGCGCCTCCGTCTGTGGCGGTATCCAGCACCAGTAAGGTTCGGCCCTGCTGTGCCGCCAACTGCTCGGCTTCTTGCAGGAGTGCCGTGGCAACGCCTTTTCCCCGGTGGCCCAGCCGGGTCATCATCTTGGCGATTTCGGCGCGGTGAGGCTGGTTGGGTGGAAAATCCAGCAGCAGCGTTACAGTGCCAACCAGTGTGCCGCCCTGCCAAGCGCCCAACACGATGCGTTCGCCCCGGCTTGCTGCGGCCAGCGATCCGGCCCAGAATTCGGCGGCAGCTTCGGGGGCCAGCGGGTGCATAAAGCTCACCGATTCTCCGTTGGCAACGGTTTGAATCAGCAGCGTGCACAGTTGCTCGGCGGTGTCTGGGTCAGTGTTCAGGGCACGAATCTGGAAGGGGAATGTGGGGTTCGTCATCTCAACTCCGGGCCAGCACCACGAGGTAGGTGCAGGGGTGGGCGGCGGGATTGCGGAAGGTCACGTCATGCGGCGGGCCGAAGGCGAGGCTGTCTCCGGGGGCCAGTTCGTGAAGCTCTGGCCCTTCCTGAACCGTCAACGCTCCGGCCTCCAGCAGCACCACCTGACGAATTCGGGCATAGGACGAAGCGGGCAAATCGACGTGCTGGTGCGGCGGCAGCGTGACCCGCACCACTTCCAGCGGATGATCGGGGCGCATAAATACCTGTTGACGCTCGTAGCCTGAGCCGGGATCGCGCCAGCGGGGCTGATCGGCAGCCCGCACCAGGCGTCCGGTGTGGCCCTCAGCCCGCAGCAACAGCCCCGCCAACGTCAGGCCATACGCCCCCGCCAGGCGCACCAGCGTTCCCGCCGTCGGACTCATCTCACCGCGTTCTATTTTGCTGATGCTGGCCTTGGACACGCCGGAATGCTGTGCCAGATCGGCCTGTGACCATCCCCGCGCTTCCCGCTCCAGCCGGATACAGTGGGCCAACTGCTCCCCCGCATCAGCCTGTGCCGCTGCATCGTCCAATATAAGAGTCATGTGGATAGTATAGGAGATTTCAGGCCAAAGTTGGACAGGTCTGGCTCTGAGCTATGAACCTTGAACTGCCTCGCCCGTGCCGGAGGTCAACCGCTTTTGCTTTTACCGCTGACTGTTCCCCGGATCCTAACGAGCGTTTGGATAGCTGCGTTTAGGTAGATTGGGGCATGACTCAACTGGCCCTAGAACTTCAGGAACTCATCGCCACGATGGAGCAGCGCCGCGCCAAAGTGGAACTCGGCGGCGGCCCGGAGCGCCAGAAAAAGCAGCGGGCAGGCGGCAAACTCACGGCCCGCGAGCGCATCCATACGCTGCTGGACGCGGGCAGTTTTCTGGAACTCGGCACCTTTGTGGAACATCAGGGCGGACGGCTGATGCAGGGCGTGGAGGCTCCCGGCGAAGGCGTGGTCACGGGCAGCGGCACCATAGACGGGCGGCAGGTCTTCGTGTTCAGTCAGGATTTCACTGTACTGGGCGGCAGTTTGGGCAAAATGAACGCGGCCAAGATTACCAAAGTCATGGACTTGGCTGCCCGCACAGGTTGCCCCGTCATCGGACTCAACGATTCGGCGGGCGCACGCATTCAGGAAGGCGTGGATTCCCTCAGCGGCTACGGCGAGATTTTTTACCGCAACGCGATTTATTCGGGCGCTGTGCCGCAAATCAGCGCCATTCTCGGCCCCTGCGCGGGCGGCGCGGTGTATTCCCCGGCGCTCACCGACTTTATTCTGATGAGCGGCGGCAGCAGTTATATGTTCATCACTGGCCCCGAAGTGATCAAAAGCGTGACGCGCGAGGACGTGACCTTTGACCAGTTGGGCGGCGCGGACGTGCATACCCGCAAATCGGGCGTGGCGCACCTGGAATACGACGGTGACGAAGCCGTGCTACGCGGCATCCGCGACCTGTTGAGCTACCTGCCCCAAAACGCCCGCGAGAAAGCGCCTGTGCAGCCTACCTCTGACCCCGCGAGCCGCCGCAACGATGCCCTGCTGAAGATCGTGACGCCCGATCAGCGTCGGCCCTACGACATGCACGACGTGATTCATGAACTGGTGGACGACAGCACATTTCTGGAAATCCAGCCGAATTGGGCCAAGAATATTCTGGTCGGATTTGCCCGTCTGAACGGGCAGAGCGTGGGCATCGTCGCCAACAATCCACGTGTGATGGCCGGGACGCTCAATATTGACGCCTCAGACAAGGCCGCCCGCTTTATTCGCACCTGCGACTGCTACAACATCCCGATCCTGACACTGGTGGACGTGACCGGATTCCTGCCGGGCGTGGCACAGGAACACGCGGGCATCATCCGGCACGGCGCGAAAATGCTGTATGCCTACGCCGAGGCCACCGTGCCCAAAATCACGCTGATTACGCGCAAAAGCTACGGCGGCGCTTACCTCGCCATGAACAGCCGCGATATGGGCGCGGACGTGGTGTATGCGTGGCCCACCGCTGCTGTGGCCGTGATGGGCGCGGAGGGGGCGGCCAATATCGTGTACCGCCGCGACATTCAAAACGCAGAAGACCCCGGAGCGATGCGGGCCGAGAAAATCCGCGACTACAAAGACGCCTTCGACAACCCCTATGTGGCAGCCAGCAAGGGCTACATAGACGACGTGATTCCGATGGAGGACACCCGCGCGCGCCTGATCCAGACCTTTGGCATGCTGCGGGAAAAGCGGGAGGAGAGGCCGTACAAGAAGCACGGAAACATGCCGCTGTAGGAGACTGAAAACCAAAAAGAAGCCAGCCTCAACCATTGCGATTTGGGGCTGGCTTCTTTGACTCTCAGGCAAACGCTTTAGCGCCGTCCGAAATCCTGCACCCAGTAATGGCCGTAGTTTCCGACCGCCGCGTAGCCCACGCCGAGTTCGGTAAAGCTGGCGTTCATGATGTTGCGGCAGTGACCTTCGCTTTTTAGCCAGCCGTCCACTACGGCTTCGGGCGTGGTCTGTCCGGCGGCAATGTTTTCCCCAATGTTGCGCCAGGCGTACCCGGTGGCCGTAATACGCTGAGCCATCGTGCGGCCATCCTGACTGGTGTGGCTGAAGTAGTTGCGGGCGGCCATATCAGCGGCGTGGCCCTGCGCGGCCTGCGTCAATTGGGCGTTGGCGGCTACAGGCGCGGCGGCGGAAAAGCTGGTGCTGCCGCAAGTGCGGGCCTGAGCGCGGGCGGCGTTGGTCAGGGTCAGCACGCGCTGGGCAAAAGTTCCGGTGGTGGGCGCGGGGGCCGGAGCGGGCGTGGTTCCAGCCGCCGTCACGGTCAGCGTGAAGTCTATAAACGCGCTGGGATTGGAGGAGAGCGCCGTGCGAATGGTGGTGCTTCCGGCTCCTGTGGCGGTCACGAGGCCCGTTTGAGACACGGTGGCGACAGCCGCATTGCCCGTCGTCCATGTCAGTTCGCCGGGTTGCGGGGCGCGGCCACTCACGGTCACGGTCAGTTGGCGGGTCTGCCCCACTACAAGGGTTCCGGCGCTGGCCTGTGCGTTCAGGCTGCCCGCAATCGCCGGAGCCTCAGCCGGAGGTGGCCCCGAATTGGGCGTAGTTCCACAGGCCGCCAGCGTGAGCGCAAGAAGAAGAAAAGCCGCCGGGGCAGCAGACGAGCGCAGGTGTTGGCCGAAAGGCAGAGGCTTGTGCATGTGCTGCCATTAGAGTGTGCTCCTCCTGTTGCTGGCGTGAGGTTAAACCTCTCATCTCTCACATTCGCTCTAAGACCGTACAGTAGGCCAAGCATGTGACCTATGTGGAAAATCTGATCTTAAGGAAACGATACCTTTCTCATCTTGAAAGAACGATAGTTCACGGCAGGAGGGTGAAGGCGACGATTTTCGCATCCGGAAGATGAAGGGGTGAGGTGTCGGGCAGACTCACACGCACCTCTCCGCCCGACCCTGTGTCACCCGATAGTTGGGCAGCGGCATTCAGTAGGGGCGCGTCGGCGGCAGGATCGAGTGTGCCCCACAGATGCGCTGCGCCCTGGCCATTCAACTCGCGCCACAGCAGCGACCCGATAGCTTCTCCGCCCGCGTAAGCCATCAGCAATACACTTGTGGGATCGCCTTCCAGCGGCCCTGCAAAATGACGGGCCAACGCTTCGGCCCATTCTGCCGCGCCGTAGCTTTCGGCCAGCACTCCCGCCCAAGTCGGCAGATGCAGCCGCGACACCTGCTCCACCACGATCACGCCGGGGTCAGGCACGGGCGCAAACGTGCCTACACGCAGGCCCCCCACGTCCTCACCCGCCACCGCACTCACCGAGGTCACCAGCGGCGGCGCGTCTTGCCCCAGATGCCACGCCCGCACCAGTGGCAGCACATCGCCCGCATCTTCCGGCAAATAAGAGGTATTCAGCGCCAGCACATTGATTCCTGGCGTGTGCAGGGTCACGGCCCCACGGAAGTCTCGCCTGACCGTACAGAACGGCTCGAAGTAGGCCACGAGTTCGGCGAGAACGGGCGGCAACGTGGGGGCAGGGGAGGGCATGAGGGCAGGCTAGGGGCTAGGGGACACGAAAAACAACCGCCGAGGTGCTGGGGCGGTTGTTTTGAATGGGGGATTCGGTTGAGATGCGGGGAAAGTCTAATAGTCTAGTGTCGAAGGGTCCAAGAAGGGCGAATGCTTTGCTGGACGTTGATTTCAAATACTCTGCCTACCTAAAAATCGCACTGCCCCAGCACCTTAGACCCTAGGCTTTTAGACCCTTAGACGCCTTCCCCCTCAAGCTTTACGGGTACAACCCGCGGAGTGCCCGCGCTTCCAGCACCCGTGTGCAGGCCACGATGTAGGCCGCCGTCCGCAGAGTCACACCGTGTTTCTCCTTCACGTCCCAGAGGCTCAGGAAGGCTTCGCCCATGATTCGGTCGAGGCGCTTGTTGATCTCATCTTCTGTCCAGAAGAACGAGGAGAAATCCTGTACCCACTCGAAGTAGGACACGGTGACGCCGCCCGCGTTGGCGAGTACGTCGGGCACGATGGTGATGCCGCGCTCGGCCAGCAGGTCGTCGGCGGCGGGCGTGGTGGGGCCGTTGGCACCCTCCACGATCAGCTTGGCCTTGATCCGTCCGGCGTTGGCGTCGGTAATCTGTTTTTCCAGCGCGGCGGGAATCAGCACGTCGCAGTCCACGTCCCAGAAGGCGTCGCGGGTCAGTTCGTCGGTATCGGCCAGGCCGGTGATCTTCCCCGTCTGTTTCAGGTGGGCGAAGGCCGTGCGCGGGTCAATTCCGCCGTCGCTGTAAATGGTTCCGGTCACGTCCTGAAGCGCGACTACTTTTGCGCCGTGATCGTGGAAGATGCGGGCGGCGGCCTCGCCCACGTTGCCGAAGCCCTGAATGGCGATGCGAGCGCCTTCCAAGCGGATGCCCAGCTTCTTGAGGGCTTCTGCGCCCGTGACGAACACGCCGCGTCCGGTGGCGTCGGCGCGGCCCAAAGAGCCACCCAGCGCCACAGGTTTGCCCGTCACCACGCCCGTCGCGGTGCGGCCCACGTTCATGGAATAGGTGTCCATCATCCACGCCATCGTCTGCGGGTTGGTGTTCACGTCGGGGGCGGGGATGTCTTTTTCTGGCCCGATCACGAGGCCGATTTCGGTGGTGTAGCGCCGCGTCAGGCGTTCCAGTTCTCCGGTGCTGTACTTGCGCGGGTCGATGCGGATGCCGCCCTTGCCGCCGCCGTAGGGCAGGTTCACGGCGGCGTTTTTCACCGTCATCCACGCGCTGAGGGCCATCACTTCACTCAGCGTCACGTCCTGGTGGTAGCGCACGCCACCTTTGGCCGGGCCGCGAGAAGTGTTGTGCTGCACGCGGTAACCCTCAAAGTGCGCTACCGTGCCGTCATCGAGGTGAATCGGCACGTCTACGACCAGAATGCGTTTTGGCCGCTTGAGGGTTTCGACCCAGTAGGCCAGCTTGCCCAGATACGGCGTGACCCGCTCCACCTGCTCCAGATAGATGGCGTAGGGGCCGAGGTCGTTGGAGTCGAGGTAGCTGGGAATGGCGTGGTGGCCGAGCTTGGACGTGTCCTGCGCGGCGGCGTTGGGGTTGGGTTCGGTGGTGGTCATGTGGTGGGAACCTCCTCTGGAGGGCGGATATGGGTTGTGGATTGTCGGGGGTAGTGAGTGGGAAGGGCAATCGCTTTGCTCATTCACCCCCTCCCCGGCCCTCCCCCCTCAAGGGAGAGGGAGCAAAACAGGAGATGAGGGGGGCTATCAGACTCTTAGACCCTAGACCCTTGGACCAGGCCCAGAGCAATCAAGTCCAGAGCAATCAATTCCAGAGCAACCCAGACTCATGGATAAACCCCGCGCATCACGCTGGCTTCGTGCAGCCTGTTCAGGGCCATCGCGTAAGCTGCCGTCCGCATATCGGTCTGGCGGGTTCGCATAAATTCCAGCACGCCGTCTACAGCCCGGTCTACGCGCTGGTCAATCGCTTCCTCAATCTCGGTTTCTGTCCAGAAGAAGTTGCTGGCGTCCTGCACCCATTCCAGATAGTTGACAATCAGGCCGCCAATCGAGGCCACCAGATCGGGCAGCACGGTCACGCCCTGCGCCTTCAGGAAGCGTTCGGCTTCGGGCAGCACGGCGCGGTTGGTGGCTTCCACCACGTAGCGGGCGCGAACGGCGTGGGCGTTTCCGGCGTTCACGGCCCCGTAATCGTAGGCCAGCATCAGCACGTCTACGTCCAGCTCGATCACTTCGTCGGCGCTGATGTCGGTGGCAAAGCCCTGAACGCTGCCGTGCTGCTCGCGGTAAGCGGCGAGAGCTTCCAGATCCAGGCCGCCGCTGGCAAAGGTGCCGCCGTCCTGGTCGCTCACGGCGATCACCAGTGCGCCCTCTGCGGCGAGGGTGCGGGCGGCCTTGCGGCCCACGTCGCCAAAGCCGTACACGGCGGCGCGGGCGCGGTTCAGGCTCTCGCCCTGTTCTTTCAGCACGCGGCCCGCCACCAGTGCGGCGCTGCGGCCCCGTGCATCCTTGCTGGCGTAACTGCCACCCAGCGGAATGGGTTTGCCCACCACGACGCCGCTCACGGTTTCACCCGTGTTCTCGCCGTAGGTGTCCAGAATCCACGCCATGACCTGCGCGTCGCTGCCCACGTCAGGAGCCAGGATGTCTTCATTCTTGCCGATCAGATCGACCAGTTCGCTGGTATAGCGGCGCGTCAGGCCTTCCAGTTCTCCGGGCGACAGTGTGGCCGGGTCAACGTTCACGCCGCCCTTTGCCCCGCCCAGAGGCAGGTCGGCCACCGCCGCTTTCAGGGTCATGATGGCGGCCAACACTTCGCATTCATGAGCATTCAGGCCCGCCTTAAAACGGACGCCGCCCATGCTGGGGCCACGCGCCGTGCTGTGAACCGTGCGGTAGCCCCGGAACACGCGAATCTGGCCGTCGTCCATCCGAACGGGCAAATTCACGCTCAGGGTGCGTTTGGGGTACTTGAAATAGGCCAACGACTGATCGCTGACCGCGCAGTAGGGCAGTGCATCCTGGAGTTGCTCCATGAGGCCCTGCCAATTGAGTCCTGATGCCCTCATTCCAGAGTTCTCCTTAGAGGTAGTGAGTTGCTGTTGTCAGCAAAAAAAGGCGGTGCAATTGTGAGGCAACCAGAGCATACACGCATAGACAAATGGGCAAGCGTGAAGGCTGAGGCCTGCCCCCATTGTTTGCCCCCGCCGCCACCTACAGTGCAGGCGAACCGGAAAAGCTCCACAGGCACGCCAAAAAGTTGAAGCGTTTCCAGAGCGTGTGAGTGCGAGGCCAGCTCTCGCTGCCGCCTTCCAAACGAGAAGAACGGCGGGTCAGTCTGGTCTAGAAAGGCTGTCCGGTCAATTGGGACGGGGAGGGGGAGTTGGGGCGGCAGGGGCGAGGTCTAAGGGTAGAGGGTCGAAGGTGCTGGGGCTGGGGCGCACGCGGTTACTGGTGGTTTCCTCTGCTGCACAGCTCTGCGAGTCCCACAGGGCGCGAGGGCTAAAAGTAAAAAGCTGTGTTTGGCTCTCTCACCCTTGAGGGGGGAGGGGTGGGCAGAGGGTGAGTGAGCGAAGCGATTGCCCTTCCTTAGACCATCAGACCCTAGACCTAGAGAGGCCTTGTCCCTAGTGACTCCGCTCGATCTCTTTTTGCGCCAACGCCGCCAAAGCACTGCGGGCTTCGCTGGCGGGCAAGGTTTCCAGCGCACGCACCGCCAGCCCGGCACGACGTCTGATTTCGTCGCGGGTGCGTTCCAGCGTGCCTTCCGTGGCGGCCAGTTGGCGTACGCGGGCCACGTCGCCCTCGTTCGCGGCGCGGCGTTCCAGAATCTCGCGCACCTCATCGGCGTGGGGGCCGTCCAGCAGGTACAGCACGGGCAGCGTGGCCTTGCCCTCGCGCAGGTCGCCGCCCACAGGCTTGCCAATGCTGCTTTCTTCGCCTGCAAGGTCGAGCAGGTCGTCTTGCATCTGAAAGGCCATGCCGTATTCGCGGCCAAATGTGGCGAGGGCTTCCCGCTGGGTATCGGGGGCCGACAGCAGCAGGGCGGGCGCACTGGCGGCCAGTTCCACGAGTGCTGCCGTTTTGCCGTGAATCACATCCAGATAGTGTTCCAGCGCGTATTCGGCGTAGGCGGCCACCTGAAATTGCAGCACCTCGCCCTCACAGATCACGCTGGCGGTTTGCCCAAAAGCCCGCGTGAGGGCCGCGCCGCCCGGCAAATTAGAGAGCAGCATCAGCAGGCGCGCCAGCATGAAATCGCCGCTCATCACGCTGACCACGTTGCCGAAGCGCCGGAATGCAGAAGGCTTGCCGCGCCGGGTGTCGGCATCGTCGATCAGGTCATCGTGCAGCAGGCTGGCCGAGTGCAGGAGTTCCACGCACACGCCCACGTCTATCACGTCGCTCCAGCCTGCCCGCTCCGGTTGTGCGCCCAGCACCTGCGCGGCCAGAAACGAAATCAGGGGCCGGGTGCGCTTGCCGCCCGCCGCCACCAGATCGTCTCCGATCAGCTCGATAAATTCCACGCGGGAGCGCAATACCTCACGCAGCCGCCCCTCGAAGGCCACGTTCGGCACCGCCACGTCTACCACGCCAGTCATCTTGTCAGTATAGGAAGTGCAGCGCGGTGTGCTAGGGCCGAAAGTACCCCCGCTCCCCAGTACACCCGCTTTGGCCCGGCTTTGGGAAGACTGCCCAACGCCTCCGGAAGTTTGTCCCTCACATCGGGGGGGGCGCTCATGCTAAAAATACAGGATATGGAAAGTGTCATTGCCGTCTTTCGCGAGCCAACACAGGCCAAGAGCGCCCTCGAAGCCCTCAAGGCGCGTGGCTTTGACCGGGATCACCTCGGCTTTGCCCTCACCGATGTGGTCATGGAAGACGACATCGCGCAGGCCACCGGCGTCGGCCCCGAAGCTGGAGCACCCGGCGGCAGCGCCTCGGTCATTCGCGGCACCATCGGCGGCATGTTGGCGGGCGTGGCCCTCACGCTCCCCATCTGGCTGCTGCTGCTGATCATTCCCGAAACCCGGATTTACCAACTGGGCGGCATCTACGGCATGCTCTTCGGGGCGCTGGGCGGCGCGGGCCTCGGTGGGCTGTTCGGTGCGCTGGCCGGTTCCGATCACGGCGACTACGTCAAATTGCTGCGCCGGATGGGTGTGCCCCCCGTGCAGGCCGAACGCTTTTACGACGCCATGAAAAGCGGCCACACACTCGTTATTGCCCGTGACCCCGACAGCAAGCGGGCCGACGAAGCCCTGAGCATCATGCGGAAGAACGGAGCCACCCAGCTTGACGACGTCAGTGGCAAAGGCCGCCTGAGCAGCGAGCGAATCGGGCAGGACGGCAAGTAGTTTTCTTAAGTTAAGCTTTCTATCCCAGCCCCAGCCATCGCTGGGGTTTTTGTTGTTCGCCTGCGCTCAAATGGTCTACCCTACACACATGACACAATCCATTGACCGGGCCAGCACCCTGACCGAGCAACTCGTGGCGTGGCGGCGGCATCTGCACCAAAACCCAGAAGTGGGCTTTGCCGAGCATCAGACGGCGGCGTACATCGAAGCGGAGCTGGGGCAGATGCCGGGGTTGAGCGTGTCTCGCCCCACGCCAACCAGTGTGCTGGCCGTATTGAAGGGTCAAAAAGCGGGCCGCACGGTGCTCTTGCGGGCCGACATAGACGCGCTGCCCATTCACGAGGAAAACACCTTTGAATTTGCCTCGCAAACCCCCGGTGTGATGCACGCCTGCGGCCACGACGGACACACCGCCATTTTGCTGGGTGTCGCCAAACTGCTGAGCGAGCGCCCCGAAGAGGTGGCTGGAGAAATCCGCATGATCTTCCAGCATGCCGAGGAAATCGGGCCGGGCGGGGCCGAAGAATTGGTGATGGAGACGCCGCTGATGGACGGCGTGGACGTGGTGACGGGCCTGCACCTGAATTCCTCGCTGCCTGCCGGAGTGGTGGCCGTGAAGCCGGGGGCGTTCATGGCCGCGCCCGACACCCTCACACTGACCATTCGCGGCAAGGGCGGACACGGCGCACACCCCGAACAGACCGTAGACCCGATTGCAGTCGGCGCACAGGTCGTGACCAATTTGCAGCATGTGGTCAGCCGGAATGTGGCGGCCCTCGACGCGCTGGTGGTGTCTATTACGCTGTTCCAGAGTGGCAGTACCCACAACGTCATTCCCGATACGGCGCTGCTACAAGGCACAGTGCGCACCTTCGAAGCCGAGTTGCGGGCACGCGCCCCCCAACTGATCGAGCGAGTAATCAAAGGTGTGTGTGACGCACACGGCGCGACGTACGACCTGAACTACGAGTTCGGGTACCGCCCCGTGATCAACACCGATTGGGTGGCCGCCAGACTGCGCGAGATTGCGCTGGACACGGTCGGCCCTGACCTGTACCAAGATGCCAAACCCACGATGGGAGGCGAAGATTTCAGCGCCTACCTGCAAAAAGCGCCCGGAGCCTACTTCAATGTGGGCAGTGCCAGCGACAGCGCCGACAGCCACTGGCCGCACCATCACCCCCGCTTTACCATCGACGAAGCCAGCCTAGAAACGGGCGTGAAGATGCTGTACGCCGCTGCACTGAACTTGGGTCAGCCAGAGTAAATCAGGGCGCGGGTCACCCGGTCAGAAACGCTCTACCATGCCCGCATGACCCTCCACCCCGATATTCAAATCCCTACGCCCGAAGAATTTGCCCGCCTGTCGCCCGAAGAATTGGCCGGGCGCATGGGCAAACTGAGCGGCACACTCGGCCAACGCCTCGGCATAGAACTGCTGAGCGTGACCCGTGAGCGCCTGACCGCCCGCATGCCCGTAGAGGGCAACCGCCAGCCCACCGGACGGCTGCACGGCGGCGCAAGCTTGGCCCTGGCCGAAGAACTGGCGAGCCTGGGCAGCTTCCTGAATGTCGACCCCAGAACACAATTTGGCGTGGGCGTCGACCTGAACGGCACTCATGTTCGCGGCATTTCCGAGGGCTGGGTGACCGCCGAGGCTCTGCTGGCTTACCGGGGCCGCACAGTGATGGTCTGGACAGTGGAAATGAAGGACGAGCAGGGCCGCACGACGACGCTGGCCCGCTGCACCTGCAATGTGGTGACGCACGGGGGGTAAACACACGGGGGTAACGGAGCTGTTGGGGAAAACGAACGTGGAGCGGAGAACGTGGTTTGGCCTTCTCCACGTTCTCCGCTCCACGTTCTCTACTTTTGCCCGCTCTGCTCTACCGACTCAGCGCCCGCGTAAAACTGCTCTCTGCCCGGTCTTTCATCTCGGCCACCGCGTTCCAGTCGGGCGCGGTGCGGGTATAGGCCTGCTGACACACTTCCTGTGGATCCAGGGCAATGGGATGAAACGGCGCACCAGCATCGGCGCAAAAGCCCTGCACTTTGGGATCGTAGGCCACGCCTGCAAACGGCACGCCCGCAGCGGCAGCCAGAATGATGGCGTGCAGGCGTACTCCGATTACGAAGCCGCACGAAGCAATCGCGTCCAGGGCCACCTGCGGGTCTACGGTACTCAGCACTTCATCGGCCCCCAAACTGTGGGCGGCGGCGTCATCGTGGGCAGGCATAAAGCTGAGAGCCAGCACACGGCGGCCCTGTGCCTGCAAGCTTGCCGTGACCGTTTTCAGGCGCTCGGTGGCCTCGGTCACGTCGCCGCGTGGGGCAATGATGACCTGATCCAGTTGGCGCGGCAGGTTGGGGCTGGGGTGCAGCAGCAGGGCCGGGTCGCCGCCGAGTTCGCCCGAAATCCCCAGGGCTTGCAGGGTATCGAGGCTCCCCCGGTCACGCACGATCACCCGCAGACCGCGCAGGGCAGAGGCCACTTTGCGTCCCCCTTCCGGACTGAGCGGCCCAATGCTCTGGTTAAAAATCACCACGCGCTTGCCCAGCAGCCGCGCCGCACGGATCACGCCGAGGTAGTAGGTGAGCGTGCGGGCGCTGGTCTTGTCTTGCAGCAGGCCGCCGCCGCCCGACAGCAGCACGTCCGAGCGGGCAATGGCTCCCAGCAATCCGGCAGGTTTCATGCGCGGCGCACTCTCGCAGCCGTAGGTCTGGGCTGTCTTTTCGGGCGTTTCGGACAGCAGCAGCGGCCTGTTCCCCCGCTGCTTCAACTCACGGGTAATGGCGAGCGCAATGGCCTCGTCGCCCGTGTTCCCAAAGCCGTAGTAACCGCTGACGGTAACTTTCATTCGGCCACCTTCCAGAGCGGCACCTTCATGCAGCGGCTCCGGTGCGGCGCGTGCCATACGTGTTCCAGATTCGGATGCCCTGCTTCACGGCCCAGATCGCCACGTATCCGGCCACCAGACCCACGCCGAGGCCAATAAAGCAGCGGGCGGCGCTGATCAGCAGGGGCGTGTGGAAGTGCGAAAACGTGTTGAGGATGCTGGCCTGACCGATCACGCCGCCCAGCAAAATCAGGGTGCTGAAGTAGCCCGGCAAGACCCCGCTGAGGCCCACCAGCGCCAACGGATGCCCGGCGAGTTCCTTGAAACGCGGGCGAACGATGGAATCTTGCAGGTTCTGGCGCACTTCTTTTTCGGCGTCGCTGACCCCCACCGAACTGGTATTGCCCCGGCGCAAAAACACCAGCGCAAACACGGCGATTCCGAGGCCCATCACCACGATGTCGCCCAGTTTGATGGGTGCGTTGTAGATGTCCTGCGCGGTTTTGCGGATGTCCTGGCGCGGCAGGAAGCTTGCGCCCACCAGCACCAGCGGCAGCAACAACGTGAGGCCCACGCCCCGGAAGGGCTCCAGGCCGATCATGGAGTTGCCGTTGGCCCCCAACGCCGACACGAACAGTACGCCCGCCAGACTGAGGCCCGTAGCCAGGAACCAATCGGACACGCGCCGACGCCGCAGCACCAGCCCCAAAGAAGGGAATGTGACGGCGGCAATCAGAGCGAGGCCTTCCAGCGGCTTGATCCCGTCTGGGCCGAGGCTGTTGAGGCCGAATGCCAGGAGCGCCGTGAGTGCCGAGGCCAGCAGCCCCAGCCGCACCAGCGGGTAACTGAGGCCCAGGAGCAGCAGCGCCGCCAGTGGCCCCACCGCGCTCAGAACTTGCAGCAACGGGCTGGGTTCGTAGCGGGTAATGGTGGGATTTGCCAGCTTCACGCCCGCATCGCCCAGCAGTTTGGTGGTGCGGGCCAGGAACACCTCGGTTTCGCCGATGGTGGGAAAGGTTCGTAGGTATAGCAGGCGGTGGCCCCGTTCGCGGGCGGCGAGGGCAAATTTGCTGGCAGTCTCTTCGGGGAGCAGCAGGTTTTGCCACGCCGCACTGATGGAGAACATGCGGGCCGCGCCGTGCCGCTCGACCAGTTTGTCTAGCCCAAGCTGGGGCGTCGCCTCGATCAGGGTCGGAATCCGCTTGCCCAGGCGGTCATTGATTTCCTCCAACAGTTCCGGGCTGCGTGCGCCCATGACCTCGCTGCTGGGAAAGGAGATGAACGGCACATCGGGCCAATCTGCGCCCGGTTCGCGCACGGCGTCGTCTGCGTAAGGGCGGTATACCAGCGTCATGCCCTGCGCCCTCAGATCGTTGATGAGTGCGGTATTGGGCCCAGCGGGCAGGAAGCGCGGGTCGGTGGCCCACTCTACCCACTGGTTCCCGCCAATTTGCACCAACCGCGTAGGAATGGTGTAGCGGGCAGGCAGCGCCTCGGCCACACCGGGTTTGAGCGAGCGCAGGTAGGACTTCTGGGGCTGTGCGCCTTGACCGGGAAACTGCACCGCCAGATCGGAACCGTCCTGAAAATACACTTCGCCGCGCTGTTGCAGGCTGCCAATCGTGTCCTCGTACACGGCCACACCGTTCAGCCCCAGCGCCTTGTAGCGGTTCAGGAGTGCCTGCGGCTCCAGCCCGTACCGCTGCGCCTGAGACACCAGATTCGGATAATCCATGATGTAGGACGTGGTTTTTCCGGCCTGCTCGAAGGTGACGCGGCCGTAGGCCAGGATGAACGCCGGAATCAGCGACAGCAGAATCAGGCCCAGCAGCAGCGGCGCAAGCCTATGGCGGGTAGGCACGGGCAGCGTTTCCAGAGAGAGGGTCGCCTTAGGGGGAGCGGAGGGGCCGCCCGGTGATTCGGGCAGGGAAGAACGGGCGGCGGGATTCGGATCAGTCACAGGGCACATCCTAAAGGGGAAAGCGGCAAGGGTTAAGGCAAGGCAGCAAAACGGGCCAGCTTACCTTCAGCCAGCCCGGTGAATCGTCCGCCTATCGGATGAGAGGGTGAGTTCTGGCCGTTGCCTAAACCGTAGACCGAATCCGCGCCGCCAGCATATCCAGCGCGGGCTCGTTCATGCCGCCGTGCGGAATAATCACATCGGCGTAGCGTTTGGTGGGTTCCACGAAACTCAGGTGCATGGGCCGCACATAGTCCAGATACTGCTGAATCACGCTTTCGGGGGTGCGCCCGCGTTCCTGTGTATCGCGCAGCAGGCGGCGAATAAAGCGCACGTCGGCGTCGGCGTCCACAAAAACTTTCAGGTGCATCCGCTCACGCAGTTGTTCGTCATAGAGGGCGAAAAAGCCTTCCAGCACCACCACCGACCCCGGCAAAACCCGCGTGGTCTGGTCGGAGCGGGTGTGCTTGGTAAAATCGTATTCGGGCATGGCAATTGGCACGCCCGCCAACAGTGCATCGACGTGTTCGCGCAAGAGTGCCCAATCGAAGGCCGCCGGGTGGTCGTAGTTGGTTTTCAGACGGGCCTCGAAAGGAATATCGGACTGGTCGCGGTAGTAGTTGTCCTGACTCAGCACGGCCACACCGTCGCTGCCTACCGTTTCTATAACGCGCCGGGTCACGGTGGTTTTGCCGCTGCCCGACCCGCCCGCCACGCCGATCACGAAGGGTTCGGCTTTGCTGATGCTCATTTGCCGTGGCCCAGGCTGCCGATCAGGTCGATGCGGCGCTCGGCCATGCGGCGGGCCACGATATGCACGGGTTTGCCGTACTGCTCGGCCACCGCCGTAATCCGGTTGATGATCATGTACACGCGCTCGGCGGCCTGTTCGGGCGTGGTTCCCTGCGCGGCGGCAATCAGGCCAGCGGCATTGATGGCGTAATCGGGCATGTAGATAATTCCGGCTTCCTTCACGGCAGCTTCTCCGCGCCGGGTCAGGGGGTGATGCTCGCCGCCCGCGATGAGGCGGCACTGCAAGCGCGGCACATCGTCGGAACGGATGGAATGGCCGTAGGCGCAGGGGGCGAAAATATCGCAGGGTGAATCCAGCAGTTGGTCGGCAGAAACGACCTGCACGCCGTCGAGTTGATCGGCCAGGGCTTCGGCCCGGTCTGCGCGTTGGTCGGCCACCGTCAGCCGAGCGCCCTCGCGGTGCAGGTGCCCGGCCAGCGTGCGGCCCACCGCGCCCACGCCCAAAATCGCCACCCGCACGCCGCGCATGCTCTCGCTGCCGAGGGCAAAGCGGGCGGCGGCCTTCATGCCCCGGTACACGCCGTACCCGGTGACGCTGCTGGTGTCGGTGTTCACGCCCAGGGTGGCGGGCGTTTCCTGCGCCACAAACGCAATATCGGCGGGCGATACGCCAATGTCTTCGGTGAGAACCACCCGCGATTCCAGCGGACGCACCTGCCGTCCCAGTGCCCGGAACAGAGCTTCGCGGGCGTGTGGGTCGTCTACGCCCGCTTCGGGCATCATCAGGACGCAAGCGCCGCCGCCGTAGTTCAGGCCCGCCAGCGCCGCCTTCAGGGTCAGGCTTTCGCTGAGGGCCAGTGCGCCGCGCACCGCCAACTGCTCATCCTGAGCGCCGAGCCTGACGCCCGCGATGGCTGGCCCCAACACGGTGGAATGAATAGCCAAAGCCGCCCGCAGGCCGCTGGGCGCGTGGTGCAGTAGGGTCAGGGCTTCGTGGCCCCGCGCCTGCATTTCTTCTAAGATCAACATAAGAACTGCTCCGACCTGTACGGCTCCAGACTGTGACGCTGCATGGGGACTCCTGACGCGCTTTGGCTGCGCGGTAATGCCAAGCAGGGTAGCACCGCGCCGCCGGGAAGCCGTGAAGTCCGACTCCCATCAGGCCAGTCAACTGACCCGAAATCGTCTCAAAACACGGGGTTCTCGCCTTAACCCAAGGCAGACACCCCCATTGCCCCCCGCGCACCCCGCCCTCTAGCACGAAAATTGCACGCGTTAGGCGGGTCTGTTCGCTAGAATGCCCCCTAAGAATGTCACTTACACTGCACGCCCAAGGGGGAAGTTGATGATGGATAGGATTGCTCCGCTCGCCAAGATTCTGGCAGAAGCAAACGGGATTGACTGGCAGAGGCTCAACGGCACGGGCGAGGGCGGGATGATCGTGGAGCAGGACATCCTGAACTACCTGTCACGCGTCATGAGCGGTGAGGAAGAGCCGCCTGAAACCCCCGTGGACTTGCCGCCGCCCGACTGGGAAGGCGACCTTGCCAACAGCAACTTCGACATGGCCGCGCTGAGTGCAGCGGGCGTGGACGCCGACATCACGTCGTACATCGAGCAGGCCCGGCCCTCTGCCCCGCACATTCCGGCGACTCCTGTGTCCACTTTTCAGGAAGACGCGATGGAATTTGAAATGGACGAGGGCGAGGACGACGGCGAAGACTTGCTGACCACCGAGCCGCCCGCGTTTGTGCCTGCCGCCCAGATCGAAGTGCCGGACGTCGCCGCAGCCGTGCCTGAGCCTGAGGTGCAGCACGCCGCTGCCGTGATCCCCGAACGGATCGTGGTGCCGGAGCCTGCGTTGCCCGAACCTGTGCGATCTGAACCCGTGCAACCCGAACCCATTCAGATTCCTGCCGCCGCTGTGGTTCCGCCCGCTGCCGCCGCTGCCAACAAAGGCGGCCTGGGCGGATTGCTGTCGCGCCTGTACCAGAACCGCGCCGCGCCCCAAGACACGCCCGCTGCCCCTGCACCCAGCATGGTCGGCCCCGCGTTTGCCACGCCCAAAGACGATGTGTCTATGCCAGCAGTGTCGATGCCAGAGGTGGCCGCGCCGAATATCACCGTGCCGGACATTGCCGCGCCGATGATTCCCGATATCGCTCTGCCTTCCTTGGCCGCCCCAGAAGTGGCCGCACCCGAACTGACCGCCGCCGACCTGAGCATCGAAGCCGAGCAGAACACGCCCGACTTCAGCGCCCCACAGGTGGAGTTGCCTTCTGTCAGCGGGTCTGTCAGCGACGCCGTGCAGCCTTGGGCCAGCAAAGACGACGTGGTGCCGATGGCGGCTGCCGCAACCCCCGAAGTGCAGCCTGTGCCCACACCCGACCCGGTGGCCGCCGCGATGATCGGAGCCGTTGCCACGTCGGGCGCAGGCCTGAGCCAGAGCGTGACCGCGCCTGCTGCCCTGCCCCAGGGCGCCGTGTGGTTCGGAACTTACCTGCGCCGTGACGCACAGGTGGCCGCCGCAACCGATCTCCGCGAGCAACTGAGCGAAGCCCTCAGCCGCGACGTCCCGCTGGCCCTGTTGGTGGCCCGCGCCGCCCAGCAGCACGCCGCCATACTGGACTTGAGCGCCGTCGCCATTCAGGACCCAAGCGTGGGCCGCACCCGCAGCGCAAAACCCGGCAGCATCCGTGACGCCGTGACTGCCCTGGACACCGACCACGACGGCACGCCCGACCTGCTGATCGTGGACGCCGGACTGCTGGACTTGGACGACCTGCACTACCCGCACGCCCTGACACTCAGTGTGGGCCGCGTGCAGGGGGGCCGCGCCGCCCTGACCCTCAACGGCAACGTGGACACCGAACGCGCCGCCCGCTTCCTTGCCAGCGTGGCCCAAACGCTAGAGAAGCCTGTAATCTTGCTGGTCTGAGCGAGATAGAGCTTTAGAACGTGGAGCGTGGGAGGTGGATCGTGCTGATCCCCTCCCGCGTTTTTGGCTCTCTAGGAAAAAGACCAGATGGGATAGGCAGGCCGTAGGTTGTTGCCCTTGACCTTCTCAGACCCTCAGACTTTCGACCCTTAGACGCCTTGCCTCACTTCTAGCTCTCCCCGCCCACACTTTGCCCCTCGCCGGGGTACACTGAATTACGGTGCTGTGCGCCGTGCTTTTTTTTGCCTTGCCGCAGCGTCGGCGTGGGAAAAAAGGGCAAGTCTGCGCGTGCGGCAGGAGGCTGAAATGCCCGGAATCGCAATTATTGGTGCCCAGTGGGGAGACGAAGGCAAGGGAAAGATCACCGATTTCCTCGCTCCCCGCGCAACATTTATCGCCCGTTATCAGGGAGGCGCGAACGCGGGCCATACCGTAACCGCCAAGGGTCAGACCTTCAAGCTGAATCTGCTGCCCAGCGGCGTGCTGCACGAAGGCACGGTGTCGGTGCTGGGCGACGGCATGGTCATCGACCCTCAGAAGTTTATGGAGGAACGCCAGAATCTGCTGGATGCGGGCCTGAATCCCGACCTCAGAATCAGTGACCGGGCGCATCTGGTGTTGCCTCACCACAAGTTTGTCGATGGACGCAAGGACTTCGTGGGCACGACTGGGCGCGGGATTGGCCCCGCCTACGCAGACCGGGCGCGGCGCGTGGGCATCCGCTTTGGCGACCTCGCTGACGACGGCGTGCTTCGTGAGCGCGTAGAACGGCTGCTGGAAGCCAAACCCAACAGCACCCGCGACGCAGGTTGGACGAGCGTAGAAGTGGCCCTGGACGCCCTCGCACCCACCCGTGAAGCCCTGCTGCCCTTTGTGCAGGACACCGGCGGGCAACTACGTCAGGCCATCAAGGAGGGCCAGAACGTGCTGTTTGAAGGCGCTCAGGCCACCCTGCTCGACCTGAATTACGGCACGTATCCCTTCGTCACCAGCAGCCATCCCACTGTGGGCGGCGTGCTGGTGGGCGCAGGCGTAAACCACAAGGCCATTCACCGTGTGTACGGCGTCGCCAAAGCCTTTAACACCCGCGTGGGTCACGGCCCGTTTCCCACCGAAGTGTTCGGGGATATGGAACTGCGGTTGCGCGGCGACGGCTCCAAGCCCTGGGATGAATTCGGCACCACCACAGGCCGCGCCCGCCGCGTGGGCTGGCTGGATCTGGAACTGCTGCGCTACGCCGTAGACGTGAACGGCCTGGACGGTCTGGTCATCAACAAGATGGACATTCTGGCGGGCCTGGATACCATTCCGGTGTGTACCCACTACGACGGGGACGGCCAGCCCGTCTACCGCCAGATGCCCGGTTGGGCCACCACCGACGGAGCCGACAGCCGCGATACCTTGCCCAAACAGGCGCAGGCGTATCTGGACTTGATCGAGGAAACGGTCAATTGCCCGGTGGTCATCTTCTCGTGTGGCCCCGCCCGCGAGCAGACCTATGGGGCGGTGGACTGGGTTTAAGTCGGGTGTGGGACGTGGGCAGGGTATTAAGGCGTCTAAGGAAGGATAATCGCTGCGCTCACTTCCCCTCTCTCCTCAAGGGTGAGGCAGGAACACAACGCTTTTAGCCTTTGCCTTTATCCCCCCTCGCCCCTTGTGGGACTCGTAGAGCTGCGGAGCAGAGAGGGGCGCTGAGCACCAGTGGGGTGAGGGGCAGTTCAACGACGTACCCACCTCAACACCTGAGCGCCTAGACCCCCTGGCTCTTAGACCACGCCCCTTCTATCCCAGTCTCCACCGCCCACCCCTGCCCCCCGCCTGACTGCCCCCACCGCGCTGCCCCCAATTCCAACCTCCCGCCTGAAATCCATCAGACAATTGCCGCGAGTGGCCTTGGCCTACACTCGCGGCATTCAATTTGTCGGCCCTCCGCATTCCTCCTGGCGGAACGACACTGGAGCCGTGTACTTTGACCACCACCAAGCCCACTGACACTGATTTCGACCTTCTCGACTCCGGCCACAGCGACCCGGTGGCCGAGCATTCGGCGGCGGCCCGGCCAGACCTGAAGGTGCTGACTCACGATTGGCTTTCGGCCATTGGCGAAGACCCGGAGCGCGAAGGCCTGCTAAAAACGCCGGAGCGGGTTGCCAAAGCGTGGGGATTCCTGACCGGTGGCTACACTCAAACATTGGCCGACGTGACCAATGAAGCCGTCTTCGAGGCCGAAGGCAGCGAAATGGTCATCGTGAAGGACATCGAGTTCTATTCCATGTGTGAACACCATATGCTGCCGTTTTATGGCCGCGCCCACATCGCCTACATCCCTGACGGCAAAATTCTGGGCCTCAGTAAGTTTGCCCGAATTGTGGACTTGTACGCCCGCCGCCTACAGGTGCAGGAACGCATAACGACCCAGATTGCCGACGCAGTGCTGGAACTGTTGGCTCCCAAAGGCGTGGCCGTGCTGATGGAAGGCGTCCACCTGTGCATGGCGATGCGCGGCGTGCAAAAGCAGAATTCCAGCACCACCACCTCGGCCATGCGCGGCCTGTTTAAAGATGACGCCCGCACCCGCGCCGAGTTTATGAGCGCCGTACAGGGCACGCTCCGCAGCCGCTGAACAGTAGGATCGGCCCCAGCGCTGCCGTTGCGGAGTCGACCCCCAATTTCAGGAGGCGCCCTCTGCCCATCAGCGCGGCGAAAAAGTCATAGCATCTGCCCCCCTCGGCGGAGTATTCAGAGTGCAGAGTGGGAACTGATGTCGCTGGAACCAGAACGGTGAGGTGGGCTGGCGATCATGGGCTTTGCTGAAGTCCTGTTTAACCTCTGCCTGTTGGTGACCTGTATTTTTGGCCTCAGCCTGACCTATCAGGAATGGCCGGTGCGCCGCAGAATCCGTGAGCACGCTCTGCGCGTGGGGCTGGCGTCCGCCTTTTCATTGCTGCTGATGGCTTTTTCTATTCAGCACTACGGCTTCCGTTTTGATCTGCGGTTGGTGCCGCTGGTATTGGTGGCCGTGCGTTACGGGGTGGGTATTGGGGCGCTGGCGTCTTTGCCCATGCTGCTGTGGCGCTACCTGGAGGGCGGGACTCAGGCTGGCGTAACGGGGGCCTTCAATATTGCCGCGATGATGCTGATGGTGGGTCTCCTGCGCCCCAAACTCCAGATGTTGGTATTGACCCCCCGGAATAGCTGGTTGCTGCCCTTGCCTTTCTTGGGCGTCAATCTGGTCATGTTGGCCTTCCCGGATGGCCGGGCGGTGTTCTGGCAGGTGTACCCGCTGGGACTGACTCTCAATACTCTGGGGCTGGGCATCGCCACCGTCATTTTGCTGTCCCGCTTTCAATTGTTGCGGGTCACGCAGGCCTTCCGTACCCAGGCGCTGACCGACCCACTGACGGGGCTGGGCAACCGCCGCCAGTTCGACGCCGACCTTGCCGAGTTGGATGCAGGCGCACAACTCGTGTTGCTGGACTTGGATCATTTTAAGGTGGTGAACGATCAGTACGGGCACGATGTGGGCGATCAGGCGTTGCAGGGCGTGGCGCGGCTGCTGGGGCGCGATGAACGTCAAAAAGCGCGGGCCTACCGTGTGGGCGGCGAAGAATTTGCCCTGCTGACTGATCTGGGAGGTGAGAGCCGCGCCCGCACACTCGTCGGCGGCCTGCTGACCGAAGTGGCGGGGGTAGGAATGGCGCTGGCCGGAATCTCTCCTTCCCGTCCAAATGGCTTGCCGCCCACCACGCTCACCATCTCCGCGGGCCTGGCCACCCGCCGCGTCCACGAAACCCCGCATGACCTGTTCCGGCGGGCCGATGAAGCCCTGTATTTGGCCAAAACCAATGGGCGCAACCGCCTGGTGTGCAGCCCTGATCTGGCTGCACAGACCAGAAAACCCGCTGATGCGCGGGCCAGCGGCCGTCCGGCAGAGGCCAGCGCATCCTTCTGGGGGCATCCCGCCTTGATTCCTGTGCAGGTCAAAGCAGCCTCGAACAGCTTGGAACAAATGGACGCCAAAGCCGCGCCAGCCCGAGCGCGGGTGGGTGAGCCGGGCGTTGCAAAAACGCCTGACGCCGCCCCGCCACACATTGCCCCGCTGGAGATTTTGCCCCGCTTTACGCTGTGGCAATCGCTCAGAACCACCGTGGATTTGCTGTCTCAGCGGCGCAGTATCACCGACCAGGACTGGGCCGAGTTGCTGCGGTTGGCGATTGCCTGCGTCGACGGCGCGGAGGCTGGATCACTGAACGTGCGCGAAGGTCGGGAATTCCGGCTGTGTGCCGTGGAAGGCTATGACGGTGCGCTGGTGGGCTTGCCGCTCACTGAACGGTCTGAGAAGCGTTGGTACGGTGCAGATGTAGGCCACTGGCGAGCGGGTGTGGCACGGGTGCTGAGCGGGTCAGCTTTGGTAGACGTCTGGACTCAAGCTGATCTGCTGCACGATACCGGGCAGGATGTGGCCTTTCACGAGGGGGGACGGCGCACAGAGTTGCGGGCCAATTTGTGCCTCCCTGTGATTCTGGGCGGCGAGGTGGTGGCTCACCTGAATCTGGATTCGTTCTCGTCGGAGGAGGCGTTTACGGCGGCCAGCATCGAAGTGGCAGGCACCTTTGCACACCAGTTGGCCGCCCTGCTCCAGTTTCAGCAGCGCTGGCGCGAACTCGACTTGTTGGGTGGATTGCACCTCGGCCTTCAGACCGATGGCGGACTCAGGGCTCTACCTTCTGGCACTCTGGCCCCTGATATCCCGGCAGAAGAAGCCCGCCTGGAACTCCACCTGACCGAAGCCGCACTGGACTTGCTGCATGCCCATCAAGCTACTTTGTTGCGCTACGACGCCGACCTAGATCAACTGACTTCCCGCGCAACCGAGGGGCATTACCGGAACTTTGGCCCGGTGCAGTTGCCGCGTGGGCAGGGGCTTTCGTGGGTGGCGCTCGACACTGGCAACATCATGCGGAGTAGCGATGTACGGGCCGACCCCAGAATCTACAGGCGCGAGCAGATGGGGCACGATTGCATGATGGCCGTGCCGCTCTTCGGGCGGCAGCACGATCCGCTGGGCGTGTTGGTCGTGACCCGTGATGCCCACCGTCCTTTCCAGCCCGCCGACGAAAATCTGGGTCTGCTACTCGCCAGTGTCGGATCGCGCCTGCTTGAACGCCATGCCCATGTGGCCGACCTCCGGGAAGCCCTGGAAGCCGCGCTGAACACGTTGGGTGTGGCCCTGGAAGTGCGGGATTTCGAGACTCAGGGCCACTCCCAACGCGTCCGGCATCACGCGCATGTGATGGGCAAGGCGCTGAACCTGCCCGAAGACCGGCTGATGGCCCTGCGGCACGGCGCGGCCCTGCACGACATCGGCAAACTGGGCATCTCGGACGCGGTGCTGCTCAAACCTGGACGCCTGACCCCCAACGAGTGCCTGGCAATGGAGGCCCACGCGCCACTCGGATCGGTGCTCGCCGCCCGTATTCCCTACCTGCACCCCGAAGCGCACGCCGTGATTCGCCACCACCACGAACGGTGGGACGGCACCGGCTACCCAGACCAGTTGAGCGGCGAGCAGATTCCGCTGCTGGCCCGTCTGTTTAGCCTCTGCGACGTGTACGACGCGCTGATCAGCACCCGGCCCTATAAACGGGCCATGCCCCCCGAACAGGCACTCGACCTTATTCGGGCCGGACGCGGCAACCAGTTTGATCCCGACCTCACCGACCTGTTTGTGGAGCTGTGGCAGGCCGGAGAGATTCGCTGAGCTGGAGTTGCTTCTCCGCGCTCAGGCCATCACTTCTTCCGTCAAGCACGCCTCAAACGCCGCCGTATATTCCGCCTGATCCAGCCCACGCCCGATGAACACCAGTTCTGTGTTACCGTCGCCCGCTTCCCAGGCATCGGCGGTAAACAGGTCGCGCACCGCCTGAAACAGGATGCGCTGGGGGTAGCCGTACAGGTCGACAAAACCCTTTACGCGCAGCACTTCGGCAGGGCGCGACAGGATCAGGTCGGTCATGAAGCGTTGCCAGCGGTAGGGGTCAAGAGGGCGGGTGGCCCGCAAGGTAAAGGATTTTAGCCCCGGCGTGTGCTGCGCGGCGGTGTCGGCTCCGTCCAGCACGCGGGGATCGAAGTCGTCGCGGGCCAGCAGCGCGTCGGCGTCCAGTTGGCCCTGCTCTACCCGCACCATTCGGGCCAAGGGATTCACACCGCGCAGCACGCTCTCTGCGTGATCAAGCAAAACGGGGTCAGACAGGTCGGTTTTGTTCAGCACGATCACGTTGGCGTAAGCCAGTTGCCGCGCCGCTTCCGGGTGGTCGCGCAGAGTTTGCAGGGCGTGGCGGGCGTCTACCACCGCCACCAGCGTGGTGACGCGGAAGGCGGCCCGCACCGAGCGTTCCAGCAAGGTTGCCAGCACAGGCGTCGGGTCGGCCACACCCGACAGTTCCACCACTACGGCGTCAGGCTGTTGCTCGCGCATGGCAATTGTCACCAGCGCCCGCAGCAGGTCGTCGCGGCCCGTGCAGCACAGGCAGCCCGCCGTCAGTTCGGTCACGTCGTCGTTCAGGCGTTCTATCAGGCCGCCGTCCACGCCCGCCTGCCCAAATTCGTTCACGATGATGCCCAGGCGGTGCGGCAGGGAGCGGATCAGGTGATTGACCAACGTGGTTTTGCCCGCCCCCAGAAAACCGCCGATCACGATGACAGGCACACGTTCATCGGTGCGGGGCGCAGGGGCGGGGGAAAGGTCGGTCATGGGGGCAGGATAGCGGGCGGGCGAGGCCGCAAAGGTTTCTTGGTCTTGATTGCCGCTGACCAGGTGCAGGGGCCGCTGGATTGTTGCTGAAATGGGAACTGAAATGCCGATTAGGTGGGCTTCGCTACAGCCCCCCACGCGGGTTCACGTCTACCCGCACTCTGGCCTTCACACTGCGGTCTACCGCTGCCAGCAGTTGCGCCAGCCGGGCGTCGTCGCGGGCACGCAGGAACAGGTGATAGGGGTACACGCCGCGCAGGCGGGCCACCGGACTGGCGGCGGGGCCAAGCACTTCCTGCGCGGTGGCTCCTGCGCCGTGCAGGGCGTCGGCTACAGCTTGCGCGGCAATTTTGGCCTTTTCGGGGTCACGGGCGGCAATTTCCACCTGGGCCAGGCGGGCGTGCGGCGGGTAGCCCAACTCCTTCCTGACCCGTTCCTCGGCGGCGGGATAGGCCAGCGCGTCGCGGCCCTCGATCAGCACCTTCAGCGCCGGATGGTCGGCCTGAAAGGTCTGCACCACCAACAGCGGAGCGCGGTCTGGGTGCCATTCGGCCAGTTGCCTCAGCAGGCGGTGGTAGCGTTCCGAGGCCCGGAAATCGGACACGTTCAGCCACGTATCGGCCAGCGTGACGCCCAACAGGGCCAGATTGGGCGGCGCGTCGTGCGAGAGCAGCAGTTGAGTGCCCACCACCACGCCACTTTCTCCGGCATACAGGGGTGTCAGGTCGTCCTGGCGGTCTTTGTCCAGTCGGTACACTTTCAGCCCCGGCACCAGCTTTTCTACCATCTGGGCAATCCATTCGGTACCGGGGCCGCGTGCCTGCCACATGCGCTCGCCGCAGTTGTCGCAGCGTTCGGGAATGGCCTCGTGATAGCCGCACTGGTGGCAGGTCAGCTGGCGGGTGTCCTGATGAAACCGCAGCGGCACATCGCAGTTGCGGCACTGCGGCACATGCTCGCAGGTGGGGCAGCGCAGCAGCGCGGAATAACCTCGCCGGGGCGCAAGCAGGGCCGCCTGTCTGCCGCGCTCATGGACTTGCCGCAGCAGGCGCACCAGATCATGACTGAGCGGATAGCCCAGATCGGCGGGCGTGAGGTGGGTGCTGCTCAGCGGCCCCAGTTCGGCCTGTTCGGGCGGGTTGGCGTAGTCCACCACATGCACACGGGCACGGGGCGGCGGCAGCACGGCCCCCACGAAGGGCACACTTTCGGCGGCGGGCGCGGCTCCGACCATCGCCAGTGCAGCGTCGTGCGCGGCGGCCACGCGTGCGGCCACATCCGGCACGAAGGCCCTCGATCCGGCCTGCAGCTTGTGCGCGTCGCTGCCCTCTTCCAGCACTACGATCAGGGCGGGGTCGTGCAGCGGCGCGGTCAGGGCCAGATAGGAACCGATCACCAGCCGCGCCTCACCTGACCCGATCAAGGCCCAACTGTGCGCCCGCTGCACCTCGCTCAGGTGCCCGCTGATCTGAATGGCCCGCGTGCCCGCCGCCTCTGCCAGCCCCGACAAGTGTTCCCAGGCGCGGCGCAAGGTGGCGTGGTCGGGGGCCAGCACCAACACGCCGCGCCCCTGAGTCAGCAGGCGGCCAATGCGCGGGGCCAGCGTGCGGGCGCGGCTGGTGGGGCGGCCACCGTGCAAACGCCAGATCGGGGCTTCGGGCAAGAGGTCGGGGTCGGGCGCTCTGGGCGGGCCAGCGGGAGTGGGCGCGGGAAGTGGGGGCGGCGGGGCGGGCCGCTGCACGGTGTCGGCCCAGCCTTTGGCCGCCAGTGTTCCGGCCACCGTAGGCGTCAGATGCACCCCCGCCAGGCTTGCGCCATTGGCCCAGGCGGTCAGGGATTCCACCGGGCCATGCTCTTGCAGCCACGACCACGCGGCGGGCGGCGGCGCAAGTTCGGGCACGTGGGCTGCCGCCCCCGCATTCAGCAGCGCAGTCACGGCGGCGGCACTCACGCCCGCACCCTTGGCCCACCCACTCAGGCTGGATTGGGGTTCGTGGGCGGCCAGCCAGTGCCAAGCGGGGGGCGCTTCCCGCTCCTGCTGCACGGCCCGCGTGCCCCCTTTGGCCGTCACGCCGTTTAGCACGCTCGTGCCCACGCCTGTGCCGTGTGCCCACTCGCTGAAGCTGCGAACTGGGCCGTTGGCATTCAGCCAGCCCCACGCACCTGCCTGCTTGGGGGTTAGGGCTGCCGGGTCGGGCGGTGGCACGGCTTCCAGCCACGTTTCTAGGCGTACGCTGGCGTCGGCCTGTGCCCAGGGTTCGGCCCTCAGCAGGGTGGTCAGGCGGCTGGCCTGCGGTACCTCATCCAACGTCCGTGCCTGAACCACGCCGCGCATTTTGGGCGTCAGGCGGAACGCTTCTTCCAGAAGGCCCTGTTCCCGAATGGCGTCCAGCAGATTGGGGGCAAAAGCGGCGGCATCGGCCCACGCCAGCCCCGGCACCTTACGCCCGAAGGCCGAGAGGTCTGCGTCCTTCACGGCCCGCACGCGGTGGTCATAGGTGGCGTCCCAGCCCACGCCCACCAGGTCGCCCCAGACCAGTCCGGCGGGCAACTGGGCATCTGCCGCCCATCCGCCAATGCCAGCCGTGGTGGCGGCGGGCACCCAGGGTTGTTCGGGGGCGTCCAGCACCGTCACCACATCTCTGACTCGGTGGGCACTGACCGGATTTCCCGTGCCCACCACCAGCCCCACCGTCAGTTCTCCGCGCCAGGGCACCAGCACGCGGCAGCCCAGCGGGATTGGCCCCGTCCAGCCGTGTGGCACAGCAAAGTCCAGCGCCGGAACGGGCAGCGGCACGGCCACCAGCCACGGAACGAGAGAAGGGGCGGCGGGCGGCGTCACAATCTTCAGGCTAGCGCGGCGGCGGATTTGCAAAGCAGAAGGGGGCTACAGACAGGCGGAGTTGAGGAGGTTCGCGGCTTGAGGCTGGCTTGTATCTCTCGTTGTGTCCTGTGCCCCGCTTCCTGCACAGAGCAGCCACAGACGGCTCCCTCCAGACTGACGTTGCTCTTCAGATCACAGGCACAAGACAAGGCAGCCTGTTCCCACTCCCTCAGGCGTTACGCTGCCGGGCGTGTCTGCTCCCCACGCTGTTTCCACTGCCGCTCCTGTGATCGCGCCCTCTGCCCGCTCCGGCGTGTTGCTGTCGCTGCTGTCGGCCCTCAGTTTCAGCACGCTGGGCATCTGGGGCAAGCTGGCTTCAGAAGTGGGACTGAACAGTTTTACGGCGCTGGCATGGCGTTTTGTGGGGGTGGTGGTGTTGCTGCTGCCCCTCACCTCTCGCGGGCTGACGTGGCGGGCGCGGGGCAAAATGGCGGGCGTGGGCGTGGTGTATGCGCTGGCGACCACGCTGTATTTCGGGGCGCTAGACCGCATCAGCGCCGGAACCACCAGCCTGCTGCTGTATCTGGCCCCGGCGTTTGTGGTGCTGCTGGGCTGGGCCGTGCTGGGCCGAAAACCCGGCGGCAGGCAGTTGGGCGCGGTGGCGTTGGCCGGGGCAGGGTTGGCCCTCGTGATCGGTATTCCCGGTGCAGGCGATCAGAACGCTTTGGGGCTGGGGCTGGCGGCAGGCGCGGGTTTCCTCTACGCCCTGTACCTGCTGGCCTCCGAACGCTGGCTGTTGGGAGTCAGTCCTGTGGCGGCTACCGCGCATATGGCGCTGGTGTCAGGCGTGTGGTTCACGGTGTTGGCGGGCGCAGAAGGCCAACTGAGCGTGCCAACCACGTGGCCGCAATGGGGCGTGATTGGCGGCATGGCGCTGGTATCCACCATCGTTGCCGTGCCTGCCCTGTACGGCGCAATCGCCCGTCTGGGGGCCGCCCGCGCCAGTTTGCTGGGCACGCTGGAGCCGCTGTTTACGGTGCTGCTGGCCTTCCTGATCCTGGACGAACCTTTGCGGCCTGCGGTGCTGCTGGGCGGCCTACTGATTCTGGGCGGCGCGGTGCTGGCGCAGGGGCGGCGGGGCAAGGGCTGATGATGTCGTTCTGGCTGTGTGGGTGTTGGTCTAAGAGTCTAAAAGTCAAGGGGTTAAGGAAGGGCAAGAGCTAGAAACTGGGGCTTTTAGCTCCTCACCCTTGAGGGCGGAGGTTGGGACTCGCAGAGCTTCTTGGTCAGAACGGACTGTCATCATAAACGGACTCGCATGGGCAAGCCATTCCTCCCCATGAGGACGCCTGACCGCTGCGCCAGCAGAGGGGAGAGTGAGCGCCAGCGATTGCCCTCTCTTGGTTCCTTAGACCCTGAACCCTTAGACGCCCTTCCTCCGTCCCACACCCGACAACCACCTCCCCCTAGGGCAGTCCCACCAACCCAAACCCGTTGACCAGCGCCACAGGTACGCCCAACGCCTCCGCTTTGGCGTTGTCGGGTACTCCGGGTGGGCCGGGCAAAATCAGAGTAGGCCGCGCCTCCAAGCCCACGCCGCCGGTATCGTCTAGACGGGTCAGTACGGCATCGAATGTCCAATCGGCTGTCCAGAGGCGCTTGAGGGCGTGCAGGGCGGCGGTTCCGGGCGGGGTCACGTGGGCGGATTCGCTGCCAAGTTCTCCGGGGCGGCGCAGATGCACGTCCCGAATGGCGACCCCAGCTATGCCTGATCCGGCCAGCCCAGCATTCGCCAGAGCGCGGTAAAACACCTGCACCGCGTCGTCAAGCAGGTAGCTGGTGCGGACCACCTCCTGCGCCCGAAAGCACAGCGCCTCCAGGTGGTCTTCATCTATCCGCGCCGGATTGATCAGCGAAAACAGCCGCCGAATCTGTTCGGGCAAGTTCGCGCCCCGGTAAAAGCCTTCCTCGAAGCCCGCCGGAACCACCATGCCGCCCGGCAGTTCTGGCTCCCGCGCCGCCAATCGGTGAGATTCGGCTCCTACACGGCCTTCTGGTTGCCGTGCCGCCTCTGCAAAGGTGAGCATAAGTCAGTGTAGCGGCAGGCCAGCGAAGGTAAATTAAGGCAGAGCTGGAATTTCCTTTGCCTCCGTCTCCCGGGGGTGAGGTACTGGGCGAATTCTCCTGTCCACTCCGCCAACACGGCCCGCTCAGTCGCCCAGGCGGTTTCGCAGCCACGCCTTGACCGTACTGGCCCCCGGCGTATCGCGTACCAGCACGGCCAGAAAGCCTGTGGGCACAGCGGCGACCACCAGCACACGGTCTGCGTACTCCACCTGCACGGCGCGGGGCAGATTGGATGTACCGATGTGCGGGCCACCAAGCCGGGCCGCCATGACCAACACGCGCACCGATGGGCCGAGTTCGCTGGGCAGCGCCGCGCCCCAGCTTTCTTGCAGCACCCCCTCAGTGTCGTACTGCGCCACCGCCGCCACCCCTGGCAGCGCGCCGAGGCCCGTCATCAGGGCGCGGTTGGGTTCTGGGTCAAAGGGTGGGGGGGCGGCAGCCAGAGCACCAGCGCCTTCATGGAGCTGTGCGCTGTGCGCTGTCTCAGCTTCGATCACACTGGCTTCAATTACACTGGCCGAAAGGACAGCTTCCAGCCCGTCGCCCAGCCAGCCGCGCAGGGCCGGAAACAGCGTGCCGGGCGTAATGGGCTTGCGCAGCACGTCCAGCACACCGAGTTCGAGCGCCTGTGCCCGCAGTTCGTCTTCTACCACCCCCGTCATCAGCACCACGGGCAAATCGGGCCGCTGCTCACGCAACATCCGGGCCAGATCCAGCCCGCTTTCTCCCGGCATCCTCACATCCGACAGCACCAGCGCCGTTTCGGGCGTCAGGGCGTCGAGGGCACTGCTGGCTCCATCGGCCAAACGCACCGACAGATGTGGGGCCAGCAGGCGGGCCAGCATCAGCCTCACGCCAGAACTGTCATCCACGATCAGGATGGTACGCGGCGGGGTTGGGACAGACATGTGGCCGAGCCTACCGGGTTGTCAGTGACGCAGACCTTACGTGTCAGGTGAGTTTGGTGTTGTTTATCACTATCAATATGTGCTGGAAGTCAGCACTCCAAGCAGGCGCTCAGGGCAGACCGGGCGGGTATCCTGCATGCTATGACCGTGCCCGACCCTAGCCCCACCCCTGCCGACGCTGCTGCCGCTCCCGTTAACGCAGCGCGTGCGGCCCCTACTTCTGTTATCGACAACTTCATCACCGAAATCATCGAGCGCGACCTTCAATCCGGCAAATACCCTCAGGTCGTGACCCGTTTTCCGCCCGAACCCAACGGCTACCTGCACCTCGGCCATACCTTCGCGTCGTTTCTGGACTTCCAGACGGCGGTGCAGTACGGCGGGCGCTACCACCTGCGCATGGACGACACCAACCCGGAAGGCGAGAGCGAGGAATTCGCGCAGGGCATTCAGGATGATCTGGCCTGGATGGGCTGGCAGTGGGGCGAGCATCTGTATTACGCCTCCGACAACTTTGAGCGCTACTACGACTACGCCGTAAAGCTGATCCAGATGGGCAAAGCCTACGTGGATTCGGTCAGCGGCGACGAGATGGCCCGCCTGCGTGGCACCACCAGCGAGGCGGGTACGCCCAGCGAGTTCCGTGAGCGTTCAGTCGAGGAAAACCTGAACCTGTTCGCCCGGATGCGGGCCGGAGAGTTCCCCGAAGGCGCACACGTGCTGCGGGCCAAAATAGACCTCGCCAACGCGAATATGAAGTTGCGCGACCCCGTGCTGTACCGGATTTTGCGGGCCGACCACTACCGCGCCGGGAGTGCGTGGTGCATCTATCCGATGTACGACTTTCAGCACCCGCTCCAAGATGCGCTGGAGGGTGTGACGCACTCCATGTGCAGCCTGGAATTCGTGGACAACCGCGCCATCTACGACTGGTTGATGGACACGCTGGGCTTCAATCCCCGCCCGCATCAGTACGAATTTGGGCGGCGCAGCTTGGAATACACGATTGTGTCCAAGCGCAAATTGCGGTTGCTGGTCAATGAGGGTCATGTGTCGGGCTGGGACGATCCCCGGATGCCCACGCTGCGTGCCCAGCGGCGTTTAGGCGTGACGCCCGAAGCCGTGCGGGCCTTTGCCGCCCAGATCGGGGTCAGCCGCACCAACCGCACCGTAGACCTCGCTGTGTACGAAAACGCCGTGCGCGGCGACCTGAACCACCGCGCCCCCCGCGTGATGGCCGTGCTGGAGCCGCTGCCCGTGACCCTGGCCGGTCTGGATGCTGACCGTGTGTTGCCCATTCCTTACTACCCGCACGACGTGGTGCAGGCCAGTGAGGACGGCCTGGTGCCTCTGCCCACCGGACAGCGTGTGTCGCCCGAACAGGCGGTGCGCGACGTGCCACTGGGGGCTGAACTGTACATAGAGCAGGACGATTTCAACGCCGACCCACCCAAAGGTTTTAAGCGCCTGACTCCGGGAGGCACGGTGCGGCTACGCGGTGCAGGGATTATCCGTGCAGACCGCTTTGATATTGACTCAGCCGGCAACGTGACCCGCGTGTACGCCACGCTGCTGACTGAGGAGGCCAAAGCGGGCGGCGTGATTCACTGGGTCAGCGCCGCACACGCCCTGCCCGCCGAATTCCGGCTGTATGACCGCCTGTTTTCCGTGCCCAACCCGGAGCGTACCGAGGCCGCCGACGAGGACGCGCCAGAAATGGAGGAAGACGCCGCACCGTTGGACGCCGCCTTCCTGCGTCATCTGAACCCCAACAGCCTGAACATTACACAGGGGTTTGTTGAGGGCAGCGTGGCCGCCGATCCCTTGGATACCCGCTACCAGTTCGAGCGGCAGGGCTACTTCTGGCGCGATCCGGTAGACAGCAGCGCAGACAAGTTGGTCTTCGGGCGAATTATTACGCTGAAGGATGCCTGGGCCAACCAGAGCAGCGAGGCGGCCAAAGTGGAGACGCGCCGGGGGAAAGCCGAGGCCAAAGCGGACGCAAAAGCCGCGCCGCAGCCCGCGCCTCACGCCCCTCAGCCCACCTCCCTGACACCCGAACAAACCGCCGAAGTCGCCCGCCTGACCGCGCTGGGTGTGTCCGACGCCGACGCCCGCACGCTGGCCCGCGATCCTCAATTGCTGGCCTTCGTCAATACGGCTCCTACAGATTCCACGCTGGCCCAGGTCGCGTCGTGGGCGGTCAATGATCTGGCCGCCACCATCCGTGAAGGCCGTGCCCGCGTGCAGCCCGCAGACCTTGCGCCATTGGCCGCGCTCTTGGCCGCCGGAACCGTGACCAGCCGAATTGCCCGCGATACGCTGGCCCGCGCCGCCGAATCGGGCGAGGCCCCCGCCGCCATCATCGAGCGCGAAGGCCTCAGCGCCCGCCTGGATCCCGCCGAACTGGCCCGCGTGATCGCCGAAACGGTGGCCGCCAACCCCGATAAGGTGCAGGCTTACCGGGGCGGCAAAGTGGGCCTGATGGGCTTTTTCACCGGTCAGGTCATGCGGGCCACCGGGGGCAAAGCCGAGCCGCAGGCGGTAGCAGAAGGACTGAAGGCCGCGCTGGAAGGCTGAATGGGCTGAAAATATGCTAGCTGTGGGTCTTCTATGCTGTTTGGCCGCTCCCTCTGTTTATTTAGCTCACTCTGACCTGAAATTCCGGAGGGGGAAAATTATCCAGGCGAGAGTGTATAGCTGGTCAGTAAAGCAAGAAGTGTTCTAAAATCTCCGCATGGGCACCTGGATCAGTCATTTCCGTGTGGCAGAGTTACTGCTGGAACGCTTACCCGGCCTAGACGCCCAACAGTTCGTGATCGGCAATGTGGCCCCCGACTCCGGGCGTCCCAACCACGACTGGACGAGTTTCGACCCGCCCAAGTCGGTCACGCATTTCCTGCAACCCGGCGACGATGAAGGCCGAATTCGTGACCTGACTTTTTATCGGGAGTTCGTGGGGCCATTGCGGGGCGGCGACCCGGCCCATTTCAGTTTCATGCTGGGGTATTTCACGCATCTGGTCACCGATAACCTGTGGATGCACCTGATTGGACACAGTATCAAGCAGGCGTTTGCCGCCGAATTTGCTGAAGACAAAGCAGCGACTTGGGGCCGTGTCAAAGACGACTGGTACGGCCTGGATCACAAATATCTGCGCGATTGCCCCGACAACGCTTTTGCCCGCTGGGTGATGGGTGCGCCCAATCCGCCGTCACCGTTCGCGTTTCTGCCCTCGGAGGCGCTGGCCTACCGTCTGGACGACCTGCGCGAGTTTTACAGCCATCCCGAAGCCTTTGTCCTAGACCGCAAATATCCGTATTTCAGCGAGGCGACCATGAACCGGGCCGTGCAGGACTGTGCCCGCGAGATCGCTGCGCTGCTAGAGCAGTTGGAAGCCGGGACTGTTCCCGACGACGCCCAGATTTCTCTGCACCTAATGAACTTGCCGCCAGCGTACCTCCTGCCCTAATTTTCTTCCTCCTGCACGCCACACCGCCTACCCCACCTCTGCCCCTTGGCTGATGCGCGGTGGGCGGTGTGGCTTTTACAGTAGGGCACTTCAACGCACGGAGGTTTACGCATGAAACAAACCCAACCCGACGGTATTTTTACTCTCCCCGCTTCCCGCTGAGGACGCGCTTTCTGGTGGCCTGATCCTCCTGTCCGGCTGGTCAGGCCACTCTACTTCGGAAGGCGTTCCTGCCGAGGTTTTTCCCATGACTATTCACACTGCTGACCCGGTTCAGCATCTCCAGCGTTCCTTTGCCCGCTTGGGCATGCGCGTGCTGACCGCGCCCACACACATGCCGCGCTGGGGCCGCCGCGCTTCCACCTTCGATATTGATGTGGCCCGTGACGCACGCGGCGAACATTTCCTGATCCGTCTGCCCGAAGAGGCCGCGCCCGAACTGCTGACCTTGGACGTGCGCCCCGAACTGCGCCAACTGCTGTTGCTGGCCCGCGTGGGGGAGCGCAAAGACAAGTTCCTGTGCGGCTTCGACGAACGCCACCTGTTTACCGCCGCCGTGCCCGGTCAAAGCGTGCGCGACGTGCTGGGGGCCATGCACGCGCTGAAGCCCACGCCCATTCAGATCAGTGAGGCGCGGCTGCGGGTGCGTGGCAAAGACCGATTGCGCCGCCGGAATGCCGCCTTCGTGCGTCAAGGGGAATGGTTTTTTGCGCCTATGCCTGACCTGATCGTGCCTGCTCAACGGGTGCGCCGCAACGAACCCCTGACGCGGGGCGCGGGTAGCAAACCGCACATTTGCGCCGAGGCCGCCCGCCTGGGTGGCGAACCCGTGATGGCCTGCGACAAGCACCGCAACGGGATTTCTATGCAGCGGTACACCCAGTTGCTCCAATCCAACCCGAAGGCCCGCAACTGGAACTGGCAATCCTTCCAACGCAACCCCGAACTGTACGTGCGCGGTGACGTGCGCCACAAAGATCACGCCACGCTGCACCTTCCCAGTTGGCACCGCGTCCTGATGAATACCGAAAACGAATCGGCGGGGCGGGAATTTGTGGCTTTCTTGGACTGACGAACTCCCATCAGATTGGCAGGCGCGGAAACAGTATCAAGTTCGCGCCTGCCTTCCTCTTTCGTTAGCTTTTACAGTCCTACAGCATCCCCAGCAGATTCACGCTTTGGGTAGGAATCGCCTCCCCGAACGCGCTGTAGCGGCGGGCCACACCCGGATCACCGCGCCCGCACAGCACCGTGATATCGGGCGTGGCCTGCACATTCACGTCCAGCAGGGCCAGTCTGCCCGTCTCATACGCGCCCAGATCTATGTACACATGGTTGTACAGGCGCGTGGGCGTCCGCACCGGCGTATGTCCATGCACGCTGTACACCACGCCGTCGGGCATGGCAAAGGGCCCCTCGAATGGCCGGAGCCACAGCGCCGCCGACAAGGGATTGGGGTACTGCCGATGCTTCACGGGCGGCGCGGCGTGCGATACCAGCACACTCGGCTCAGACGGGGGTTCGTCGTGAATTTCCCCGTCTGCGGTGACAAACACCACCCGCTTCAGTTGCTCCAAGTAAGCCGACAGCAGGGGCGGGAATTTCTCCAGCGTCAGGCTGCCGAGTTCCTTGCGCACGCTGTCTCCGCCGTTCCCCATCCACCACTGGTAGCCTTCCATCGCCTTGCGGTAATCGCCCAGATCGTGCGTGCCCGTGTAGCGCGTGTACCACTTCAGGCCTTCTTCGGCCATGCGCTCGTGGTTGCCCATCAGCAGCGTGGCGCGGCCCTGACCCTTCAGATCCAGCAGCAGTTGCACGGTTTCCATGCTGTGCCTGCCCCGGTCTATGGCGTCGCCCAGGCTCAGAAAGTGGGCGTCCGGGTAGCGTTCGGCGGCGGCGATCAGCAGGTCTGCGCGTCCGTGCAGGTCGGGCACGATCAGGACTTGGCGACTCATTCGTGCCTGCTTTGGTGGCCGTCTTCCAGTTCATCGGTGCTGTGCTCGTCACTGAAGTCCAAGAGGGTCTGTTTGCTCCGTTCCCTTAGCAGGCGTGCGCCGTCTGCATCGGGCACAAAGGTCACGCGGCCCCCCTGCACCTCCACGCGGTAGGCGGCTCCGTCAGCGGCTCCAGGCAACCATTCGGCAGGCAACTGAAAGGTACGGCCCTGCAAATCCTCCACGTCGGCCAGTCCTGCTTCCTCGTCCAGCACGTCAATGACCAGCACATTTGGGGCCAGTAGGTTTTCGGGGGCGGCAGAACCAGACATAGGCGGCAGTGTAGCGCCCAGTACAGCTTTCAACTCTGAACTGGGTCAAGAAATTCGTCGCGTAATTCACGGAATGAGCTTCGGCACCCGGCCTCCTCGCGGGTAAGGCCAACTTTTAGAGGATGCCGCGCCGCGCCCGCCTGCCCTAACCTGTGCGCGTGTCTGACCTCCCCAAGCCGTCCACCGTGCCCAACTCTTCCCGCCGCCGCTTCCTGCGTGGGCTGCTGGGCAGCGGCGCGGCGTTGGGGTTGCTCGGCGGCGCAACGGTGGCCCAGAGTTATCTGCACGGTGTCACGCGCCATACGCGCACTTTGCCCGGACTGCAAGCCCCGCTGCGTCTGGCCTTCCTGACCGACCTGCATTACGGCCTGTTTATGCACGAAAACAACGTGCAGCAGTGGATAGAGGCCACCAACGCCGAGCGCCCGGATGTGGTGTTGCTGGGCGGCGACCTGATGGATTACCGCACCGATGGCCCGCCCACGCCGCTGCTGAGGCAACTGGAACGGCTGCAAGCGCCGCTGGGCGTGTACGGCGTGTGGGGCAACCACGATTACGGCAGCTTCGGCTATTACGGCAACCGGCATTACGGCTCCAAGCGCCCCGATTGGCAAAATCGCCGCGAGGAATTGCGCGTTGCGTTTGCGGGAGCAGGCGTGACCCTGCTGCGCAATGAGGGCCGCACCCTGCGTGCCGACCTGCACATTGGCGGCGTAGACGACCTATGGCACGGCCAGCCAGACGCGGCGGCAGCGTTGGCCGGAGCGGGGAGCCGCGCCACGTTGTTGGTGACGCATAACCCCGACCTTCTGCCCGATTTGCTCGCCCCAGTGGGTCTGGTGCTGTGCGGTCACACGCACGGTGGGCAAGTGCGGTTGCCGCTGTTAGGCGCGCTCATGGTGCCCAGTCGCTACGGCCAAAAATACGCGATGGGCTGGGTCGCCGGAGCACACGAAACCCCCGCCTATGTAAGCCGGGGCTTAGGCGTCAGCGGGCTGCCGGTTCGCAATCTGTGTACGCCAGAGATCACGATGCTGACGCTGAATCCGGCGTAAGGGGGCGGTCTAAGGTGCTGGGGCGAGGGCAATAATCTGAGGCCTTTTGCTCCTCACCCTTGAGGGGGGAGGCTGGGAGGGAGGGAGTGAGCAACGTGATTGCCTTCCTCCCAGGGCCGCCCCTCCACCCCCGCCAAACTCGCCGCCAGATCAAACGCTACTGCCAGCCCAAACGTATCGGCCAGCGGGCCACCCAGCAGCAGCGATACATCCGGCAACACCCGCTGATGCAGGGGCGGCGCGTCTGTTCGGCCATTGGGCAACGCCAGCCACGCACCCGGCACGTCGGCCAAGCTGCGGCCCGTTTCCAGCGCCTCCGTTCCCAATACAGGCAGGGCGTCCATCAGGCCCACCAGATCTTCCAGCGTTTCGCGGCGCAGGCCCACCGGAACCCCGGTCAGGCGGCCCCCGGTGGGCGCGTAGCCGTGTGGGTCACGGTGATGAATGCGCGGATACAGCGTGTAGCCGCCGTTCTGCGGGCGCAACGTCAGACCATCCACCCGCAGAACAGGGGAGAGGTCAGCCCCGCTGCCGCCACTGTCGCTGGGGGCATTCAGGCGCGGCGTCTGGCGGTAGGCGCGGGCGTGGGTGGTATGAATGCCCAACCCCTGCTCCAGCAGTTCAGGCCCCTCGGCTCCAGCGGCCACCACCACGAATCCAGCCCGGATGGTGTGCGTTTCGTGCGTCACGATCTGGTGCGTATTGGTCACGGTCAGGCGGTCTAGGCGCACGCCGCCGGGAACCAGATGAGCCTGAGTGTTCAGCATCAGGTCAGCCCCCGCCCGCACTGCCGCGCTCGCCTGTGCCGCCGCCAGCGCACCGGGCCTGTAGGCGGCCGCCGTCAGGTCAGCCTCGGCGAAGGGGAGCAGATCGGCGTCCAGCAGGGCCAGCGAACCCGGATACGCAGCCAGAGCCTCCGCAGTCGGCACCCGTTGCAGTGCAGCTTTTGGATGCAGGCTCAGCAACGGGCGACTCTGAAACTGAATGCCGTTCCCTATCGAGGCGGTTTGGGCGGCCAATTGCGCCCGCGTCCAGTTGGCCCGCTCTTTCCAGAGTTGAGCTGAGTCTCCATCTGGAATGTCCTGCACGGTCCACACGCCTGCCGCCAGAATCGTCGCGCCGTCTTCGTTTGGCAGGCCACCTTGTTCGGTGAGCAAGAGTCTGGAACCGGGCATCAGTTGGCGCAGATACAGGGCACAGGCCGCGCCCATTCGTCCGGCCCCGATGATCACGATGTCGTATTCCGTCTCCGAAAAAGATTGCCCGACGTGTGCCCAGACCTGTCCCGCCGCCGCTGCCGTCATGGGGGCATGATGGCGTGTTTGGCTGTGCGTTGTGGGAATGCCTGACGGGAAGGGCATCTAAGGGTCAAGGGCCTGACGGTCTGAGAAGTGATCACAAGCTCTGGCTAAAGCTGTTTCTCTGTGGATTACGGGACTTGCAGCACGAAAAGAGAGTCGGCAACGAGGGTGGCCCTTGCCCTTCTTTAGACCCCCGGCCCTTAGACTGTTCCTGACCGCCAATCCATCCTCACCCCTTACCCACAGTCGGCTTTTCTCATGGCCCTCTGATGGGGGGCTGCGTATACTCGCCGCACATGTCTGCACCGCGTTTCTCTTCCCGGCTGCCCACACACGTCTTGGTTGTGGGCGGGCTGCTGTGCGCTCCTGCGGCCTCGGCCCTGAATGTGCGCGTGCTGGTGCTGGCTGCGCCCAGCCTGACGGTGCGGGTTCCGGTGGCGGCCCCTCCGGCAACGCCCCTTCCGGTCTATCCGGCCGTGCCCACCCCCGCGCCCCTGCAATTTGCGGCGTGGCGCGTGGGCGTGCAGGGTAGCGGCGCAGGTGCACGCCTGACGCTGAACGGGCAAGACTCTGGCAACGCTACCCTGTATTTGCCCCCAACCCCCGGCAGCGTCGTGGAAATTGGCGGCAAGGCCTACCGGGGCGGGGTGTTCCTGCGAACCGAGCGCGGCGGCGTGCAGGCCATTAATGTGGTGAATGTCGAGGACTATCTGCGCGGCGTGGTGGCGTCCGAGATGCCGAGTTCCTGGCCCGCTGCGGCGCTGGCGGCTCAGGCTGTGATTGCCCGCACCTACGTCGCTGCCCGCGTGAATCCCGCCCTACCGTTTGACACCTGCGCCACCGAAAGCTGTCAGGTCTACACCGGAATAGCGTCCGAGAAACCCGCCACCGACGCCGCCATTGCCGCCACTGCTGGGCAAGTCGTGGCCTACGCAGGCAAGGCGGCCAGCACCTATTTTTCCAGCGATTCGGGCGGGTTTACGGCGTCCAGCGCCGAAGTCTGGGGTAAGGACGTGCCCTACCTGACGGCCAAAGCTGACCCCTTTTCGGCAGGCAGCCCACGTGCGCGGTGGCGCATAGAGGTTCCGCTGAGCAAGGTGCAGGAAGTCGCGGGGCGCTACGGCGTGCGCGTCGGCATCCTTCAGGCCGTCACGGTCAACGGTTTCAGCGCGTCGGGCAGGCCACAGCAGATCAGCTTTACGGGTGCGTCGGGTGTGGCCCGCATTTCCGGGGCCGAGGCAGGCGGCTTTGTGCGTTCGCTGGGCGCGGTCAGCAGCCGGGCCACCCTCTCGGGCCTGAACCCACTGATCGTGGAGGGCGCGGGCGCGGGGCACGGCGTCGGCCTCTCGCAGTACGGGGCGCTGGGGCTGGCGCGGCAGGGCTACGACCATCTGCACGTACTGGGCTTCTATTACCCCGGCACATCGCTGAGTGCGCTGGCGGGCGGGGTAGAGGGAACGCGGCCTAGGCTGGCGCTGGCTCGCCCGCTGCCTTCTCCTGCATCTCTGAATCTCTTTGCCAGTCACCCCGCTGCCCCCACTTGGATGACCCAATGAAGCGGGCAGGTGCGTCTGGCACAGTCAGGAAGCGGAGGAGCAGACTGGCGGGCTTGCTGCTGGGCGCGGCCCTCACCTTCGCTGGGCTGATAAGCGGTGCAGAAGCCCGCACTGTCAAAATCATCAGCGCCGATACGCTGGAACTGCGGCAACTGGACGGCCAAGAGATCGTCCTGATCAGTGGCGCACAGGAATCGGGCGGCGTGGAACTGCGGGTAGACGACGACATAGTGAAAGCGTTGCGCGTGGAGTACAACCGCACCCGCCGCACGCTGACGCTGGTGGGGCAGGCCAGCTATTTTTCAGCGTCCGACGCGCAAACACTGACCGGGGAGAACCTGGTGGTGGATTTGGGCACCGAGGAACTGACCGGACAGGACGTGCTGATCAGCGACGCGGACTTGGAGATTCGGGGTTCGGAAGTCGACCGGATTCCGGGGCAACTGCGGGCCAATAACGGCTACTTCACGCCCTGCGCCAAGTGTGGCCGCACGCCCAACGACTACGCCTTCCGCGCCGAACGCCTGATCGTGTACCCCGGAGACCGCCTTGTCGCCTACCGCGCCCAACTGCTGCTGGCCGACTTTCCGGTGCTGTATCTGCCCGTGCTGGTGCTGCCCCTCAACGACCCCGAACGCCAACCGCGCCTCTCGATTGGGCAGGCGGCGCAGGACGGCTACACCGTGGAAGCCGATTTGCCCTTCAGCATCGGCTCTACCACGCTGGGCACGACCCTGCTGCGCTACTACCAGAACCGCAGCCCCAGCTTCGGCGTCGGCGTGTCGCTGCGTTCCTATCAGCCGCTCCCGTTCATCGACCGCCTGAATCTGTACGTGCTCAACAACCCGCGCCCCTTCCTGTCTGACGGTACGCAGCAGCCCGGCACCGATCTGGACATCAATTTCAGCGCCAAGGGCCGGATTCCGCTCGTGACCGCCGTGCGCGACCTCGATTACAGCCTTACCGTGACCCGTAGCGATCTGGGCCGCGCCAGTGGCGACCCAGAACGCGGCGTCACCAACGTCAATTTTGGCGTCAATGTGGAGTATCCGTCGTTCAGCGGGCAGTTCAATTACATAGACCGCTATGGCCCTGAGGGAGTCACGCGGCTGACCACGCCCCTCAAGCAGCCGGAAGTCGTCGTTGACCCGAAACCTTACGTGCAGGGCGGCCTCAGCACCGATTTTAAATTTACGGTGGGGCAATACAGTGGTCAGAGCAATCCACTCTCACGCAGCGCCACTTTGCAGGGCATCAACATCTCCACCTCGCGGCTGGAAGAACAGCACAGCATTTCCTACACCGCCAAACCGTGGACGAATGCCGACCTGACCCTCAACAATACCTTTACCGGGCGCTACTACGGCACTGGGGCCAGAACTGTGCAGCTGAATCTGGGCGCACAGCTGACCCAGCGCTGGAATACCACCAACACGTTTACCGTCAGCGGCGCGTATACCCGCATCGAGGGCACGAGTCCCTTCGCCTTTGACGCTCTGTCGGGCCGCCGCGTCAGTGCGCCCATCGGCCTGACCATCAGCACTGTCCCAGTCAAGGACGTGACCTTCGGCGTCTCTCTTACCCGCGACCTGATGCTGGGGCCAGAGGCTCAGGCTCCCGCGAATTTCAACCTGTCGGTGAACCGCGTGCCGCTGAGTGCGTCGGCGTCGTTGTCTCACAACTTTTATACCGGAGTGGTAGAGAGCGCCAATTATTCCATCACGCTCAGCGACCCACGCACCGACGAGCAGATTGAAGCGCTGAACCGGGCTAACGTGAGTCAAACCAATACAGGTCAAACCAGTACGGGCCAAACCGGTACGGGTCAGAGCCAGGTAGTTCCCAATGCCAATCAAGCCTCGGCCAATTCGGGCACGGGCACGTCAACGGACGCGGCGCAAACTGGAGGGGCACAGACTGGAGCCGGACAGACCCGAGCGAACGTGGGCGCGGGCAGTTCAGCGGGTAGCACTCAGGCTGACGGTACGGCAACCACAGCAGCTCAGACCACAGCCAGTCAGACTCCAGCCAATCAGGCGACAACCATTCCAACCACGATAACTGCGCCCGCAGCGTCCAACACGGTAACCACCAGCACGCCTGTCACGCCGCCCCCACCCCCGCCCATTCGCCGCCTCTGGCCTGCGCCCAACCTCGCGCTTTCTGCCACTGGGGGCTACACGCGCTCCGGGGGATACTTGCCGTTTACGGTGAGGGCCACTGTGACGGGCGATGTGCGAACCAACAACTTCAACGTGTTCGTCACGCACGCCATTCAAACGCCCAATATCAGTGCCATCGGCGCAGAGTTCAACGCGACGGGCACACGGGATACGGTGCTCAATCCCTTCACCGTCAGTGCCCGCGAAACGCTGACCTTTCCCACCGACGCGGCCATTGCCTCGGCGCAGGCCACTCCCCGCCTCAACGGCGGCGCCAGCGTGACCTGGCGCGGCGCTTACACGCTGTCTACGGCACATGATCTGCTGGTCAATCAGCCCGCCAATGTCAAAGAGAGTGGCACCGTCACCTTCAGCGTGGGCACGGCGGCGGGGCAAGCGACCAACTGGCAGGTGACCTACGGCGGCCCCTTCGATGTGGCCCGTTTTGGCTGGACGCGCCCCAACCTCAGTGCCAGCCTCCGAACCACCCGTCCGGGCCAGAGCATCAGCGCGACGGCTCTGTTCAATGTGAAGGGCCTGGATCAGCAGCGCACTGAACTCGCCCAAGCCAACCTCACCGCCGACTGGCAATTTGGAACGCGCTTTTCGTTGTCCGGTACAGCCAATTACAGCCGCACGCGCACCGGAACCTTCCCCGACGACAAGGCCACCGACAGCCTGACCCTGAACCCGCTGAAGCTGGGGCTGGCACTGGGCAACGGCCCCAAACCCGGCGCGTACCTCACGGCCAGCCTGCGCCAGACGTTTATTTGGCAAGATGGCGTGCGGCTTAACCCGACCCCGCTCGCGCCCGTCATCGGCCTCACCATAGACCGCTGCTGCTGGGCGCTACAGGCCGAAATAGACCTGAGCATCCAGCGCTACCGACTCGCCATCGGGCTTCCCGGCAGCACCGCTTACCCCCTCTTCGATATTGGTGCGGGCGGCCTGACGCCCCTGCCCACGCTGTTACCGGGTGTCCGGTGATGATGTTCGTCCCTGTGAGGTCAGTATGTTGAAACGGAATTTGATAGGGCAGATTGTGCGTGGGGAGTCGGTAGTGGTCAGTGGGAAAGGCAGATGGCCTAGCAGCACTCCGCTTCGGCCAAAGCATCTGTCATTCCTTCTGCTACCGGTGCTGCTGGCTGCCTGCACCGGCACCGAAGAAGGGTTGCCTATTCTGCGGCTGGCTGTCCTGACCAATGGCGGCACAACCCTTCAAACCGTGACCACAGGAGGGATATCTGGCGACCCTGCCCCTGCCGAATTCACGGTTCCGGTCACGGGCGGCGTCAGTCTGGATACCTTGCCGGGGGGTGGCCGCGCCCTCCTCACGCTGGCGGCGGGGCTAGAAAGCCGGGACGCCAATCTGGCCACTCCTCAAGCCTTTACTGCACTGCCTTTTACCCCCGTGTGTCTCACCAGTACGGCCACCAGCGCTGCCCGTGACCGCCTGCTGACCCTCAGTGCCTGCCTCAACGGGCCTCAGCAATTGGCCCTGTACCGCAGCGACGGCACGCTGATCTGGACGGCCACCCTGCCCACCTTTACCCCGCCGATTCCCGGCCCCGATACCCCCCCAGTTCGGCTGGCGGTGCTGGGCGATACGGGCGTGGTAGCCCGGCCTGCGCTGGGCGGGGGCAGCGAAGTGTTGCGGGCCGCACCTGCCACCCTGGGCGACCCTGTAGCCACAGTAACCACGCCGCTCCCCACTCCTCCTATCCGTGATCTCGCTCCCTACGGCACAGCTATCCTGGCTGCCACTGATACAGGCGTG